>DASRLB010000065.1:0-4259 GCA_035648695.1 Acidobacteriaceae bacterium | reverse complement strand
CCTATTCACTATGATGACGTTCTGAAGCGATAAATCGTCGCAGCGTAACTTTTAGTACCCGCAGACTGATCCTACTCTGATTAGCTCACTATAGGGCCCCGTAGGGGCCCTTATACCGATTAGCTGCTGCCGAATGGGTTTAGCCCAATGATTGCCGTGAGAATCGCAACAAGCGCCAGCCAGATGCTCCGGCATAGATTGTGAAGGTACTGCATCATTTCGTCCCTGATACCGGCCGGCGGTGCAAAAGTGCACGTACTCCCATAGGAACCCACTCATATGGCAGCGGTGTCGCGCTTCTCTGGCCCTCAAGAGACGGTGTTGCGACGGCGAGAGCCAAAAAGTTGCGCGATGCATTTGGGCTAAAAGAGCAATCTCCGTTAGAGAGTCGGGAGTTGCGGAATGCGCTCGAACACTATGATGAACGTCTGGATGAATTCCTACTTCAGGACTTCGCGGGATATTGTTCCCCGGCCCCTTGGTCGGACCAGCAGGCCTTGCTGATGATCAGCTAGAGAAAATCTTTCGGCTCGTTGCCCCCAGCTCTAAAACATTCGCTTGGTAAAAAAACATATGTTTGGCCCAATGCGGTGCGCAGTTGAAGAGGTATTCAACAGAGCTGGCCTAAGTTTTTCGGACAGGTCGTTAAGTGGAAGGGCTGCTATATTTTCCGTTAACCGGAGGAGCAGTACCGATGAGACGACCCAGACGCAACCACTCACCGGTCTTCAAGGCGCGAGTGGCTTTGGATGCCCTCAAGGGCGAGAAGACGCTGGCGCAGCTAGCGGCACATTATGACGTTCACGCGAACCAGATTACGAGTTGGAAGAGCCAGCTTCTGGAGCAGGCGGCGGGTATTTTTGGCGCCGGCGCGGTGGAAGGTACAGCCGATCGGGAACGGATCCGCGCGTTGCACGCGAAGATCGGAGAACTTACGGTCGAGAGGGATTTTTTAGACTCAGCGCTCGGTCGTTTCTCCGGTCCGAGCGCACGGCGATGATGGATCAGGGGTCGAAGCTGAGCGTCAGCCGACAGTGCGAAGTTCTTGGGCTTAATCGCAGCGGCGTGTATTACACGCCGCGTCCGGTGCGCACAGAGGATTTGATTCTGATGCGCAGGATCGATGAGCTGCACTTGAAGCATCCGTTCTATGGGGCGCGGCGGCTCGCGAAGCGTCTGGTGCGGGACGGATTTGAGGTGGGCCGAGTCCACGTGACGACTCTCATGCGCCGCATGGGCATCGAGGCGCTGTACCGCCGGCCGCGCACGAGCATTCCGGCGCGCAACGCAAAGATTTACCCCTATCTGCTGGGGGGCCTCACGATCGATCGGGCGAACCAGGTGTGGGCAAGTGATTTGACGTATCTACCGATGGCGCATGGGTTTTTGTATCTGGTGGCGATCCTGGATGTGGCAAGCCGCAAGGTGCTTTCGTTTCGGGTCTCGAACACCATGACGCCGGACTTTTGTGTCGAAGCGCTTGAGGAGGCCATTGCCCGGTTCGGGGGGCCGGAGATCATGAACACCGACCAGGGATCGCAGTTTACGAGCGAGGCGTGGACCGAGGTGCTTAAGCGCGAAGACACGTGCGTTAGCATGGATGGCAAGGGTCGCTGGATCGACAACGTATTTATCGAAAGACTCTGGCGCAGCGTCAAATACGAAGATGTATATCTGCGCGCGTACGAGAACGGCCGCGAGGTTCAGGCCGGATTGACCCGATATTTTGATTTCTACAACCGCGAGCGCCTCCATCAATCGCACGAGTATCAGACACCGGATGAAATCTACTTCGAGAACACCGCCGGCGAGCCCCTGGCGATCGCGGCCTGAAGGATGACGAGCGTGCGCATGTTGCACAGATCAGCAATCGGGGGATGCCAAGGTAGCGGGTCACTCAAGATCTGCGCGCCTCGGGCTTCCTACGCGGTCGCTTGCAATCAGGCGACGCGGAAAAATGCCCCGAAGCTTCTAACGCCTACGGCGTCAGGCTCCGCTGCGTGTGAACCGATGAAAAAAGACCGCAGAGCAAGAGATGAGGCACAATGCCTCGCAGTGTCAAACCCAACGGCAGATCTTTCCACTCATCGAGGACGGAAATCTGTCCGAACAACCCGAGCCACCTCTCACAATGTATCGGGTGCTGGCCGGCGCGAATCAAATCGGAGAACGACGCCGCCAACGCCAACATCCGGTCTATTCCAAACCGGAGTTGCTAGCGACCCAGTCTAATCAGGTTTGGAGTTGGGATATCAGCAAACTCAAAGGTCCGATCAAATGGAGTTACTTTCACCTACATGCCGAGCGGGCGATTATGCCGAGCGGGGTGTGTTTTCACCCTACGCCACGCTGATTTGCGCAGTTCCCGCTCGGCATAGTTTCCTGGCTCCTATAGCCCGTTGAGGAACTGGAGCATTCGGTCGTCGGGCCGGTAGCGACTCATGCGACCAGCAAATGAGGCCGTCTTCGCAAGCGCCGTTTCCTTCAAGGCTAGATTGGCATCCAAGTAAATCTGTGTGGTCTTGGTCGACTCATGGCCCAGCCACAGAGCGATTACCGTCAAATCGACACCCGCCTGCAGTAATTCCAGGGCCGCGGTGTGTCGAGCCATATGTGGCGTCACGCGTTTTTTCCTCAATGAGACGCATGTCTTGCGAGCGATGGCCGTGTATTTGGCGAGCAAGTACTGCACGGCGTCGGCGCTCATGCGTTCGCCGTGAACAGTAGGAAACAGTATGTCCGACGAACCTCGAAGCGGTTCGCGCATCCACGCCTTCAATACCTTCACCGTTTGCGAGGTGAGGGGCGTGCAGCGTTCCTTTCGTCCTTTACCCAAGCACCGGGCGTGCGCGCCGGTATTCAACTCGACGTCGCTACGGCGCAAACTTGTCAGCTCGGATAGGCGCATGCCGGTCTGAAAGGCGACGAGCAACAGGGCGTGATCGCGCCGGCTGTTCCATGTGCGCAAATCCGGCGCCGCAAGCAAGGCCTCCACTTCCGGCCTGCTGAGAAATCCTACCAGCGTGCGGTCGTGGCGCCTGGCTGGGATGACGAGGATTTTTTGAATGCGTGCGATGTGGGACGGCTCATAATAGGCAGCGTAACGAAAAAACGAACGAATGGCGCTCAGGCGCAAGTTGCGGCTGCGCGCGCAGATGCCTCGGCCGTTCTCCAAGTCACCCAAGAACGCCTCGACCAGGTCGACATCGACATCCGAGAACGCCAACTCGCCGGGAGCCTTTTTCGTCCGCCGACGTGCGAACTGAAAAAACAAGCGGAACGTGTCTCGGTATGAAGCAATCGTGTGGGGGCTGACTTGTCGCTGCGTCATCAGCCGCTGAGTAAAGAACCGTTCGAGCAGGGTTGCCAGACTCGAAGGAGCGCTCATGGCGACTTCTCCCAGCGCTGTTCGAGGCGCTGCATTGCCCGTACCATCAGCTCGGGGTGGCTCGACAGGTACCAGTAAGTCGAGGCAATGCTGCCATGTCCGAGGAACGTGGACAGGACCGGCAACCGCTGCTCGACATCGTCGCCCGAGCGGTACCATCGCAATAATGACTCGGTTGCCAGGCGGTGCCGGAAGTGATGCAACTGGGGCTCGTCCCAATGTGCGGCCGCGTGGAGGCCCACTCGATGGCGCAGCAATCGGAATGTCTTCCCAACCTGTTGGGCGGTCAATGGCCTGCCATGGGTCGACACAAAGAAACGTGGAATGGGCAGGCGGCCAACATAGGCGTCGCGTTGCCGAGCGTAACGCAGTAGAGCGCACTGCGCCGAAGGATGGAGCGGAACGAGACGCGCTTTGCCAAACTTGGTTTTACGAATCGTCAGCAGACCGGCCTGCCCATCGACGTCCGCAAACGTCAATGCCAGTGCCTCGCTGATCCTCAGTCCGGTGACCGATAGAAGGCCTAAAAGAGTCGCGTAGGTCAGACCACGCAAACCGCCGGTCGGCCGCAAAGCTTTGGCAGCCGCCATCAACCGCTCGATATCCTGCTCGGTATACAGGTATGGGCGGGCGCGTCGGGGACGATAGCGCAGAAGTTCCAGCGGCGGGATCTGCGTGCGCGGATCCGTGGCGCTGTGGTGACGGGCAAAGCAACGGACGGCCATCAGTCGCTGAGCCCAGTACGCGGACTGAGCACGTCTAGGCAGCATAGCCCATTGCAGTGCGAGGTCGGCGGTGATGAAGGAGGCGGCTTGATCTTCCATAAATCCCGCGAACCCGCGAAGCAAGTAGTGCGCTCCCTTGAGCTTGA
>DASRLB010000064.1:0-34047 GCA_035648695.1 Acidobacteriaceae bacterium | reverse complement strand
CCCACATCACCGTCCCGGCCGGTGAGCGCGTCGTCGGCAGCGGCTTCACCGGCCAGAAAACCGTCGGCGACAAGACCGAGTACAGCTTCAATTGGGCCCGCTCCGGCTTCCCCGGAACCATCGTCGCCGGCAAGTTCCTCGAGCCCTACAGCCCGCCCGGCATCGCCAACATCCGCGTCTTCACGACCGAGAAGAATAAGGACAAAGCCCACGACTTCGCCAACACCGTCGCCCGCGAGTTCGAGTTCTTCTCCAGCCTGTTCGGCCCCGCCGAAAGCGGCAAGCTCGACGTGGTTGAGCTTCCGGCCGACGCCGTCTCCGCCTCCTGGGGCCCTGAAGTCATCGCCATCCGCCCCGACCGCGGCAACGCGCGCCTGTTCGCCAACACCATCGCCCACCAGTGGTGGGGCAACCAGGTCTCGCCCTACACCCTCAACGACGCCTGGATCACCAACGGCATGTCCCGCTACGGCGAGCTGATGTACCTCGAAGACTCCGCCGGCAAAACCGCTTTCGAGGGCGCGATCACCGACGTCTCCGCGGGCGCGCTGGCCTACGATACCGACCCGCTCTCCACCCTCGGCCGCACCGACCCGTTCTCGCCGCAGTTTCAGTCCATGACCCTCGAAAAGGGCGCCATGGTGTTCCATATGCTCCGCTGGGAGATGGGCGACGACGCCTTCGATGCCTTCCTCCGTACCCTGCTGACGCAATTTACGGACAAGCCCGTCCGCACCTCCAACGTCCAGGCGGTCGCCGAAGCCCAGTCCCACCTCGAACTCACCTCCTTCTTCTCGCAGTGGGTCAACGGCACCGGCGCTCCCAACTTTGGAGACAAATACACCGTTTTCCGCCTCGGAAACAACAAGGGCTTCCGCACGGTAGGCTCGGTCACGCAGGACCTCGACCTGTTCCGCATGCCCGTCGAGCTGCGCATCGAAACCGAAGGCAAAACCGAAGACCGCCGCGTCGACCTCTCCGGCGACGAGTCGCAATACACCGTCGAAACCTTCGGCCGCCCTCGCCACATCACCATCGACCCGGACAGCTGGCTGCTCAAATCCACACCCGACCTCGCCGTCCGCGTGGCCGTCCTGCGCGGGCAGGAGGAGGTGGCCCAGGGCGACCTGGTCGCCGCCATCGCCGAGTACCAGAAGGCGCTCGACGCCAACAAGTCCAGCTCGCTGGCCAACTATCGCCTGGGCGAAATCTTCTTCATGCAGAAGAATTACCAGTCCGCCGCCAACACCTTCCGCGACGCTCTGCGCGGCGACGGCGACCCCAAGTGGACCGAAGTCTGGGGCCACATCGAGCTGGGCCGCATCTTCGACTGCACCGGCCAGCGCGAGCGCGCCGTCAACGAATACCGCCTCGCCGTCCAAACCAACGACAACACCCAGGGCGCCGTCAACGAAGCCCGCGCCGACATGCAGAAAGCCTACGTCTGCACCAAGGGCAACGATTGATTTTTAGTTGTCGTCCGTAGCGCCCTACTCCTCCAGCGGAATCGCGTTAGGCTCAACCGGCGCGGGTCCGAGAATAGGCTCCTCTACCACAACCACCACAGGCAGTTCGGCGAGGATTGGACTGTCCAACGCAAGCGCGGTCTCTGCCCCGCGCTGCCAAAAGCGGGTGAGAAGCATCAAGAACAATCCAACCTGTGCCAGCAGGAACATCGGCCACACGCGAGGCTGCGCGAGCGAGTGCATGGCCATGCGGGCCGTGACAAATACCGCGGACAGTCCGCCCAAAGCCAAAAAGATAAACGTGCAATAAATGCGGAAAAAATTGCGCCGGAAAGTACGCCAGGCGGGCTTCAGGGCGCGGCGAACGCGACGATCGGGCCTGGCCGCTTGGTTCGACACAGCAGGCCGCAACAACTGGCCCAACTGCACGGTGTACACCTCGACCAGATCGAAGTACACACGGAGGGCCGCGGCCACGAGACCGATCAAAATCAGTGCAACCAGTTCATGCCACATGGCCGAGCGCCCGACAATATGCTCGTCGACATGAGCGTCCCAGACTTTTCGTAACGCGAGCAACGGCCCAAGGACGATAACAAATCCGGCGAGGCTGATGAGGGTGACGCGGACGAATCGCCAAAAGTAGAGGATGCCGGTCTGGAGCAGGGTCGAAAGACGGGCCGGAGCGCCGGTCTGGTAGCAGAAGAGTGTCCCCGGAACGACCAGAAAGTAGAAAACCAGATAAAGGAAAATTGAAAAAAAGCTGCCCATCGTCGCCGCGCCGGGACCTTCTCCAGCCTTGCTGACGACGCCCGCCAAGGTGCCCAGATCGAAGCCGCTCGCCAGCCGCTGCGCGGCAAAAGAATGAGCGGTAATGGCCGATAACTGCCTATGCAGCGGCCAGGAGAACAGCACAGCCAGGCCCACGTTGAAAACGTATGTCCAAAGCAGCGCGGGCCACGCGCGAAGGGTAAGCGACAAACCGCCGGTTAGAACATTGCGTTGCTGCGACATGAGGGCCTCTTGCATTCTGCGTAGATCGAAATGAGATAAACACGAGCGCCGGAACTGACCAACCCGGGCTAAACGAGCCAGCTGGCCAACTGCGAAAAGAGTTGCTGTACGGAGGACCAGATTGTCGTCAGCTTGCGAGCAGGAAGGCCATCGGCGTTTGTGGTGTAGCTGTTATTGAAGAGGTCCGTGTCCAGAAGCACGGTGTGGTCCGGATCGATTTCGGCGGACACCACCTTGGCGTTCCGAACGTAAGTGAATTTCGTCCAGCGGTCGATACCGTCCCAATGTTCCCGCAACCGCGTGCCGTCATCGAAAACAATCTCAACGGTAACGGGAAGCACGAAGTCGCCTTTGCGATGCACATACACGGTCGTGAGGTAAGGGAGCTGCTTCTTTGCCTTATCGTCTTTCGGTTCAGGAAGCCACCATTGCACCGGGTCGGAAGCAATGCCGTCGACGGCGTAGTCGAGCACCTGTGTGCCGTAAACGGCCTGGTCGAAGTAGGGACGAAGGCTTGAGTTCACCGGCGGAATGGAAGCGACGCCCATAGACGAACCGGCGCCGGAAAGACCTGTGGGCACGGTCGCGACCGTCGCGCGGCCGCGGGCAACGGCGACCTGTTCGATCGTACGAAGGAAGTCTTCGGTGGTGGGATGAGTGAAGCGAAACTTCATGAAGTAGACATGCATCGCCTCGTCCATGGTGTCGCGGCCAATGATGCCTTCCAGCGTGGCGAGCAGCGTCGCGGTCTTGCCATAGGTGACGTCACCGTAAGAGGCGGAGTTGCGAAACTTGAATGCCCAGCGGACCACGGGATCGTAATCCGGCGACCCGATGTACATCAGGCGCTGGAGTTCATAATCGCCGGCGCTCGCATAGGAACGGTCGAATACGGAGGTATTGCTGCCAAGGATCGCACTCAGGACGTTGACTTCGGTGTAGGAGTTGATGCCTTCGTCCAGCCACGCATCTTCAAACTCATTGGTCGCGACCATGCCATACCAGTACTGATGGCCGAATTCATGTTCCGCGGTTACTTCCGTGATGTGAGACGGCTCATACCACGAGGTGCCACCGGTGAACAGCGTGGGGTATTCCATGCCCCCGATTTCGGAACCGGGCTCGGGGTCGATGACCGTGACAATCTTGTACGGATACGGCCCGTAGCGGCGGTCGAACTCGGCAAGCGTCTTCAGGATGATGTCGCGATAGCGTGGGCCAGCCGCAGGATGCGAAGCCAGGGCGAGAACATGCACCTTTACCGGCCCCATCGACGATGCATAGACGCCATCGGTGACCGTGAAGTGAGGGCTCGCAGCGAAAGCGAAATCGCCTATGTCTTCGCCGTAGAAGCTGAGCGTCCTGGTGCCGTTGGGATTCGCGCGGTCGCCCGTAGGAACGCCGCTGGCTCCGACAACGTAGCGGTCCGGCACGGTCAGCCGGACGTTGAATGTGCCAAAGTCGGAGAAAAATTCCGTCGTCGAGTGGTACTGGTGGCAATTCCAGGCGCCGTGCCAGAAGACTCCGGGCTTCGGATACCACTGGCCTCCCATAATGAAGTCCCGCTTGTAGCCATTGCGCGCGATGGAGAGCGGAAACTGATCGTGAAAAGCGATGTGGAAGGTGATCGTGTCGCCCGGAGCGAGCGGGTGAGGGAGACTGACTTCCGCCACGGTATGGTCTTCGCTGTTGTTGTCATCCGGCGCGGTAAAGTGCATCGCATGCATCAGGTCGCCATAGTTGTCGGCCGAAATTTGCGAGATGGCGATGCTGCCGAGCTTTTCATCGGGGTAGTCATTGTCTTTTTCGGAGTCGCGGATGCCGCCGGTGAAATGTGTCTCGCTGGTAAAAGTGGACTGCGGCCGAAATGCGTTCAGATAAAGATGGAACGGAATAGCGACGAGCGCCTGCCCCGTCAGGTTCTTGTACGTGAGAGTCTCCGTCGCGTCGAGAGACTTCTTATCCGTATCGAGATGGGCGTCGATGTTATACGAGGTCACGCGGGTCGACAGCGGCGTTGGGGAGTTCGTCGCGATGGATTGCGCGTCCACCGTCGAAGGCACACCGATGAGCGCCGCAAGACTACCGGCCAGGATTGCCGCGGAGAGAACATTCAAGCGAGACATGGGCGGAATTGTACGCGGAACAGCCGACTATCGCGACAGATTCTTCACCAGCATCGGCTCCACATCCACCCCGACCGTCAACCCCAGGCCCAACCGCCCCCAAACCGCAACCACCGCAGCTTCCACCTCGGCACTCAAAAACCGGCTCCGCATCAACTCCACATCCGGCCCCAACAACGACCCGCCCCGCAACCCCACGCACCGCTCCGCCCGGTACGTACACGAAGCCAGGTCGGTAATACTCAGCGCATTCGTCGGAGTACACAGGACCGTCCGCGGCGGCGCCATACGGTCGAGCAAAGAAAAAATCTCCAGCTTCGACTCCAGTTCATCCGGCACGAAATCGATCGCCAGATCGGCATCGGCAACCGCATCCTCAACCGTGCTCACATACCGCAGCGAGCCCGCCAGTTCCTCGACAACCGCCGCATACTCATCCTGCGCGCGCCGCAGTTTCTCCGGCATCACGTCTTCCAGCGCCACACGAAAACCGGCGCGGGCGCAGGCCAGAGCGAACGCTCTACCCGCTGTCCCCGCGCCGATCACCGCAATCGCTTCTACGGCAATCACGCCTTCGCCGACATCGCGTTGACCACCGTCTCATAGCTCGGGTCAGCCGCCTTGATGTGCTCCGCGACCCGCTGCCGTTCTTCAGCGGTGAGCGAAGGCAGCGTCGAAAGGATGCGCCGCAGCGTCACCGAAATATCGTCAACATAGTTCATCGTACGGATTGCTTCTCCAGAAAGTGGCACGTCATTCTCCTCCAGCTAATAGTTTAGTATTTCGTTCCTTCATCGACGCGCAAATGCGCTTCATCGCTCGGCTGACCGGCCGTAATGCCCTCGATCGGCTTTTCGTACCCGTCGCGGTCGGTCATCTCCATCAACGCGGCCAGCTTGGTTGCAAAGTCGGGATGCAGCGCCTCCGGCTTGTAGCGCCACGTCCAGTTTCCCGCTCCATCGCCCGGCCTGTTCATGCGAGCGTCGCTGCCCAGGTGCAATACATCCTGGAGCGGAAAGATGCACAGGTTCGCGACCGAGCGCGCCGCCGCTTTCATCATTGCCCACACGACTTCGCCGTCGTGCTCGATCTCCTGCAGGTACGTTTGGACATTCGCCCGCTCGTCGGCGGTTGCATCCTCGATCCACCAGCCCAGCGTCGTGTTGTTATCGTGCGTCCCGGTATACGTCACGGTGTTCGCGATATACCGATGCGGCAGATACATGTGACCGCCGCGGTCCGCGAACCCGAACTGCAATATCCGCATTCCGGGCATGCCGAAGTACTCGCGCAGTTCGTCGACCTCGATCGTAATCAGGCCCAGGTCTTCCGCGATAAACGGCAGTTCCCCGAATATCTCCTTCAACCGCGCGAACAGCGCGTGGCCCGGCGCCTTCACCCATTGCCCATGCAGCGCCGTCTCTTCTTCCGCGGCGATGGACCAGTACGCCTCAAACCCTCGAAAGTGGTCGAGCCGGACGCTGTCGTACAGCGCCAGCGACCGCCGCACCCGTGCCACCCACCAATCGAAGCCGTGCTCCTGCAACAGCGGCCACTTGTAGAGCGGGTTGCCCCAGCGCTGGCCCGTTGCCGAAAAATAATCCGGCGGAACGCCCGAAACCCGCAGCGGACGCCGCTTTTCATCCAGCTCGAAAATTTCCGGGTGAGTCCACACATCGGCGCTGTCGTAGCTCACAAAGATCGCGACATCGCCCAGCAGCTTCACCTTGCGCTCAGCGCAGTAGGCGCGCAGCCCGCACCACTGCTCCATGAAGAAGAACTGGACCACCTGTGCGATCGCGAGTTCGCGGCCCTTGTCGTTCATCAGCCGCGCCAGCGCCGCGGAGTCGCGCAGCGCAAACTCTTCCGGCCACTCATGCCAACTCGCGTAACCATTCTCGTGACGGAGCACGGTGAACATCGCATAGTCCGTGAGCCACGAAATATTCTCCTGGCAGAACTTCTGAAACCGCAGCTTGAGTTCATCGGAAGCACGATCCAGAAAGTTCGCCGCCGCCTCTTCGATCAGCGGTTGTTTGCGCTCAAATGCCGCGCCAAAATCCGCCGGGCCGTCAGCTCCCGGCAAGCCGTTCAGCCGGTCCGCAGCAATCCAGCCATCGCGCGCCAGGAACTCCAGGCTGATCAGCAGCGGGTTCCCCGCAAACGCCGACAGCGCCGAGTAAGGCGAGCTTCCATACCCCGTCGGATTCAGCGGAAGCACCTGCCAAAGGCGCTGTTTGGCCGCGACCAGGAAGTCGACGAACGCATACGCAGCCGGGCCAAAGTCGCCCACACCGCCCTGCGAAGGCAGCGACGTCACATGCAGCAATACTCCGGAAACCCTCTCCTGCGTCATCGCACCCCCATCGCAGCGCGGACTATAACGCGCGCGCTGCTTATACGATGCGGCTAGTTCCCCAGCGGAGACGCGGGCGCCTTCTTCTGGCTCTGGACGATCGCACCGGCCTTCGTATACGTTGCCAGCAACTGCTCGGCATACGTATTGAACAGCTCGTTGCGCCGCGTTTCCAACAGCTTGTCGCGCGCTGGGCCGAAGCCTTTTGCGATCTCGTCCGCGGTCGGCTCTTCCTTGTCCGTCACCTGCAACACCACGCCGTTCGGCCCGGTATTTATCGGCCCCGAAATCTGCCCCTTCGCCAACGTAAATGCCACCGCTCCCGGCCCGGCCATCGACCCCAAATCCGGCACCTGCGAATCCTTGGTCACCAGATCGCTCGACTTTACCGGCACGTTCATCTCCGCCGCGGCCTTCTTCAAGTCGTTCAACACCTTCGCGCGCGCGGCCAGCTTATTCAGCTGCGCGTTCAAAAGGTCTGGGGCTTTTTGGTCGCGATAATCGTTCAATATCTGCGCCTTCGCATCCGCGAACGCCGGTGCATGGGCAGGCTTTACATCGTCCACCTGGAACACCGCAAAACCTTCGCCAGTCGCGGCAAATGCCGGCGGCGCTCCCTTGGCCGTAGAGAAGGCCTGCGTCAGCAAGCTCGACGATTCGGCCAGATTGCCGATCACACCATCCTTCGCAATGTAGTCGGTCGTCGTAACGTGCATTCCGTGCGCGTCGGCGGTCTTCTGCATGCCATTCTTCTTGGCCTCGTCCGCCAGTTTCTGTGCGAAAGCCTGCTCCTCCGCGCCCGACTTCTGCTGCGCCAATATTGGAACGATCGTGTCCTTCACCTCGTCCAGAGACTTCATCCCGGCGGGCTGCTTCTTGATCGTCTGGATAATGTGCCAGCCCAACTGCGACCGCACCAGGTCCGACGTCTGTCCGGGGTTCAGCGCCATCGCCGCCTTCGCGTACGCGGGATCGAGGCCCGCCGTAGCAATCATCGGCAACTCGCCGCCCTTGTCCTTGCTGCCCGGGTCTGAGGAGTACTTCTTCGCCAGCTCGGCAAAATTGCCGCCCGCCTTCAACTGCTTCAACACATCGGCAGCCTTGGCCTTGGCGGCGGCATCGGTAGCCGCATCCGCACCGTTCGCGACGGGGATGAGGATGTGCCGCGTCTGCACCTCCTCGTCCGTCTTGTACTGCGCCTGGTGCGAGGTGTAATACGCCTGTATATCCGCCTGCAAAATCGCCGGCTTGCCGCCGGGAAGGTTCGAAGCGTCGAGCGAGAAGAACTCAATCTTGCGGGTCTCGGGAGCGGCCGTCGCATACTTCGGCGCATTCTGCTTGAAGAACGCCTGGAGCTCGGCATCGCTGGGATTGATCGTCTTCTTCACATCCGCCGAAGCGATCACCGCATAGTCGAACTTGAGCTTCGTTCCATCCTTCATAAACTGTTCACGGACGGCCGCGTCGGACACGGTCAACCCGCTCGTCACCAGCGCCTGCAAGCGCTGCAACTCGAGGTCCGACCGCACCGCGTCCTCGAAGTCATCTGTCGACATCCGGAAGTTCGACTCGACGAAGTTGATGAACCCGTCTTTGCCGATATAGTGGCCGTCGGGGAAAAGGTATGTGGACAGCGCGCCGGTCATCAACTCGCGCTGCAGGTCGGCATCGCTGACCGAAAGACCCAGTTTGTCGGCTTCGCGTTCCAGCACGGCGCGCCCGACCGCCTGTTGTCCTGCCCGCTGCATCATGTACTGCATAATGAACGGCGACGACGGCAGCCTCTGCTGCTCCATCTGCTGCTGCGCCGCGCGAGCGACCGCATCCGTCTTCACGGTCTTCGTATCGCCGGAAATCTTGCCGAAATATCCCGGCCCATGGACCACGGCATACACGGTCGTATCCGCGCTCGCGCCGTTATCGAAAATACCCGGGACCAGCGCGATGACCATGGTGATGATGGCGGCGCCGATGATGATGGCAAAAGCGGCTTTGACGATGCGGTTGTCTTGTTGCAGAATGCGGATCATGCTTGGCTAACGACCTTCACTTCGCGCGTGCGTTGGGACGCTCCGCGGGCCCGGGATTTTTGCGCAGGCTCGATTGGGTCCGCATGGCGGACGCACCACGGCTGCTGCACAGGGGCTCTCTAAAAGTATAAATCAGCGGACGGCTTACAAAGCGGCGCTCCCGGCGTTTCTGCGCCTTCGCCGATACCTTCCTGAAAACCGAAGGCCGCCAGCATAGCCGGCGGCCTTCCATTCACATACATCATTGAATCAATACGGCCCATAAGGAGCGTAGTAATTCGGCGGATACCGCCGCACCACCGGCCGCGCCGGATTCGGCCCCGCTGCATACGACAGCCGCTGCATCTCCGCTTCCGACACCGTCGCCACCGTCGTCGGCTGCGCCAGATGGAACGTCAATACCGCCTCGGGAGGAATCACCACCCGGCCATTCGGCGATGCCGCCGAAGAAGCCACGCCCGCCGCTCCGCCAACGCCCGCGCCAATCGCCGCTCCTGTACCGCCGCCCGCAATCGCGCCAAATAACGCACCCAGCGCGCCCAGCCCAATCGCCGAGTTCACCGTATGCGCCGTCTTGTCCTGTCCCTCGCGCGTCCACGTATCCGAAGTCAGCGTGTAGGTCTTTCCACCCATGGTCAGCGCGGTCAGTTGCAGAGCCAGTTCTCCGCGGCCCTTCAGCGAGCCGGAGTCTTTAGCCTGGATCACCGTCCCCTGCACCGCCGCGCCGCGCGGGATCGCCACCGCGCCATCGGCGACCACATCGTTCAACACCGTTCCATCGAACACCGAGCCCGGCGTGGTGCGATGCGTGCTCAACCCCTCGTTGATGCGGATCCGCACCATCGCTCCATTCGGAATTGTCACCTCCTGGCCGCCGACCTGCCCGCCATAGGCTGGCGGAGGCGGCGCGCCATTGCCATACATCGCCCGGCGCGGAGGATACTGCCCCTGCTGCGGCGCCCCCTGCTGAGGTGGCGCGGGGTAACCATTGTCGTTCGCCTGCTGGCTGGGCGGCGGAGGGACTTGGTCTTCCGGAGTCGCCTGAGCATACGTGCCATCCGACTGCAGCACCATGCCGTCATTGTTCCCCGGCTGCGCTGGCTGGTTCTCGGCCTCTTGATCGGGCGAGGGCGCCTGGTCCGCGCCATCCGGAGGCGGACCAGCCTGGGCATCCACCGCTCCAATCGTCATCTCATCGACGACTTTCTTCACACCCTGGGCCCTCGCCACCAGATTTTCCGCCTTGGTCCGCGAAGCCTCATCGTTGGCGGACCCGGTCAGGGTCACGACGCCATACACGGTCGTGCTCTGGATATTCTGCGTCGAAAGCTCCGGCGCGCTGGCCAACGCGCGCAATACATTCGATTCCACCTGGGCATCGGGTAGCGGTTTCTGCTGCGCCGCCGCGCTCAACGTCAACCCACCTGCCAGCACCACAACCCCAAACGCCGTCTTCATCGGAACGCCCATCGCCATCCTCCAACCGCGATGCAATTCACCACGGCGCGACCCGTAAGCCGCTCAATCTAATGAGACGCACTTTCGGAGGAAAAGTTCCGGTATTCATTGCCATTTAGCCAACGATTTGACCTGCCCCCATCGGGACCGTAGAATGAAAGAGCGGGGTGGAGCAGCCCGGTAGCTCGTTGGGCTCATAACCCAAAGGTCGCAGGTTCAAATCCTGCCCCCGCAACCAATCAAATCAATAAGTTACGAAAGTCTGGAAATGCTGACAGACTCCCATAAACTCCCAGTAGCAAAAAGTGGAGTTTAGGCGCTCGCTCTCAACGGCTTGAGCACCATCTCTACCACCTTCCCGTTCGCTTCCCGTTTCGATGACGACATTGCCTGTCCATAGACATTCATCGTCGTCTGGATGGAAGCGTGTCGCATCAGTTCCTGCTGCACCCACGAACGATACGTGTGGCGGAACGTGTGCCAGCCGATGGTCCCGTACTTGCCGGAGTTCTTCACGCGCGTCTCGTGCAAAAGCATACGAACGCCGTTACAGCACTGCTTCCGGCTATCTCTCGTATCTCAGGAAACATATTCGTCCAAAATGGGGAGCGAACCTGCTCACCGAAATGGACGCGCTGGAGATACAGGAGTGGCTCAAGACGCTAACGCTGGCACCGAAAACACACGGCCACATCAAGAACTTGATGAGCCTCTTGTTCGACAGGGCAAGGCTATGGAAACTCACAATCGACAATCCCATGGGCCTCGTCAAGGTGAAAGGAATCTCCAAGCGCCTCAAGCGCCGGGGCATTCTGACGGTTGACGAGTACGTCGAGCTCATCAGTTTGGTGGAAGAACCCTATCGAACCATGTTCACCCTCGCGATGGCCACTGGCCTCAGAGCCTCGGAGATCCTGGCACTTACATGGGAGCGGCTGAACTTCCACAACGGAACGATGCTCGTTTCTCAGGGTGCTGTCAGCGGACGAATTGGCCCCTGCAAGACCGAGGATTCCAAAGATGATGTTCCCCTCGACCCAGATCTCGCTCAAGTTCTCATCAACCGGAGAACGCTGTGTGGGGTTTCTGTGGGGTTGGTTTTTCCGTCAGCACGAACCGGGGGTTGCCAGCATGCAGGGCAGATTCAGCAAAACCATTTCCGAACAGCCGGACAAAAGATCGGCATAGAATGAGGGGGCATACCTGCCGCCACAGCTATCGCAGCCTGCTCGATGAAACTTTTGCGCCAATCGGCGTCCAGCAGCGGCTTATGCGCCACGCACAAGTCTCAACAACAATGAACGTGTACGGCAATGCAGCCATGAAGTCCAAGCGCGAAGCCAACTCGAAAGTCGTGCAAATGATCATGAAGCCGGACACACAAAACACTCAGTCTGCGAACGCAGCCTGACGAAACATTCCCTTAGATTGGGGTAATGTGGGGTTGAGAAATTTCATCGAGAGAGCTAAGTTCTTTAGAATGTGGCTCCTGAGGTAGGACTCGAACCTACAACCCTTCGGTTAACAGCCGAATGCTCTGCCATTGAGCTACTCAGGATCGCTGGAAAACAAAATGCTGCCGGGCGGCTGCGCTCCTTCATTTATAACAAACGCCGCGCGCGCGGTCAAAGACTGTACGTGCCGAATGTCGCGATACGTGTCGAAAAAGCGCACCATGAGACCCCCCTACACCCAAGTAATTCCGACCGGCGAAGCGCAGGGGGCATCCGCGTCTGACTTTAGATTCGTATGAGATTGGGGTATAGCCCTATAACGTAGTCGCGCTATCGTAGGCTTGTAACTGTCATCGCGTTCTACAAACACACGTTCGATATCTCTTGGAGTCCATAGAGGACTGCGAAGCGAAACGGCGCACTTTGCCTCGCCTCACACTGTTGTATACCGGCATGGACGTTATGGCGTCATTGGACTCTAAACCCACCGAGGGCGTTCAAGTTGGCTTCGTTCGATGGGTCGATACATACGTTTTGATGGGACGCTCACTGGATTGCACTGCACCAGACCTGTACGCAGCGCGTTGTGGCGTCGTCCACACGTTCACGGCTGATTCAGACCTACACCGAAGGGGCAAGGCGAGAAGGATTCAATACGCATGGGGAAATGCCGACGTTGCCAAACTCGCGAGCCATAACAGCGCCCAACGGATGCCCCACGCCACCATAACGCCCCGACTGCAAAATCATCATCCTGCGCAGAGCTTCCCTAACTAAACGAGGTCGGCGGAAACCGTTTGCTCCTCCTTCGTGGCGAGATCACGGACCGTGATCGTTACCTTTTTTGCGGCTGGGTTCGCTATCTCCTGAATCAGGTAGCGATCATGCGGCTTGACTACCGAGTGCGGCTCAACCTGCTGACCGTCGACATGCATCGAAACGAGTTCGCTCTCCGGGTCTCCCTGCAATGCACGCGTCGGATTCTTGCCGGCATTGAACCGCAGCCGAACTCGCACGGCGGTGCCCTGGTCCGGCGCGCCATCTTCAAACTTCATCCCGGGACGAAGCACAGTCAGCATCGCGAGAGGCCGTCTGCGTTTTTGCGCGTTCGCTCCCCACCATGACCATTCGTTTTCGCGAGCGGCAATGTGAGCGCGCACCTCTGGCAAAGCGCCCGTCCACTGGGTCGTAAAATTTGTGGTCGCATCGTGACGCGCCGCGAGCATCCACTGCTTGTCCATTGCCTGCACGAAGCCTTCCCACGACGGATCGTGCGAGACATAGAGTGTGCGGAATCCTTCCAACTGCTGCGCCCACCACCAGCTCTCGCCGCCATGCGCATCCTGTAGGCCGACCATCGCTATGCGGTCTTCCCACGACATCAGGAATGGTTCGAATTCGAGGAAGTCTCCAACCCCGAAGTGAAAGCCGCTGATGGCGCCATAGCTTTTGTCGGCAACCGCCTGATCCATCAGAATGCGCGTCAACTCCTCATTCTCATTGAACTGCCATACCATGCGGCCGTTGGCATCGCGCACGGCCTTTATGCGGTGATCGCGGAACTCGGTCCAATCGTGCGGTGCATTTTTTGCAGGCGGATACGGCCCAAGTTCCGCAGTCCCCGGCGCTACCAAATCGTCAAGATGGCTGTACGTGCCAAGACCGGCAACTCGAGTAAACGTCCCGTACTCTTCGTCGCCTCGCGCAATCTGCACACCGGTTCCACGAGCGGCGGCAATACGTTGCGCCTCTGCAATCCACCCCGGTGGCGAATTCTTCGCGGTCCAGATGTGAATGCCGATCATCTCGGCCAGCTTGACTGCTTCGGTTGGGCTGCCGTTTCCCGGAGCTTCAATCTCCGCGCTGTAAATATGCAGGCCCGCAGGCAGGACCGAACGGCGAATGGCCGGGGCGCGCCGCTTCCCAGCACGTAGTGAAGCACCGAGAATTCGTAGCGCATCGAGCGCATAGTAGGTAGCGGTGATGTTGGGCTTCGCTCCAGGGCGATCGCGGAATCCGTTCTCCTCTGTCCGCTGTTCGTTGATCCAGCGGAAACACGCGGCCTTATCCTTCAGTTCCGCTCCGGAACGCTGTAGCCACGAGATCGCCGCCCACGTATAAATCATGTTGTCGGCCGCACCCAGCGAGGGCTGCGGCGACCATGTAAAGCCACCGCTCGCAGGTTGGCAACTGCGCACCCATTCAACCGTGTCGGGGTTGGCCGCAAGCGGTTCGCCGATATCTTCCATCGCCCAACCCGCCCACAGCGTGTTCATCAGATGACCGCCCGACCCATCCTCGGCGGGTGTGTTGTTGAATGTGCCGTTTGTGCGGCGACGAGCCTCGAAGTACGCCTTCCAGGCCGGAATTTCGTCGGGCGTCTGTAGACCGAGCAGCTTTCGAGTGCGCACAGCCATCGCCTGGTATTGCAGCGTGGGGTTCTTGTTTTGTTCGTAATACTCCCCATAAACAAACGGCTTCGTGAACTTTGCGGCTCGCGAGTCGTCAGGCTTTTCGCCGAACCACAGCAGGGTCTGCACCTGCTCGTAATCCAATCGCGCCAACGGCTGCTGGCCCAAGCCCGGGGGAACCGGATAGTGCGTTTTCACAAACTCAACCAGCGTGGGAACGTCCGGCGTCGCCAGCCCGAGCAGGCGATAGCAGCCAACTGCGGCAAAGGTTGGAGTGATGTGTGCATTGGTGCGCGAAATCCATCCATAACCGCCGCCCGGCTTGCGATGGTGCTCGACGAACGCAGCGAGGCCGGCACGAGTCTGTGCGTCTACGACGATGTTATCGGCAGAGAAAGCGGGGAGCGAAGCTGCCAGCGGAAGCGCGGAAAGCCCGGCCACAAACTGACGCCGCGAGATCGGTCTCATGTTCATTTTCGATCGCCTCCGAGCCGGCCGCCCGCCGACCGCAGCGATTTTACGCTCTTGCAACCGTTTGACATTCCCATTGTCTTACCATAATGTTTGCGGTTACATACGTTTTATTTTCACTATTGTTCCAAAGTTCAAGGACACTCATGTGCAGCGATCGCTCTTCCCGCCGCGAATTTCTCAAGCGCAGCGCCCTTGTCTCTGCTGCCGGGGCGGCCGCAGCCCTTCCCGCCGTCGCAGAACCTCCAACTGCGCCAAAGCGGCGCCCCAATATCCTCATGATCTGCGCCGACCAGTTCAGGGCAGACTTCGTCGGCGCGTACGGAGAGAGCCCCAGCACCAACACAAAGAACCTCGACGCGATGGCAAAACAGGGAACGCTCTTCTGCAATGCTGTCTCCAATCAGCCGCTCTGCTTTGCATAAGGGAATTGCCGCGGCTGGCGAGGCCGCCATCCAAATCACGCCCGCGCGGACGTTCAACTAATTGCTAAAAGTATTTTTGTAGCAACCGAGGTTCTCTCGCATGCGCATTCGCGGATTATTGTCTTTCATCGTTGCATTGACCGTCACACTGTCGCTTGCAACGGCTGCCGCTGTTCCGGCCGCGGCACAAGCAACGCCTATCGTTACAGGCGACGCGCGCGTCGACAAGCTGCTGTCCAAAATGACGCTTGCAGAAAAGATTTCGCTGATTCATGGCGACCTCGAAGACGCCTCCACCTATCAAGGCCAGGCCGGATACTGGAGAGGATTGCCACGGCTCAGGATTCCTTCACTTCGCCTTGCCGATGGGCCACCCGGTGTGTTGACTCGGCAGCCGAGCACGGCGCTCACCTGCACGATGGGTCTGGCCGCAACATTCAGCCGCGAAGATGCGATGGCAAATGGCAGGCTCGTCGCCGCCGATGCGATGGCCGACGGGATTGATGTTGTGCTGCAGCCGTTCGTGAACATCTATCGCGATCCCGGCTGGCGGCGCGCATACAACACCTATGGAGAAGACCCCCTGCTCTCAGGACAAATCGCGGCCAGCTTTATTTCGGGCGTGCAGCGCGACGGCAAGGTAATGGCGCAGGCAAAACATTGGATCGGGTATGACGGGGCCAGCAACAATACGTTCATCCCGCCGCAGGCGCTGCACGAGATTTATGTTGCGCCATTCAAGGATGCGGTCGAGGCCGGTGTGTCGTCGATCATGTGTTCTTACAACAAGGTCAACGGAATTTACGCCTGCGGAAACGGCTCGCTCCTGAAGACCATCCTTCGCGACGAACTTCACTTCAAAGGCTTTGTCACCTCCGACTGGGGCGCCAACCACGGCACCGAGTACATCGACGAAGGCCTCGATCTGGAGATGCCCAGCGTGGTGAGAGGCATCACGACGAAAACTTATTTTCGCCCGGACGCCAGCCATCCTGCTCCTGCAAACAAATCGACAAACACCGTCACATTTCAGGTCGATCGCGGCATTCCCGAGGAGTGGACGTCGTTCCAACGCCCCGCGCAGCCACCCCCCGACAGCCCTGATTCGCTGGGTATGACTGCCGCGCTCGAACAAGGCAAGGTCTCCGAAGCGATGATTACTCAGGCGGTCGGCCACATTCTTTATGAGTTGGACCGCTTCGGCCTGCTCGACCGCGCACCCAAGCACGCGATCACACCTGTGCCTGTTGCTGAAGACCGCGTTGTTGTGCAAAAGACTTCGGAAGACGCCGCTGTTCTGCTGAAGAACGACGGTATCCTTCCGCTCCACGACGCGGCGTTTGCCGGTCTGGCGCTCATCGGCCCCGGCGCTGCCCAGACCATCGCGATCGGTCGCTCGGGCGAGAAGGCCGTCGGTATCGCTGATGCGCGAATGAGTCCGCTGGCTGCGCTACGAGCGATGACAAAGACTCCGATCTCTTTCGCCGTCGCCGACGACATGACCGGTACACCAATCCCGGCAGCAATGCTTTCACACGATGACAAACCCGGACTTGAGCGCATTGGGACAACCGGTACCGTGATTGGCATAGACGCAGACGTGAATTTCGCCAGGTCCACGCACAATGCACTGCCCGCCGGTTCTTCGTTTACGTGGAAGGGTTTGCTGACGGTGCCAGCCGACGGCGATTACTACATCTACCTGCAAATCCTTGGCGCCAAAGGCGGCGTAAGGATCGACGGCAAGCAGGTGGAGCACACCAGCGGCCTCTACATCCACGGCGACTGGCTCCAACCCAATCAGGACAACGTGTTGCCAACTACAGACAATCTCGACGACGTCCGCACGCAGGTCCACCTCACCGCGGGTCCGCATGCACTCGCCATCTCAACCGAGGCCGAACCGACTGAAGCGCCCGTTCAGGTCCGGTTGGCCTGGGTAACGCCGGTACAGCGCAAAGCAAATTTCGACGAAGCAGTAAGGCTCGGGCGCAGCGCGAAAACCGCCGTCATCTTCGCGTGGGCGCGCGGCGTTCCTGCCTTTGAATTGCCCGGAGACCAGGATGCGCTGATCGATGCAATCGCATCGTCGAACCCCAACACCATCGTTGTACTGAACGTCAGCGACCCAGCGATGCTGCCGTGGCTCAGCAAGGTACGCGCGGTCGTCAACATGTGGTATCCGGGCGACTCCGGCGGCCCCGCGACCGCCAACATCCTTACCGGCCGCGCCGATCCCGGGGGCAGACTTCCGTTTACATGGGTCGCATCGGAAGATCAAAATGTGGCCCACGACAGAGCTCATCCAGAACGCACTTCGCTCGGCATCAACTTCAAAACTACGTACAGCGAGGGCATTTTCATGGGCTATCGCCGCGCCGACAAAGAGGACCTCACACCGACCTTTCCATTTGGTTACGGACTTTCGTATACCAGCTTTCAGTACTCCAACCTCGTGACGACCAATGCCCCGGATGGCGGATTGGACATACGCTTCATGCTGAAAAATACAGGCAACCGAAATGGCGATGAAGTGCCGCAGATTTATATTGGCCCTCCGGCTGCCCGGCCGAGCGGCGTTCAGTTCGCTGTCCGCTCACTCGCGGCTTTCGATCGAGTACACCTCAAGGCAGGCGAGCAAAAGCTAGTTCTGATGCACGTTCCAGTGCGGTCTTTGCAGTATTGGTCAGAGCCGACAAAGTCCTGGGTAAGAGCGCGCGCTGGACGCTCCATCGCAATCGGGGCCTCATCGCGTGACATTAGGCTGCGAGGCTCGATCGCCCGCTAGCTCATGGCACGCGCACTTCGCAGCGACTTGGGTAACTTTGCACGTTCCTCAGGATTAGACCGGTCGGAGACGCAATGACGTTCATAGGATCGATGGTCGCGCAGATATTTCTTCCGGAAAAGCCGGTCCGCGTGTTGAGTCTGGCGATGATCCTCTGTCAGTCGTGGTCGGCCTATGCGTTACCGGTCTCCGCGCCTTCGGTCGAATTATCACAAGGGTGGAAACTCGTATCCGCCAGGGATATAGAAGCCACGGGCGCCGCGATCTCGCTTCCGTCGTTCGACACAAAGCTGTGGTATCCGATTCGGCACATGCCCGCAACCGCGTTGGAGGTGCTTCAGGAAGACGGCGTGTATCCCAATCTTTACCTCGGCATGAACCTGCTGAAGACTGTGCCTCATGACCTGTACAAACAGGCATGGTGGTATCGCACAGTCTTTACGGCTCCCTCGGGATATGCGCGCTATACGCTTCAGTTTCCGGGCATCAACTATCGCGCCGAAATCTGGTTGAATGGGGCACGCATTGCCGATAGTAGCGAAGTGGTGGGCATGTACAGCGCGCATGAGTTTGACGTGAGCCAATGGATCCGTCCGGGAGCGGGAAATGTACTGGCAATCAAGGTGATTCCAGAGCAGAAAATCCAGGACGTAGATGGAGTGGAACTGGCCGATAGTTGGCACGACTGGATTAACTGGAAGTATCTGGGATTGATCCCTCCGGGTGGCGGCAACCACGGCGTCTCCTTCGTTCCGGATCGCAATGCTGGAGTATGGAAGCCGGTGATCCTGCGACCGACTGGCAAGGTCACAATCGAACATGCGACGGTGAACACCGACCTTCCGCTGCCGCGAACGGATGAAGCGCGTCTCACCATTTATGCGACGGTGCGCAATTTGCAAGACAACGCTTTCCACGGACTGGTGCGAATGATCGTTGGGCGGTCGCGCACGACGACCCTGCGCGTCGAGCGCACTATAGATCTGGCGCCCCACGAGGTTCGGGAAGTCAAGTTCTCGCCGAACGAATTCGCTCAACTTCACCTGAAAAATCCGGATTTATGGTGGCCCTACACCATGGGCAAGCCAAACCTCTACGACCTGACCGCAGATGTCGTGCAGCACTCGCAGATTTCTGACGAAACGCATATCCGTTTCGGGATTCGCGTCATTACCCAGCATCGTGACGATGATGAAGAGTTCCCTGAAATGGGCAAAGGCGGCAGCTTTTACCTCAAAGTGAATGGGAAAGACTTCCGCATTCGGGGTGCAGTCTATAGTCCCGATCTTCTCTATAAAGACGCTCCCGACCGCCAAGCCGCCATCATGCGCTATGTGAAAGACGTGGGCCTGAACTTGTTGCGGTGGGAATCGAAAATCTCCAGCGAGCGCATGCTGGACCTGGCGGATGAAGAAGGTGTCCCCGTCATGATGGGCTGGATGTGTTGCGCGCAATGGGAGAAATGGCCGCAATGGGACGATGAAGACCGCCGCGTCGCGGTCACGAGCCTGCAGTCTCAGATTGAAATGTTGCGTTCGCATCCTTCGGCAGTGTTGTGGGCCAATGGCAGCGACGGGCTCCCGCCGGAGGCGGTCCTGTCTGCATATCACCGCACGCTGGTGCAGTTGCACTGGCAGAATGCCGTGGTGGATACGGTCTCTTCCCTGGCACACGATAGCGCAGGAAATATCTTGTGGAGTGGGATCCATATGCGCGGACCCTATACATGGCGGCCCCCGACCTATTGGTTCAGCGGGCGGTATGCGGCCGCTCGCGGCGCCTGCGCCGAGCAGGGCGACAATGAGCACATCCCTCCTTTTGAAAGCCTGAAGAAATTCATACCGAAGGACAAACTATGGCCGATCAATGACGCCTGGTACTTCCATGCCGGAGCAAACCAGGGAAACTCCACGCTGGCGAATATCCAGCATGTAATCGATGAGCGGTATGGGCCCTCTCATAGTGCCGAAGAGTTCACGCAGAAGGCTCAGTTGGCCCACTACGAAAATACGCGCGCGCAGTTCGAAGCTTTCGCGGCCGGAGCGTGGGCTGATCACAAAATGACGCTCTACTGGATGCTCGACGATCCATGGCCTTCGTTTTTTGGACATCTCTTTGGTCATGACCTGCAGCCCGGAGGCGCGTACTTCGGCGCCAGGAAAGGCCTGCGCCCGCTCTCTATTGTTTTCGATTCTTACGCGACGGGAGATCACTCAAAAGGCCGCATCGTCGTGACCAATCAGACTCCCGCTGACCAGCAAGGTTTGAAGGCCCGCGTGCGCATGTATGATTTGCAGGGCAAACTGCGATACGAGCGGCGCGCGAAGGGTATCGCTGTCGCTACGAATGGCGATACCGAGGTCTTCAATCTGCCGCGCCGGCACGACCTGGGTCGCGTCTATTTCGTGCGTTGCGACCTATTCACCAAAGGCGGCGTCTTGCTCGAAGAGAATGTGTACTGGCAATCCAATACGGTGGACGATGTCGGCGACCCCAGGAATGACAAGCCCTTTCAATCGACAGAAGTGAGTTGGGCGGATTTCAAGCCGCTCTGGTCCATGCCGCCGGTGAAGGTGGACATCGTTGCCCGCCGCGTGTCAACTCCGCAAGGTCCGCAGATTGCGATCCACATGCACAACACCGGGAGCCATATTGCATTCTCTGAGCGTGCTGAGGTAACGGGCAGCAAGGGCGGAGACGAGTTGCTGCCCATCCAGTACGACGACAACTATGTAACCCTCTTCCCCGGAGAATCGATGGAGATTCGCGCCACGTTCTTTTCCTCAACCAGTTCGGCAGCCTGGATCAAATTGTCAGGCATAAATACATCGCAGCAAACCGCCCGCATTCAGTAAACAGAAGCGCCGCGCCGCATTTTCTTTCGTCACCGGACCGCAGGAGGTATAGAACATGTCATCTGATCGCCGCTCATTCTTGAAGCAGCTTAGCTACACGAGCGTTGCACTGGCCGCGCCGCGGTCCTTCGCTTTCGCTGCCGGCAAGCCACCGAAGAAACCGAACATCGTCGTGATACTTTCTGACGATGTAGGATACGGCGACCTCTCCTGCTATGGCGCAACCCACGTGCACACTCCACAAATCGATGCACTGGCACGGCACGGGTTGCGCTTCACGGATGCGCATTCGGATGCGTCCACGTGTACTCCTTCGCGCTATGCCATGCTGACCGGCGGCTACGCCTGGAGGAAGGATGGCATTAAGGTTTTGCCCGGCGATGCGAAATCCCTGATCGAACCTGGCGATGCGACCGTAGCCAGCGTGTTAAAATCCGCGGGCTATGCAACGGGATTGGTCGGCAAATGGCATATCGGGCTGGGCAATGGGACGATCGACTGGAACGGCGAAATTAAGCCAGGACCGTGCGAAGTAGGCTTTGACGATGCATTTTTCTTCGCGGCCACAGCCGATCGCGTTCCAACCGTGTACATCCACGATCATCGCGTCGTCAACCTGGACCCAAAGGATCCGATCTCCGTGTCCTACGGCAAGAAAATCGGCGACGAGCCTACGGGCAAGGACAATCCTGAGTTGCTGAAGATGAAGCTCAGCGAAGGCCACGACGGGACCATCGTCGACGGCATCAGCCGGATCGGCTACATGACCGGCGGTAAATCTGCACTTTGGAACGACGAATCCATGGCGGCCACATTTACGAACAGGGCTGTCGAGTTCATCGAGAAACATCAGGCAGAACCTTTCCTGCTGTATTTCACGCCAAGCGATATTCATGTGCCGCATGCGCCAGCGGCGCAGTTCGCCGATAAGAGCGCATGCGGCTTGCGGTGCGATACGATCGATCAATTGGATTGGTGTGTGGGGCGCGTGCTCGAGACGCTAAAGCGGCTCCATTTGGACGAAAACACACTGGTGATCTTTACTTCCGACAATGGCCCGGTCGTCAATGACGGATATGACGATGGTTCGGACCGCAAGCTCGACGGGCATACACCGGCGGGCCCATTCCGCGGCGGCAAATACACCATCTTTGAAGGTGGCACGAGGATGCCTTTCGTCGTGAGATGGCCCGGCCACGTAAAGCCCGGGGTCTCCCATGCGCTGATCGGTCAAGTGGACCTGCTGGCGAGTCTCGCGGCGTTGGTCCATCAGCCTGTGCCTAGCGGCCAGGGGCGGGACAGTCTGAATTTGCTGCCTGCGCTGTTAGGGGATTCCACGACAGGACGAAAATTCCTCGTGGAAGAAGCACAGGTGTTGGCTATCCGCGACGGGAATTGGAAGCTGATCGATCGCGGACAGACTCCAGGCGCTCATCCAAGACCGGCACGAAAGCCGCGTCCCGGAAGCGACCTCGACCTCGCACTAAGGTCGGACCGGCCCTACCCTATTGCGAATCTGGAACTTTACGACCTTTCCATGGATCCGCACGAAACCAGGAATCTAGCCACAAAATATCCGGAGATCGTAGAGCGTATGCGGAAGAAGCTTGCAACGCTCCGCGAACGAGGAGCCAGCCAGCCTGCTTCGTCGGATGATCGGGGAAGTTAAGCTTGTTTGCGCTGGATTTTCCAGGCGCACCCTCGGATGGCGCTCCGCGGCATTGGGCGAAACTTTCATTGCCTCTCATAGGCGCAGATTCCGTTTTAATTGAGTTGACCTACTTCAAATCGCATGGCACCAGTTTCAACCGGACTGTTAACGGGAATAAGCTGCTCAACTACACGGGGCTTTCCAATATTGCGGACCAAACGAATTATGTAATCGGCGATACCTGGATTATTTCCCCGAAGGCAGTGAACACTGCGACTATCTTCTACACCCTCAATAAGGCAGTGGCTTCGTCGATTTTCAGTACCAGCATCAACGATCTCGGCATGACCATCCCTGAAGGTGGGCTTGTGCCCAGTCAGATACAGCTGGTCGTGACCGGCCATTTTACAGCAGGAGGTGCTGGCGTCAACAATCAGCCACAACTGCTGACGGGTCTCGAGGATACCTTCAACTACACTCTTGGCAAACATACCGTGAAGTTCGGCGGCGCAGAAATCTTCAATCGTTACCAGGAGAATGGCACCTTTCTTTCTTCCGGTAAGGCGACGTTCAATGGCAATGCTGTCGTGGGCGGGAAGGCCACGAGCGGAAATGCGCTTGCCGACTTCGAGTTGGGACATGCAGCTACCTTTCAGCAGAACAATGGCGCCTACCATCGGCTTCATGCCTGGGATCCGTCTCTCTTTGCGCAGGACGACTGGCGTGTGACACGCCGGTTTACGGCTAACCTTGGGGTGCGATGGGAGGTCTACTATCCCTTTTCGGGCCAGGGCAACTTTAGTACGTTTATTCCCGTAGTCCAGTCGAAACGCTTTCCCACCGCCCCTCTCGGGCTGCTTTTCGAAGGCGACGCCGGTGTACCGCAGGGCGTCCTGCAGACCTTCTATACAAAGTTCGCGCCGCGCATTGGATTCGCCTGGGACATCTTCGGCACCGGAAAGACATCGCTGCGTGGAGGCTACGGCATCTTTTATTCCTTTACCCAGGAGCCGCTCGTCAGCGATCTTGAGCAGCAACCGTTCACCTTCGCCGTTGCCCTCAACAACACAACCAACATGACCGATCCCTATGCCGGCCAGCCCACATTTCCCAGGGGCACGCCCTTTCCCTATATTGTCACTGCGAGCAATCCGCTCTTCGACCCGGATGCGACGTTTGCCGGTCTGAGACCCTATACGTCGTCGATTCCGTATGTGCAGCAGATTAATCTGACGATCGAGCAGCAGTATGGCAATAACTGGAGCACTCGGATGTCCTACGTGGGCAACTTGGGACGGCGCTTCTATCTCGCTCGCGATCAGAACGCTCCGGTCTATGCCCCCGGGGCCACTGCGGCCAACGCACTCATGCGCGAGCCGTTTTACTCGCAGGGATACACATCGCAGATCAGCCTCATCGATCCGGCAAGCAACTCTTCCTACGATGGGCTGCAGCTTTCAATCATCCGGCGCGCGCACAAAGGCTTGTCTCTTCAAGCCTCCTATGTCTGGTCCAAGGCGATGGACGATGTGTCCCTCGACCCCGGTGGCAACAATTCCTATACCCTCTCTGACCAGTACGATGTAGGCCGCGATCGCGGACTTTCCACGCTCGACCTGCCCCAGAAGTTTGTAGCGTCGGTCTTGTACGAACTCCCTCCGGTCATGAGATTCGGTCTCGTCGGTAAGGAACTCCTGAGCGGGTGGCAGATCAACGGTATTGAGACGTTAGCGACCGGTACGCCTTTCAACATCCTTTCCAATTCCGACTCGAATTTTGACACCCTTACGGCGGGCGACCGGCCCAACGTTGTCGGGAATCCCTCCCTCGGATACGACCGTTCCAAAGTGGCCAAGATCAGCCAGTTCTTCAATACGTCCGCATACGTCATTCCTCCCGCCGGGCAGCAGTACGGCAATAGTGCGCGCGACCCGCTCGTAGGGCCTGGCACCGTGCGTTCGGATGTCTCCGCATTCAAGCGTTTTGCCTTGTACGACAGAACCAACCTGCTCTTCCGAGGGGAGGCCTTCAATCTCTTCAACAACACAAACTTAACAATCCGAATGGCACGCTCGGCGCGGCCACGTTTGGAAAGATTACCGGCTCCGATGATGCCCGACAACTCCAGTTCGCGCTTAAGCTCGAGTTCTAGCTAGTACGACAGTTGTAGATAAAAGATGGGTAGCAGCGACCCGCGCTTTCGATAGTGACAACGCAGTGCGTGCAACTGATGCTGTCTTCGCCATTGCGTATCGTCGCACTCATCTCGCAGGAGCAACAAGTTAGAATGTCTGGGTATGCTTGATTTAGCTTTTGTGCGGGCGAATCTCCTGCTGGTTGAAGAAAAACTGCGTTCTCGCGGCGCGGATGCCGCGGTTCTTGCGGATTTTGCGCGGTTGGATTCCGAACGCCGGTCTGCGATTACTGAGGCTGAGACCCTCAAAGCCACACGCAATGCCATCTCGCAGGAGTTTGGGCGGCGGAAACGGGCGGGCGAAGATGTACACCTGCTGGAGTCGCAGAGCGGCTCGCTGAAGGCCCAGGCCGATCATCTGGAAACTACTGCGACGGACGCCGATGCCAAGCTGCGGGAGTTGCTTCAGGGTTTGCCGAACCTGCCGAATGACAGTGTTCCGGTCGGCAAGTCCGAGCACGATAATTTGTGCGTCAAGACATGGGGCAATTTGCCGACGTTCGACTTTGTCGCCAAGCCGCATTGGGAGATTGGCGAAGAGCTTGGCATCCTGGACTTTGCGCGGGCGGCGAAGATTTCCGGCTCGCGGTTTGTGGTGCATTTTGGGTCGGGAGCGCGGCTGGAGCGGGCGCTGGCGAATTTTATGCTCGACCTGCACACAAAGAAGCATGGGTATGTCGAAGTTCTGCCGCCGTTTATGGTGAATTCACGGTCGTTGTTCGGGACAGGACAGCTTCCGAAGTTTGCGGAGGACCTGTTTCACTGCGACGACAAGGGAGCGTACGTTCCGGGCGAGTTGCAGGAGAGCGATCACTGGCTGATTCCGACGGCGGAAGTCCCGGTGACGAACATTTTTCGCGATGAGACGATCGATCTGGCGGAGACGATTTCGTTCTGCGCCTACACTCCGTGCTTCCGTTCCGAAGCCGGATCGCATGGCAAAGACACACGCGGGATGATTCGGCAGCACCAGTTTCAGAAGGTGGAGCTGGTGAAGTTTGCGAAGCCTGAGGATTCCGAGGCCGAGCATGAGCGGTTGACGAGCGATGCCGAGGCGGTGCTGGAGGCGTTGGAGCTTCCCTACCGGCGGATGCTGCTGTGTACCGGCGACATGGGTTTCAGCTCGGCCAAGACGTATGACCTTGAGGTGTGGTTGCCGGGGCAGCAGACGTATCGGGAGATTTCGTCTTGCTCGAATTTTGAGAGCTTTCAGGCGCGGCGGGCGAATATCCGGTACAAGCCGGCGGGGGCGAAGAAGTCGGAGTTTGTGCATACGATCAATGGGTCGGGCCTGGCGGTGGGGCGGACGTATCTGGCGGTGTTGGAGAATTATCAGCAGGCGGATGGGTCGGTGCGCGTGCCGGAGGCGCTACAACCGTATATGGGCGGCGAGACCGTCATCATGAAACAGGCGTTTGGACGGGCGATATGATGCGGCTGCTGGGGAGCTATATTTTCTGGTCGTATGAGCGCGGCAGCGTGCAGTATGACGTGATGGTGACGGCGATCCTGCTGTTTATTTTTGTGGGGCCGCGGTTTATCGACTTCAAGGACAAGCCTGTGACGACGGTGCCGATTCGGGCCAGCGAAGTGCTGGTGAAGAACGCCGCCAATGGCGATTTGACGTACGAGCTCCGGGTGGAAGACCTCGGAAATGCCTCGACGGACGACGAACGACGCGCCGCGATCAAACGGGTGATCGAGCCGATTTCGGGCGACGTGAAGGTGGAAAGCTATCGGGCGGTGGTCGATACCAAGGGCAAGGTTGTGGCCTACGACGCGACCGTGAAGCGGTAAGTGCAGGGGATAGTGTTTAGAGGATAGTGTTTTGTTCGCCCGAAGTCAGTTCGAGCAACAATTCGCTTTGGCACTCATCTAAGCAATGTGTATAGGAGCGTCTCGATGAAGTTTCTGCGATTTGTTTTTGTGGCTGCTCTTTGGTTTGCCGTATTGCCTGCGAGGGCGCAGACTCCGGATGCTCATCTTGCCACGGTGCTGGCGCAGATGGATAAGGCCAGCGCGGAGTTCAAGAGCGCGCGTGCCGACGTTTCGCAGTCGTATTACGAGCGCGTTTCGAAGGATACGACTACGGAGAGCGGGTCGGTTTATTTCGAGCGCAAGGGCGGCTCAACGCAAATGGGGCTGGTCACTTTGGATCCCGGCGGCAAGAGCAAGCACCAGGTGATCGAGTTCAACGATGGAGTGCTGCGAATTTTCGATGTGCCCAACGATCAGATTCGGGTTATCAAGGCAGGCCCCAATCAAGGGATCGCGGAGACTTTTCTGACGCTGGGGTTTGGCGGCAGCGGAAAGGCGCTGGCGCAGGCGTGGGAGATCACCGACCAGGGGAGCGAGACGCTGCTGGATGGCGGGCAGCCGGTCAAGACGGAGAAGCTGGTGCTGGTCAGCAAGGATGCCAAACTGCGCAATACGTTTACGCAGGTGACAATCTGGGTCGATCCGGTGCGGGATGTCAGCTTGAAACAGGTTTTCGACACGCCGTCGAATGACAAGCGGACCGCGACCTATTCGCGTATCAAGGTGAATGGCGGCGTCGACTTGAAGTATTTCGCGATCAAGAAGGATTCGAAGACAACCGTTGTTGGGCCTTGAGTTTCGCGAACGCGAAAGATGCTAACAGTATGACCACTGGGTAGCAGTCGATGGTGTAGCGGGGTTCGGAGTTGTCGACTGTGAGGAGCATGGCGGAGCGGAGGATGACAAAGCCGACCAGCGCGCAGGCGAGGGCCGGCTGGCTGCTCCTGTTGAGGCGCTTCCAGCGGCTGAGGCCGATTGCGGCGAGCGTTAGGTAGGCGAGGTTGAGGGCGGCGTAGGCAGCTGTCCAGAGGCTTGCAGCGGGGTGGTCGCGGAAGCGCCACCAATCGAGTGGGGCTGGGAGCATTTCAGCGCGGGGGCGGAGCCACATGTTGGCGACTCTGGCGATGGGGAGTTCGACGTAATAGCGAAATGGGTGCGCGGCGATGCGGGTGGTGGCGAGCGCGGCGAACTGGTTGTCGACGGCAGGGGTGGCTACGGTCGCCTTGTTGTACTGGTCGAAGAGCGCGGCGGTCTGGGTGCGTTGCGCGGATGAGTCGAAGGCGCGGGGCGGAAGGTCGTCGAGGGACATGGGGGAGCCGTCCCAGGTCCAGTAGATGTCGGATGTGGATTTGAAATCGATGCCCCAGGTGCGGTACCAGCGGTAGAAGCCGAGGCTGACGAACTCGCCCGGATCGTTGGCGTATTTGGGGGCGAGGGGTTGGAAGACATAAAAGACTCGGTGGTTGCGGGCGGTCCAGATGCTGAGTGGAAGGATGATGAAAACTGCGACGATGGTGGTCTGGATGAGGGCGCTGCGGCGCTGGCTGGCGATCCAGGCCATTGCGGGGATGATGGAGGCGGCGAGGAGGGCGCGGTCGGGGCGTAGGAGGACTGCGAAGGCGAGCGCGGCGGCGATGGGCCATATCCACGGATTGTGTTTGCGGACGGGGCTGCTCCAGCGCTGGAACGAGTAGAAGGCCACGGCGGCGCAGAAGATGGCGAGGGATTCAGTAAGCGGGTCGGCGACGTAGTTGGCGGTGAAGGGGCAGAGTGCGGCGAGCCAGATCGCGCAGAGGCCGGCGCGCGGGCCCATCAGGCGGCGGGCGAGTGCTCCGATGAGCCAGCAGGAGACCAGGTCGAGGACGAGTTGGACGTAGAGGACCGCGGTATAGTTTGCGATTCCGAAAACGCGAAAACAGGCCGCCATGAACAGCGGATAGCCGGGCAGGCGGATGAGCGTGGGGCGGATGGCGCCTTCGGTGAAGCCGTAGATGTGATGCTTCAGGATGTTGGTGGCGAGGTCACCGTAAAGCTGCGCATCGCCCGCGACGTCGGCGTAGCGCAGGATGAAGTACAGGCGCAGGAGCAGGCCGGCGAGCAGCGCCGCGAGCGCCCAGCGATGCTGCTTGAGCCATGTCATGCTTGCAGAGCATCATAAATGTTGTGCCGCGCGTGGTTCCGGTCGATGCCGAGCATCGACGCGGACTGCGGGTAAACTGGGATGGGCGCCAAGTCTACTTCATGAACAAACAGGTTTTCTACGATCCGCAGCGTAAGAGATGGAAGCGGCTGCGGCGCGTTACGGACTCGCTCGCGCTGGCCGGCGCCCTTCTTGGCATAATTTTTGTGGTTGGCCTGGTGCGGATGAAGCCGATCGCCGGCCTCGATCTGCGCTCGACGGCGAAGAAGTACCGCGCGCTTTCGAACCCGCCCGCGAACGAGCTGAAAACCAAGGAAGCGCTGAACCGGTCGGTGCATCGGAAGACCGATTTGAAGCCTTCGGATGTGGTGTTGAACACCGGCGAAGGTTTGCGCGCGGCGTTCTATACCGACAACGACCCGGCTGGATATGCGTCGCTGAAGCAGCATGTGAAGCAGATCGATTATCTGTTTCCGGAATGGCTGCATGTGGTGACCCCGAATGGGAACCTGACCTCGTACTCATCGAGCAACACGCCGTTCGCGGTAGTCGACAACGCGGGCATACACGGCGTCGACCATCAGAACAAAGTGGTGCGGGCGATCACCGCGGCGAAGGAAGATACGGAAATTTTTCCGATCGTCAATAACTTCAACCCGGTGGAGGGCGTCTTTGAGCCGTCGATCGGAACCTTCCTTTCGGACCCCGATGCGCGCAACAATTTCATCCACCAGGTCGACACCTTTCTCACCGCGAACACGCGGTACAGCGGGTTGACGCTGGGGTTCCAGATGATCCCCACCGAGGCGCACCCCGGATACAGGGCGTTGGTAGAGGCGCTGTACAACGACTTCCATCCACATAAGCAGCTTCGGCTGTACATCATGGTGCCGGTGGGGGATAAAGATTTCGATTTCAAGTTCCTGGCCGACCACTCCGACGGCCTGGTGGTCATGAACTACGACGAGCACCAGACGGCGACCGAGCCGGGGCCGGTCGCGGGTCAGGACTGGTTCGCGAACAACCTGCGGGACATACTCACAGTCGTCCCGCGAGACAAGATCATCTGCGGGATCGGCAGCTATGGGTACGACTGGACGACTTCCCTGCCCCCCGCACCGCCGCTGCGGCGTAAAGGTCAGAGGGTCCGGCACCCGAAGCCGCAGCCGCCGCTGAAGGTGCTGAACGCGGTCAATATGTCGACGCAGGAAGCATGGCAGGCGGCTTCGGACGCGGGCGCGGACATCAGCCTCGACGATGCTTCGTTGAACCCGCACTTCGCCTACGACGACGACGACGCCAAGGTGCGGCATCAGGTGTGGTTCCTGGATGCGGTGACCGTCATCAACCAGATGCGCGTAGCGCGGGCGCTGGGGTTGCAGACGTTTGCGTTGTGGCGGCTGGGGCAGGAAGACGATTCGCTGTGGAAGATATGGGACACGCCGCTGAAGGTCGACCCCCTGAAGGTACTGGCCGATGTCGCGCCGGGGCAGGACGTGGACACGGAGGGCGATGGCGACATCCTGCGCGTGACGCGCAAGCCGCAGAACGGCCATCGCACCATCGTGATGGACGACGACAACACGATTCCGGCGAAATATCTGAGCGTGGTTTCAGAGACGATGGATTCGTATCCGCTGCCGTACACGCTGACGCAATATGGTTATCACCCTCGCCAGGTTGCGCTCTCATTCGACGACGGGCCCGATCCGGAGTGGACGCCGAAGATCCTCAAAATTTTGAAAGAGAAGAACGTGAAGGCGTCGTTCTTCATGATCGGAGAGGTCGCGGCCGACAATGTCGGCATCATGCAGCAGGTGTACCGCGAGGGGCATGAGATTGGGAATCATACCTATACGCATCCCGACATCAGCGAAATTTCGCTGACGCAGTTGAAGGACATCCAACTGAACCTGACGGAGCGCCTGTTCGCGGCGAAGCTGGGTGTCAATCCGGTTTATTTCCGGCCGCCGTATTCGATCGACCAGGAGCCCGATACCAACGACCAGGCCGCGCCAGTCGCCTTCACGCAGAACCTTGGATACGTCATCGTCGGCGACAAGATCGACACCGACGACTGGGATGAACATCCGCGCAAAACGCCGGACGAGATCGTCAAAACCGTTTTCGACCAGTTCGACGAGATGAAGGACAAGCCATGGATGCGGGGCTCCGTGATCCTGCTGCACGACGGCGGCGGGGACCGCTCGGTGACGGTGCAGACGCTGCCGGTGCTGATCGACGCGCTGCGGGCGCACGGCTACGAGATCGTTCCGGTCTGGGAGTTGATCGGCAAGACGCGCGATGAGGTAATGCCTCCAATCAAAGGGCGGCAGCGGTATTTAGCGTGGGCCGATTCGATCGCCTTCTTCCTGATCGGGTTCTTCAATCACTTCGTGATCGGCGTATTTTTTGTCGGCGACTTCCTGATGAGCATACGGCTGATCGTCATCGGGCTGTTCGCGACGATCGACCGCTTCCGCAAGCGCAAGAACTTTGCCGGCCCGGATTATCAACCGCGGGTCGCGGTGCTGATTCCCGCGTATAACGAGGCGAAGGTGATTGCGCGCACCATTCGCTCGGTGATGATGTCGAACTACAAGAACATCCGCATCATCGTGATCGATGACGGATCGAAGGACGACACGTACAAGATTGCTACCGAGACGTATGCGGCGGACATTGCGTCGGGGCGGCTTATGGTGCTGACCAAACCCAACGGCGGCAAGGCCGAGGCGCTGAACTTTGCGCTACGTCAGACGAACGAGGAAATCTATGTCGGCATTGATGCCGACGGCGTGATTGCGCACGATGCCATCGCGCGGCTGGTGTGCCACTTTGCGAATCCGAAGATAGGCGCCGTCGCCGGCAATGCGAAGGTGGGGAATCGCGTGAACCTGTGGACGCGCTGGCAGGCGCTCGAATACATTACGTCGCAGAACTTCGAACGCCGCGCTCTGGATTTGTTCGACGTCGTGATGGTGGTGCCGGGGGCGATCGGCGCGTGGCGGACGGCGGCAGTGAAGGCCGGCGCCGGTTATCATCCCGACACCGTGGCCGAGGATGCCGACCTCACAATGAACCTGCTGGAGCAGGGTTATTCGGTGATCTATGAAGACCAGGCGCTGGCATTTACGGAGGCGCCCGTCGATGCGAACGGGCTGGCGCGGCAGCGTTTCCGGTGGTCGTTCGGCATCCTGCAAGCGCTGTACAAACACAAGGGGGCGATCCGGCGGCACCGCGCGATGGGGTTGTTCGCGCTGCCCAACATTTTGATTTTTCAGATCATGCTGCCGCTGGTTTCGCCGCTGATCGACTTCATGTTCGTGGCCGGAGTAGTGCATTACTTTATCGACAAACACTTCCATCCGCTGACGACGAGCACCGGAGACTTTTATAAGCTATTGACCTTCTTCGCTGCGTTTTTGCTGATCGATTTCGCAGCGTCCGCGCTGGCGTTCATGCTGGAGCGAAAACATCCGGCGAGCAAGGGCGATGCGTGGCTGCTGTTCCATATCTGGATACAGCGGTTCACATATCGACAGCTTTTTTCGTGGGTGCTGATCCGCACGGTGAAGCGCGCGATCGATGGCAAGCCCTTCAGCTGGGACAAGCTGGACAGGACCGCGCAGATGTCGAAATCCACCGAGGAATTTACGACGTAGCCAAGGCGATGCCGGAGAGCCTACGATGAGAGATATGCTTTCTCCCTTCAAGAACGAACCCTTTACCGACTTCAACGATGCTGCAACGAAGCGCAACATGATCGAGGCGCTGGAGCGGGTCGGCGGCGAACTCGGCCGGAAGTACGGCCTGATGATCGGCGGCCAGCGCGTGGGGTCGGCGCAGAGTTTTTCTTCGACGAACCCGGCGCGTCCGGCGCAGGTGATTGGAACGCATCCTGAGGCGACGGTTGAGATTGCGGAGCAGGCTGTGCAGGCTGCGCTCGCGGCGTTTCCAGAGTGGTCGCGGACGGCTGTGGGCGAGCGTGTCGATCTTCTGCTGCGGGCTGCGGCTCTCATCCGCGAGCGGCATCTGGAGTTTTGTGCGTGGCTTACTTTCGAGGTGGGAAAGAACTGGGCCGAGGCCGATGCGGACGTCGGCGAGTGCATCGACTTTCTGGAGTTCTATGCGCGCGAGGCCCTGCGGCTGGCGGGCGCGACGACGCCGATCCAGATGCCTGGCGAACGTAACATGCTGCGCTATGTGCCGGTGGGCGTCAGCGCGGTGATTCCGCCGTGGAATTTTCCGTTTGCGATTATGGCGGGGATGACAGCGGCGGCGATTGTGTGCGGCAATACGGTCGTGCTGAAGCCGTCGCCGGATGCGCCGACGATTGCGGCGCGCTTTGTTGCGCTACTCGAAGAGGTGGGGCTTCCGGACGGCGTGGTGAACCTGGTGCAGGGCGGACCGGCGGTGGGGCAAGCCATCGTCGAACATCCGCAGGTGCGGCTGATTGCGTTCACCGGCTCGAAGAAGGTGGGGCTTGAGATTCACGAACGCGTCGCGCGGACGCAGCCGGGGCAGCACTTTATCAAGCGCACCATTCTGGAGATGGGCGGCAAAGATTCGATCATCGTCGCTGCGGACGCAGACATCGATTCCGCGATCGAGGGCGTGACGGCTTCGGCGTTTGGGTTTAGCGGGCAGAAGTGTTCGGCATGCTCGCGCGTGATCGTCGACGCTGCCGTTTATGACGTGTTTTGCGACCGGCTGCGGGAGCGCGTTGGCACGCTTGCATCGGGAGATCCGGCGGAGAATTTCTACAGCGGGCCGGTGATCAATAAAGTGGCTTACGACCGAGTTTTGCGGTACATCGACATTGGCAAAAGCGAAGGCCGCTTGCTGGTTGGCGGCGCCGCGATTGAGAATGCCGATGCGGGATACTACATTGCGCCGACGGTGTTCGCGGACATCGCGCCCGATGCGAGGCTGGCGCAGGAAGAGATTTTTGGGCCGGTGCTCGCGGTCATCAAGTCGGAAGGCTTCGACGATGCTCTGGCGATCGCGAACAACACGGAGTATGGGCTGACCGGTGCGATCTACTCCGGCTCGCGCGAGAAGCTGGATCGCGCGCGCGATGAGTTCCATGTGGGCAATCTTTATCTCAACCGCAAATGCACGGGGGCTATGGTGGGGGCGCATCCGTTCGGCGGCTTCAACATGAGCGGCACCGACTCGAAGGCCGGCGGGCCGGATTACCTGACGCTCTTCACGCAGGCGAAATCGGTTGCCGAAAAACTCGGCGCGGTTTCGCCCGCGGTCGAGGAGCAGGAAGAGCGGATGGGGCTGTAGCTAGACGCTGAGGCACTGGAGTTGCGATTGCAACTCCTCGCGCACTCGCACCGCGGCGTCCGCCAATGTGCGGTGGTGCTGCGTGAAGACGGCGA
>DASRLB010000063.1:0-13194 GCA_035648695.1 Acidobacteriaceae bacterium | reverse complement strand
CTCGAGCCCTTCTGCTTCGGCGAGAAAAACTCCTCCGCCTCGCGGACTTCCGTGCGTTGCAGGTGCCGGATTTCAGTCGCAATTTTGTCCAGCGTCGAGCACAGCACGGCCAGCGTGCCAACGTAAGCCGCATGGCGGTCGCGCTGCAGCACCTGCGTCGAAACCTCCGCATGGCGCAGCCCCAGCTCCGCGCAGATCGCCTCTTCATGCTCCGGCGAAAGATGCCCAAAGCTGCCGACGGCGCCGGAAATTTTTCCGACGCGAAGGTCTTCGGCTGCGGCATCGAAGCGGCGCAGGTTACGCTGCATCTCCGAGAACCACAAAAGCAGTTTCAGCCCAAACGATGTCGGCTCGGCGTGGACGCCGTGCGTGCGGCCAATGCAGGGTGTGTCTTTGAACTCCACCGCGCGCTTCTTCAGCACCTCCATCAGCCGCTCGATGCCCGCGCGGATCAGCGCCGAGGCTTCCACAAAAGCCAGCGCCTGGGCGGTGTCCACCACGTCCGTTGACGTCAGGCCGAAATGCAGCCAGCGCGCTTCCGGCCCAACCGATTCCGCGACCGCCTGGGTAAACGCCAGCACATCGTGCCTGGTCTCGGCCTCGATCGCGTGGATTCGCTCCACGGTAAATTGCGCTTTCTCGCGCAAAGCAGTCGCGGCTTCAGCGGGAACAATGCCGGCGCGCGACAGCACATCCGTGGCGGCCAGCTCGACACGCAGCCAGTTGCGGTACTTCGATTCTTCGGACCAGATCTGTCCCATCGCGGGAGGTGTGTAACGTGCGATCACAACAAAGCTCCTCGGGGCCGGGTAACCCGCACCCGCTCTTTCTGCGTCCAACTTATCTAAATCCTTATAGTTAGTGTAGCCGCGTCTTTTCTTGTATCGGTAAGCGATATAAAATCAATGTAAAGGGTGCGACAGATGAACGAGCGCAGTTTCGTCTCGACAAACCGCTTGCACAGGCTCGCGGAATTTCGATTTCAATTACGGAAATTTCTTCGTTTCAGCGAGGTCGCTGCTGAAGGCGCGGGAATTTCCGTGCAACAGTATCAGATGCTACAGGTAATCGCCGCGGTGCCGGAGGGACAGGGCGCATCGATCAGCTATCTCGCCGACCGCATGATCCTGCGCCACAACAGCGCCGTCGAGCTCGTCGACCGCGCCGTACGCGCCGGCGTAGTCCGGCGTGAAAGCGACGACGAGGACTTGCGCCGCTCCATCGTGCGTCTCATGCCTGAAGGCGAGAAGGTGCTCGAACAGCTGATACCTTCGCACCTCGATGAGCTCGACGAGCGCGGGCGCGACATCATCGTCGCGATGGAGTCTCTGCTCGCATCGCGCGAGACCGGCGACGTCGCAAACCCCGTGGGAGACAATGCATGAGCGTGGTTGGAGAAAGCGAGCTGCGGGACTACTCCGCCGACAGCCGCATGTTGTTGATGAGTGCATTGGCAGTGATCGTGGGCGCAGTCGGCGCGGTGTTAAGCTGGGCCCTGTTGCGCCTCATCTACCTCGTCACGAACTTGTGTTACTTCCATCGCGTCAGTGCCCACTTGGTAGACCCTGGCCTGAATAAGCTGGGTTGGACCGCCATTTTTTTGCCGGTCTTCGGTGGATTGCTGGTAGGCCTGATCGCTCGTTACGGTTCTGACCGCATCCGCGGCCACGGCATGCCGGAAGCGATCGAGGCCGTGCTGATGAGCGGCGCGAAGATCTCTCCGAAGATTACGTTTTTCAAACCCGTGGCGACCGCGATCGCCATCGGTACCGGCGGCCCGTTTGGCGCGGAAGGTCCCATCATCATGACCGGCGGCGCGTTCGGCTCGCTGCTGGCGCAATTGCTGAAGATGACGGATGCCGAGCGTTCCGTCATGTTGGTTGCGGGCGCAGCGGCAGGCATGTCCGCTACGTTTCTCGCACCGCTCGCGGCGATCCTGCTGGCAGTGGAATTGTTGCTGTTCGAGTGGCGTCCGCGCAGCCTGGTACCGGTCGCGGTCGCCAGTGTGACGGCGGCGGCGCTGCGCCGGGTGCTGCTGGGTGGCAACCCGATCTTCACCATGAGTCCCATGACCGTCCCGGTGAGCCACGAGGCGCTGCCCGCGGCGGTCCTGGCAGGGCTCGTCGCCGGTCTCATGGCGCTGGGCTTGACCTGGGGTGTCCACTTCTTCGAGGAGCTGTTCGAGAAGCTCCCCATCCATTGGATGTGGTGGCCCGCCATCGGCGGCCTGGGCATTGGGCTCGGCGGCCTGGTGTATCCATCGGCGCTGGGCGTCGGCTATCCCGTGATCCAGCGCATGCTGGACGGGTCGGGGACCGGCTGGGGTCTTGTGCTGGGCGTAGTCATCGTAAAGAGCCTGATCTGGACAGAGTCCCTCGGCTCTGGCACCTCGGGCGGCATCCTCGCCCCGCAGTTGATGATTGGCGGCGGTGTAGGCGTCGCACTGGCGCATTTTCTCCCCGTAATGCAGCCCGGAGCCTGGCCTCTGGTGTGCATGGCGGCGGTCCTGGCCGGGTCGATCGGTGCGCCCCTGACCGCGGCCGTGATGGCGGTCGAACTCACCCACAACAGCGGCCTCCTGCTTCCGCTCCTGCTGGCCTGCGTGACCGCCTACGGCATGTCGGTGCTTTTACAGAAACGCTCCATCTTGACCTCGCGCCTCGCCAAACGCGGCTATCACCTCAGCCGCGAGTACGGAGTCGATCCCTTGGAAACTGTGCTGGTGGCGCAGGCCATGCACACCAGCGTCTTTGCCCTGCCGGAGAATGCAACCAGACGCGATGCCGCTGAGTGGCTGCGCAAGATGGAAGAGCGTGGCGCGGAGGCATGGGGACACTGGCAACGCCTGTTCCCGCTACTCGATAGCGACCACCGCCTGGTCTCGCTCATCACCCGGACCCAGATGATGGCGTCGGCGCGGCAGCTGGATCTTGATCAGCCGCTCGCAGCCGACGGCAATCCGTCGCCCAAAGTCGTGGCGCCCGGAGACACGCTCCGCTCCGTTGCCAACCTGATGGCGTCTACCAAATTGACGCGCTATCCCGTCATCAACCATGAGGGCAAATTCGCCGGAATCATCACGATCGAAGACCTGTTGACGGGTCGCAGCCGCGAGAGCCTGCGCGAGAGCGACCGCTCCCGCGTCTTGCGCATGCGCTGGCCCTTCAGCGCAACCGACATTCCGGAACCGGTGAAAATCGGAGAAGTGGAGCTGGACGACTCGGCGGAAAGCATTGCCGCTCTCGATGGCAAAATCTAACTGGCGACGCCGAACAGTTTTTCCATCTCATCGTGCAGGAAGCCCCGCCCGGGCCTGTACGGCTGCACCCATTTGCCGTCGATCACGAACTGCGGAATGGCCCGTTTGCCGACGTTCTGCAAAACCAGGTCGGCCGCCCCCGGCGTGGTTTCGATATTGATTTCGGTGTAAGCGATCTCGTGCTTGTCGAGAAAGCGCTTCGCCTCGCGGCAGTCGCGGCACCAGTTAGCGGAATAGAGAAGAAGGCCCATCCCTCTATTGTCGCCGATACGGCAGGAAATTTCGAGCCTGCAACGCTGGATCGAGAGTCGAAGAAGAATATGGGCGAAGACCGGTGGAATCCGGAATTTGTGGGCGATTTGTTCCTGGCGTTCATACGAGCACGGCGCTGTCGCCGACGGATCCTCCCGTGCCGTCGCGGTGGGTGAAGGCGCTGATGGTTGTGCGGGCGCTGATTTCGTTCACGACGGTGGCGTTGCTGGCGGCTCGGGCGGTGAATATTTTGTAGGTCTAGTCGATGTCAGCTGGGACGATCGCCATTTTAGCGAATTCGGTATACGTAACCATCTTCGATAAACCGGTTGCCGATCATTTGTCCGCCAAGGCGCATCCCTTCTACCGACTCTGTCTTGGAGAATAGTTGGCGCCAGCTCTGGATAAACGGGTCTCTCATGCGAAGAACCAATAGTAGCGGAGTCTCGTGAACAAACTTGCCATGGAGTATCTCGAAGACAGTCTCGTAAGCACGAAGTGGATGTACCTGGTCCAGGGAGGAGGACGCGAGTACCAATCGGCCCGCTTCATATTCCGAGGTAACCATCCATAAGGCGACTTTGACAGCGATTCCCGCATCTTCAAGAACGGACACAATACGAGCGCCCGTCTCGACGTCCAAACCTACCAATGTAGCTTTATCCACGGAAGCACTCCTTCCCGCCGTTTTTCAACTGCGTCGATCATCGCATCTGCGTCTGCCTTGCTCCAAATTCCATATCGACTTTGTTCCGACCAGGCGTTTACGACGCTCCAGTCTGCTTTCAGCTTCGGATTGGCCCGCATCTCAGCCTGAAAGGATCCTAAGAGATTTGCTACCCTCAATAATTCATCAGGCCGATGCGTGTAGCTATTCTTAAGCCTTTCCTTATCTGGAAAATCGAATTTTTGCGTCTCCCTGGCAATACAGGGTTTCAGAGCGCACTCGACTGCGTACCCAGCCAGGTAATAGGAGCCGCTGTAATGCCCCACACGGAAGAGGCTGCGGGCCTCTTGAATGCGCAATCGGGATAGTCTCTGGAGATCGGCGCGGTTCATCGGTTTCCTTTACGCGCGGGACATATACGCGCCTTCGGCGGTGTCGACGCGGATTTTTTCGCCCTCGTTGATGAACGGCGGGACCTGGACGACGAGGCCGGTTTCCGTTGTGGCGGGCTTGGTGACCGAGCTGGCGGTGGCGGACTTGATGCCGGGTTCGGTCTGCACGACGATCATTTCGACGGCCGTGGGGAGCTCGATGCCGACCGGCTTGCCGTCGTGGAAGCTGACTTCGATGAGCAGGTTGGAGGTGAGGTACTCGACGGCGTCGCCGAGGGTGTCGCGCTTGAGGGCGGTCTGCTCGTAGGTGTTCTGGTCCATGAAGTAATAGTCGTCGCCGTCGTTGTAGAGGTATTCCATCTTGATGGAATCGACGTGGACGCGCTCGATGGGGTCGGGGGAGCGGAAGCGCTCGGTGAACATGGCGCCGGTGCGGACGTTCTTCAACTTGGCCTGGATAAAGGCGCGGAGATTGCCCGGAGTGCGGTGTTCGACGGAGAAGACGAGGTGGAGATCGTCCTTGTGTTTGATGATCATGCCGGGGCGCATCTGGGTGGCGGGAATCGACAAGTGAGGCTCCTGAAACTGTGGTGGATTGGCGGGCGATTGTTTCCGGCCCAACCCTTCGATTGTAGCTTAGCGAGTGGGTTCGGGGGCTTGCGGCTTGCCTCCGAAGAGGCGCTTGAAGAAGTGGCCGATCTTGTGGAAGATGTCGCGGGCGCCGGGGGGCGAGGGCGGCGGCTCGGCTGAACGTGTGGAGAGTGCGGCGGCGATGGCGGAGGAGTGCTCGGTTGGCGGCGGCGCGGTCTGGACTTGCACAGGTGGTGAGGTGGGGATTGGCGGGGGCTTTGCTGCGTTGTTGCTGAGGACGATCGTCTGGGCATTGCCGGCGGCTGGGAGTGGAACGGACGGCGTTATGGGTGCGAGGTCGGCGCTTTGGGCGACGGGGAATGGCTGCTGGGCGGAGGCCTGCTGCGGGGTTTCAACGCTGGTGGCGTTGGGATTTGAAGTGGCAACCATTGTGGGCGTCGATTGCGGACAGCCGCAGTCGGAACGCTCACGGTCGACGACATCGCGGAGCGAGCCGTGCTCGAACAGGACGTGCTGGTTGGGGGCGAGATGGTAGGTGGCGTCGCCGAAACCTTCGGTGATCTTGAGGACCGGGGCGGTGTCACCGCGGTTGTCGACGCAGGTGTCGCCGTCGCGCGTGACGCGCATGCGCAGGTCGAGCGTCCCGGGGGTGAGCATGGTGAAGCGGAGGTCGGGGGTGAGGATGGCGTCCTGCGACTGGGCGGCGATGCGGATTTCCATGGCGCCGCGGTCGAGCGCGAAGAGGAGCGCGTCGCCGGTGCCGCTGCGGAGGAGGTGGAAGGCGCTGGTGGCGCAGACGCTGACCAGGCCGCCGCGGGAGAGGTCGATTTGGGCAGTGTGGTCGTAGGCGGTGATGCTGGCGTTGGAGAGTAGGCGGGCGTGCTCGCCGGAGACTTCGAGACCGCCGGAGACCTGGGCGTCGGCGGTGTTGATGGTGCCCATGGGTTGCTGGGCCGGCTGCTGGGCGTGGAGGGCCGTCGCGAGGGCCAGCATCGCCGAAATGAGCAGGGGGTGCTTCATGGGTTCAAGTGTAGCTTGGGTCTGCCGAGGCGTGAGGTGCGAGGGTTCGAGGAGTGAGGGTATTTACGAGCTTAGAGCGTAGAGCTGTTGAGCGACGAGGAAAGGCGGGGTTGGATCAGTTTTGAGTGGTGAGTTTTGAGTTGTGAGTTATTGCTTTAGGAAGTTTGCGATGAGTTGCTTGCCGTGGTCGGTGAGGACGCTTTCGGGATGGAACTGCACGCCTTCGATGGGCAGCGTACGGTGGCGGAGGGCCATGATGGTCTTCTCCCCGACTACGCGGGCGGAGATTTCGAGCGACTTGGGGAAGCCCTTTTCGGCGACGATGAGCGAGTGATAGCGGGTGCAGGTCATGGGCTGCGGGATGTCGCGGAAGATGGTGCGGCCGTCGTGTTCGATGACGCTGGTCTTGCCGTGCATGAGCTTGGCGGCGCGGATGACGTCTCCGCCGAACGCCGCGCCGATGGCCTGGTGGCCGAGGCAGACGCCGAGGACGGGGATTTGCTTTTCCTGTTTCGCGAGGTGCTGGATGAGCGGGATGAGGATGCCGGCGTCCTGGGGGGTGCAGGGGCCGGGCGAGAGGAGGATGCGGTCGGGGCGCATCGCGACGACTTCTTCGGGAGTGATCTCGTCGTTGCGGCGGACGACGACTTCAGCGCCTAGCTCGCCCATGTACTGGACGAGGTTGTAGGTGAAGCTGTCGTAGTTGTCGAGGACGAAGACCATGGTTCGATTTTACGCCGCGATGTTTGCGGCCGGCTATCTGGGCGGCGGCGGGCAACGGGCGGAGGGCCGATTGGGTCTTACAGCATATGTTCTATGGCAGCCCAAAACGGATGAAGCACTTTGCGGCGATGGTGTTGATCGGCGATGGCGTGATGGCGATGGTGCATCCGAAGCTGGATGCGAACGCATGGAAGGCCGGACCGAAGGTGTGGCGCGATTTGATGCACGGGCTCGCCGAACGACCAGCGCTGACGCGGGCGATTGGAGCGGCGCAGGTTGTCGGCGGGATATGGTGGGCGCTGAACCAGGATGATCTGGATTAGCGGTCTATATCCTCAGGATCCGTCATGGTCCTATGCTCCCCTCGCGCGTTCAATCGCGCGGACTACGGCCTTGGCTTTGTTGCCGCATTCTTCGAATTCTTTTTGTGGGATGGAGTCGGCGACGATGCCCGCGCCAGCCTGAATGTAGCCCTTGTCGCCGTCCATGAAGAGGGTGCGGATGGCGATGCAGGAGTCTAAATTCCCGGAAAAATCTGCGTAGAAGATGCTGCCGCCGTAGACGCCGCGGCGGGCGGGTTCGAGCTCTTCGATGATTTCCATGGCGCGGATTTTTGGCGCGCCCGAGAGCGTGCCCGCGGGAAAGCAGGCGCGGAAGGCGTCGATGGGGGCGAGGTCTTTTTTTAGCGTGCCCTCGATGCGCGAGACGAGATGCATGACGTGGGAGTAACGCTCGACGAAGAGGAGGTCTTTGACCTTGACGCTGCCAAATTCGGCCACGCGGCCTACGTCGTTGCGACCGAGGTCGACGAGCATGATGTGCTCGGCGACTTCTTTCTCGTCGGCGCGGAGGTCGGCTTCGAGGGCGCGGTCGGCGGCTTCGTCGGCGCCGCGGGGGCGGGTGCCGGCGATGGGGCGGTATTCGACGCGGCTGCCGGTTTCGGTCTTTGCGACGCGGACGAGAAGTTCGGGCGAGGAGCCGACGATGTGGCATTCGCGGAATCCCACCTTAGCGGACGATGAGACAGTCCGCGAAGATGGGGCACCCCTCTTCATCGCCGGTTCGAGGCCGAAGCGCAGGAAGTACATGTACGGCGAGGGGTTGACGATGCGGAGGGAGCGGTAGATTTCAAAGGCGTCGACGCCGGGCCTGCAGTCGAAACGTTGCGAGAGGACGCACTGGAAGATGTCGCCGGCGGCGATGTACTCCTTGGTTTTCTCAACGGCGCGGAGAAAGTCGGCCGGCTTGGTGCGCGCCTTCAGCAGGAGCGGGCCGGCAACGCGGCGCGATGGAGTCTTCGCGGCTTTCGGAATGGCGGCGTAGAGTTTGCGCTGCAGGCGGTCGAGGCGCTTGACGGCATCTCTGTAGCCCGCGGCGTTGGCGGGGCCTCGGGTGCCTACCGTGATGATGATGTGGATCGCCTTCTTGACGTGATCGAAGGCGAGGACTTCGTCGAAGAACATGAGGTAGGCGTCGGGGACTTGAAGTTCGTCGGTGGCGGTTTCGGGAAGGGTCTCAATGCGGCGGACTACGTCGTAAGCGAAGAATCCAACGGCACCCGCAGTAAACGGTGGAAGGCCGGGGAGGCGGGCTGGGGTTTCGCCCCGGAGAGCGGATTTCAGTTCGGCAAAGATGTCTGCGTCGATCGTCCGGCGCGAGCGCCCCTGCTGGATGGTGACTGTGCCATTGCGGGCGATCATGCGCTTGTACGGCCGGATGCCGATGAAGGTGTAGCGGCCGACATGCTCGCCGCCTTCGACGGATTCGAGGAGGAAGGCTTCGGGCTCGGTGGCGGCGACGCGGAGGAAGGCGGAGACCGGGGTTTCGAGGTCGGCGGCGACGATGCGCGTGACCGGGACCAGCGAGTGGCGCTTGGCGAGAGCGAGGAATTCACGTAGTGCCGGAGTGCTTCCGTTCGACTGCATGAATGGATTCTACTTGGAACTTATGGCCCGCTTCGAGCGCCGGCTGTTGTGCGCAGCTTCGAGCTGCCGGCTGTCAGCTTTTGGGCGTACGGTTGCCAGTTACGAGTTTCCAGTTGCCAGTTTCTGGGAGCGATTTCTTCCGCACATCCGATGGCACTTGCGCAAGGCCTAAATAGTTGATCGCAATGTGCCGATAGAGTCACATGAATACCTTGCCGAAGGCTTAAATCTGGGCCTATACTCGGCAGGTTTGGTCACAGAACGGCCTGGTCAAATGACGCTCCCGGAAAAGGGACTATGCTGTCTTCAGGGCTCTAGCTTTTAGATTTCTGGAGGGACATGCGCGATGGCCGAAGAGTCGCTGATACCGGCAACCGAGAGGAACAGACCCCGCATGACCACGCTCACGCTTGAGCAGGAAACAAACCCCTGGGAAGCACAAGCCGCGCGCTTCGACGACGCTGCCCAACGCCTCAATCTCGATGCCGGAATCTGGAAGGTGCTGCGTTATCCTTCGCGAGAAATCATCGTTCATATTCCGGTCGGGATGGACGATGGATCGATCGAAGTTTTTACAGGCTACCGTGTGCAGCACTCGATGGCGCGGGGGCCGGGCAAGGGCGGCATTCGCTATGCGCCGGACGTGTCGCTGGATGAAGTGCGCGCGCTGGCGAGCTGGATGACGTGGAAGTGCGCGGTCGTCAACATTCCGTTTGGCGGGGCCAAAGGCGGGGTCATTTGCGACCCGAAGAAGATGTCGCAGGGCGAGTTGGAACGCATGACGCGGCGCTATACCGCGGAGCTGATCGAATTTATCGGGCCGGAGAAGGATGTTCCCGCTCCGGATGTGAACACCAACGAGCAGACGATGGCGTGGATCATGGACACCTACTCCATGCACATGCGGCAGACGGTAACGTCGGTGGTGACGGGCAAGCCGGTGAATATGGGTGGGTCGCGCGGTCGGCGGGAAGCGACGGGGCGTGGCGTCAGCATCGTGTGCGACCAGGCGATGAAGCATCTCGGGATGGCGATCGAGGGCTGCCGGGTGATCGTGCAGGGCTTCGGCAACGTCGGGTCGAATACCGCGCAGTTAATGTTCGACAAAGGCTACAAGATTATCGGTATCGGCGAGTACGATGGCGCGCTGTACAACCCCAATGGCATCAACATCGATCTGCTGCTGCGGCACAAGGCCAAGACCGGAACGATTCACGGATTCAGCGAAGCCGAGGCTACGGACAAGGATGATGTGCTGCTGCGGCCTTGCGAGATCCTGATTCCGGCAGCAACCGAGAACGTGATTACCAGCAAGAATGCCGAGCGGATTCGCGCCAAGGTGTTGTGCGAAGGCGCGAACGGGCCGACGACGACGATCGCCGACGAGATTCTGGCGGACAAGGGAGTGTTCGTGATTCCGGATATTCTCGCCAATGCCGGCGGCGTGACCACCAGCTACTTCGAGTGGGTTCAGGACCGGATGGGATACTTCTGGACGGAGTCGGAAGTGAACCAGCGGCTGGAACGCATCATGATCGACAGCTTCGACGACGTGCTGCAGTATTCGATTGCGCACAACGTGAACAACCGGACCGCGGCGTATATGCTGGCCATCGACCGCGTGGCGTATACGATCAAGCAGCGCGGGATGTATGCGTAGGAACAGGATTTAGGGAACAGGGATTAGGGATTAGGAAATCGTGGGCTTGGGGCGGCTTGGGCGCTGGGGTTGGGTTCGGTGTGACCTCGACAGCCCCTGGTCCCGGTTCTCGAATCCCTAATCCCTGCCTCCATGTGTCAGAATGCTATTGTTCCCCGCAGGGTGCGCCTGTGAATCTTCCCAACTCGATTACGATGACGCGCATTGCCAGCGTTCCGCTGCTGGTGTGGGCGCTTTCGCCGAAGTTCCCGCTGCATGGCGCGCACGGCCAGCAGGAAATTCTGGCGTCGGCGATTTTCATCATTGCGTCGATTACGGACGGTGTGGATGGCTACCTGGCGCGGCGGCGCGGGCAGATTACTACCCTGGGAATCCTGCTGGACCCGCTGGCCGACAAGCTGATGGTCAGCACCGCATTTATCTGTTTGATTGCCTATACCCCCGGACTCGTCGCTCCGTGGATCGCCGTGCTGGTCATCGGGCGCGAATTCCTGGTGAGCGGGTTGCGGTCGATTGCTTCGACCGAGGGCTTTACCATCGAGGCCAGCGAGATTGGCAAGCTGAAGACGGTGATCCAGATCGTGTCGGTGGTGGCGGCGATCCTGGCGCATCGCTGGGACCACTGGCAGATCGGGTGGTACCCGTTCCCTGTCCACTTGACGGCGGTGATTGCGATTTACTGGATGGCGGTGGTTTCGATTATTTCAGCGGTGGATTATTTTGTGGGGTTCTGGAAGAAGATCGACCACGCGTCCGGACGGCGGCGGAAGCGTAGCCTGGTGCTGAGCCGGAAGAAGCGGCAAGTACAGCCGACCGCGCCGACGACGTAGGTGGCTGCCTTATGGATCGGGCCTTCATCGGTATTCATCGCTGGTCACTGGAGGTTCGCTCTTCAGTTCACCCTAAGGCGTCCTTTGGCTTGAGAAGTACTCCCGAGAACCCGACCCAGGCTTCGGGGTTTGGGCGCGACCCCAGTGGTCGGAGTGGAGCCGTTTGCCGTTGAGACGGAGGTTCACAGGGGGCCCCTCCGCGATCAGAGCATCCATCCGCTCTATCCGTCCCTGGATGTTCGCTGCCGTGTCCAGCTGAAGCGGCAATATCAATAGCCCGAGAATGAAATATCCCCAAAAGTGAACTTCACCCCCGATCAACGAATATCCCACCGAACCAGAGAAAATAGCGAGCGAAGGAAACCACCGCCTCACCGTACGGTACCGCGATAGCTTAAGCTCCAAACCCGTCCGGAGAAAGCGCCTGTACGCCTCGATATCCGACGTTGAAGGCTGCCACCTGTCTCGAAGCCAATTCAAGACCGAGCAAGCCGCCCAGTAGCCCCAGGCCAACAAGACCAGTCCCCAGCCCAACCGTTGCTGCCAGCCCGTCGCGGTGAGCATCTCCATGCCGCTCCAGAAACACACTTCCAAATAGAGAAGCCAAAACATCACTTTCAGGCGGCTAGGCCTGGCGGGCTTCGAACCCGACCCAATTGGCGCCTGCCGCCGATCGAGCACCACTTGCAAACTCCCAATGGCCCACCCTAGCGCGCTCCAGTCGCTGCCAATAAACTCCACCTCACGCGCCAACCCCTCAGCCCATTCCTTGCATCCCGGCGAAGCCCAACGCACCACCGTCCCCGAAATCCTCACCGCAAGCTTGCGTATCGGACTCATAGGCCACCCACTCCAGCCAACGCCGGTTCGCCGTCGACGGCAACCCGCTCCGCCGCAACCTGCGTCCGCGCATACCGCAGCCCATCCTGCGTCAGTTTGTACATATGCCGCGGAGGCCGGCCCTCCGCAACCGTCTCCCAACCCGTCTCCAGCAACCGGTGCTCCGCCAGCCGCATCAGGATCGGATACAGTGTCCCCGATTTCAGCCCGGTGTTCCGGCTGATGTCATACCCATATCTCCACTCCTCCTGGCACTCAAGGAATTCAGCCAGCACAAGCGATGTCTGCGGAGAGCGGCGCATCTTCATGTCTCGAAATCTACCTATGTAGATTTAAATTGTCAAGTGGTCAGTGTGAGTTCAGCAAGCGCGGCATCTTCGAACTGCCCGCGAAGTCGGGTTGTTTTCGTATCCAGAAGCGTAACCTCGCAAACGCAGAAACGCCCCGGCAGTTTGCGGGGGCGTTTCGTTTTCGTGAGCAGGTTACGCGTGAACGCTGCTGCCGGCGTTGTGCCGGTGGACGAAGTGGTACGGCGGCCAGGGGCCCGAAAGCTGCATGGCGCAGTCCTTCATTTGCAGCGCGGCGGTGCTGTACTTGTTCTGATAACGCTCGATCGTCTTCTTCTCGACCAGGTGCGCGATGTCCAGCAGCATCTTGCCCGAGTCGGTGCGTTTGCAGGTGATTTCCTCCGCGACCGGGAGGAACATGCGATGCATCTGCACCGATAAAGCGCGGGCGCGGGATTGGCGCTCGCGTTGACGGCTGGCCGACTCGCGGAGGTTGGAGAGGTAGAGCTGTCCGGCACCGGTCTGGGGACGGTAGTCGGCGTCGCGGGGAGCGGTGACGACATCGTCGACAAGCACTTTGAGATGCATTTCAGCCATGCCGCGCAGACGCTCGACGTTGGCCATGAAGTGACGCTGGTTGGAACGGACCGAGCGGCGGAGGGAGTCGTCGTCGTCGAACGTCGTGCCGAAACGGAAGGGCAGAACGGTGGACTGGGCGAAGCATCCGGAGATCACGCGAGCATGTTCG
>DASRLB010000062.1:0-21285 GCA_035648695.1 Acidobacteriaceae bacterium | reverse complement strand
TACAAGCTGCGTGCTCTTCAATCCCACGGATGCCACTGGCGAATCGCTCCTCACCGCGCTCCGAAATGCTCTCCATCTTCCTCGCGGCGCCGCATCTTCGCCGCCCGGATTGCAACCGCAACAAGCGGCCGCAATGTACCTCGCCCTGTACTCGAAGCTCGCTCTGCGCAGCCCGATACCCATATTTCAGCCGTCTCAGTCAGACTTTTCCGCACCAGGTGATCTATGAAAGAACCGCTCCGCAACACGCTGTCGCCACAGCGCATCGACGTGCTCGGTGTGCATGCGCACGCTCTCGATATCGCGTCCGCAAAATCGCTGTTCCACACCGCGATCAAGCGCCACAACAAGGGCTACGTGTGCTTCGCCTCGGTCCACGGCGTGATGGAAGCGCAGAGCGATCCGGGCCTGATGAAGATCTACGAAGACGCGATGGTCGTCGCGCCGGACGGCATGCCGCTGGTGTGGGTCGGCCGCATGCAGGGCCACACGATGGAGCGCGTCGCCGGCCCCGAGATGATGCTCGAAATCATGGGCGGCGAGGAGTTTCGCGGCTGCACGCACTTCCTCTGCGGCGGCGGGCCCGGCATGGCCGAAGAGTTGCGCGACAAGCTCGTCGCTCGCATCCCCCACCTCAAAATCTGCGGAGTCTTCACGCCGCCCTTCCGCCCTATGAAGTTCGACGAAGAGCGCGCGCTGATCGAAGCGGTCCATCGCGCGCAGCCCGATATCATCTGGGTCGGCCTCGGCGCGCCCAAGCAGGAGCACTTCATGGCGCGCTATCTTCCGCTGCTCGATACCACGCTGATGATGGGCGTCGGCGCCGCGTTCCTGCTCCACACCGGACGCATCAGCGACAGTCCGCGCTGGATCAAGCGGGCGGGCCTGCAATGGGCGCATCGCCTGGCGCAGGAGCCCGTGCGCCTGTGGCGGCGCTACCTGTTCCGCAACCCCATCTTCATCATCCGTGTCGCTTTGCAGTTCCTGCGCAGTGGCCGCCGCCCCTCGCTGCAAAGCAACGAAATCAAGACCCCTCAGCGTGCGATGTAGCAGCTGCCGCGGACCAATGAGCGGCTCAACGCGCTCTATCGCCGTCGTCCGGCGCTCCGGTTGCTCCGCCTGCACGCGCGCACCTCGCCAAAAATGTCACTATATTGTCTCTCGATTGTATTTTTGTGACGTTTCGCGCCGCGCGCCTGCGTTTCTCCCACACACTAGAGAGGCGAAGCGTGACAAACTGCGTCTTCGCACAAAGTCAGATCGTGGAGCAGACAATGAGCACAGTTCTGGTGATCGAAGACGACCCGAGAATACAGAAGGCGCTGCACCGCCAATTCTCCGCCGAAGGCTACAGCGTACACGTCGTTGGCGACGGCGCGGAAGGCCTCGCCGTGTGCCGCACCCTCAAACCCATCGCCGTCATTCTCGACCTGATGCTGCCCGGCATCTCCGGTCGCGAAGTTTGCAAGGGCATCAAGACGCAGTTTCCCGAGACTCCCGTCATCATCCTCAGCGCCGTTACCGACGTCGCCGATAAAGTCCTTCTGCTCGAACTCGGTGCGGACGACTACGTGACCAAACCCTTCAGCCCGCGCGAACTGCTCGCCCGCCTCCAGGCCGCGGTCCGCCGCACCAAACGCAGCGAGCGCAGCGACATTCTCAGCTTCGGCAACATCACCGCCGACTTCGCGAAAATGGAAGTCTCGAAAGACGGCCAGCCGGTCGTCATGACCGCCCACGAGCTCAAGCTGCTGAAGTATTTCCTCGACCACGCCGAGCGCGTCATCACCCGCGAAAAGCTGCTCACCGATGTGTGGGGCTATCACTCGTACCCCACCACCCGCACCGTCGACAACCAGGTGATGAAGCTGCGCCAGAAGCTCGAAGCCGACCCCGCCCGCCCGCATTTCTTCCGCACGATGCACGGCATCGGATACAAGTTCGTCAGCGGAGAATAAGCCAGGACTATGCCCAGAAAAACCATCCTTGACCGCTTCCGCATGAGGACGACGCTGCTCGTCCCTCTGCTGATCGTTTCGTTCGGATGGACGGTTATCAGCCTCCTGATACTCCGCGTCATCGTGCAGCAGCAGACCCACACCGACCTCACGTCGGACCTCAGCCATTCGGTCACGACGTACCGCAATCTGCAAGGCCAGCGCAGCGACATGCTGCGCCGCGAAGCCGAGTTGATGGCCGACCTGCCCACCCTCAAAGCGCTGATGACCTCGGACGACACCGACACCATCGAAGACGCCGGCGGCGCATTCTGGACGACCAGCAAAAGCGATCTCTTCGCCCTCTTCGGCGCCGACGGCAAGCTGATCGCCGTCTACGCCAATGGCGCGCCGCCGGATCGTGCCGCCGTGCAAAACCTCACGCAACCACATCTCCGCGACAACAAAGCCCCGTTCTATCTCGCATTGAACGGCCGTCTGTACGAGGTCGCAACCCAGCCTCTGATCTTCGGCAGCGCGGAGAAGGGAACGCCGCTCGGCTTCCTCGCCGTCGGCTACGCGATCGACGAGAATGTTGCGCGCCAGGTGAGTCAGGCCGCCGAAGCCGAGGTCGCGTTCTCCGCCGGCGGATCGATCGTCGCAACCACGCTGTCGCCGCAGTTGCAGCAGGAACTGCACTCGCAGTTTTCTCAGCTCTACCACTCCTCCGGTGAGCCCACCATCAAACTCGGCTCGCAAAAATATCTCGCCACCGCGGTCCCGCTGGCTGGGCCCGAAAGCAGTCAATCGAGCGACGCCCCGCAACTGATCGTCCTCAAATCCTTCCGCCAGGGACAGGCGCTCGCGCGTCGCGTCAACCGGTGGGTCGCATTCCTTGGCCTGCTCGCTCTCTGCGCCGGCGCCGCGATTCTGCTTTCTATCTCGCGCTCGATCACACGCCCGCTCGCGGGCCTCGTCGAAGGCGCGCGCGCTCTCGGCGAAGGCGATTACACCTACCGTATCGGCGACGATGGCGCAGAAGAAGTCCGCGAACTGGGCCGCGCCTTCGAACGCATGAGGGTCGAGTTGCAGCGCACCCAGAAAGACCTCCTCGCTTCCGAGCGCCTTGCCACCATCGGCCGCATGGCGAGTTCCATCTCTCACGACCTCCGCCACTATCTTTCCGCGATGTACGCCAACGCCGAATTCATGAGCGACGAAAAGCTGCCCCAGCACGAACGCGAGGAGCTTTTCGCCGAAGTCCGGTCCGCGGTCCTCGGCATGACGGAACTGCTGGACTCGCTTCTCCTTTTCACCCAGACCGGCCGCGCCCTGCACCCGGACTTCGAATCCATTGCGCTCATCATGCAGCGCGCGCTGGGAATGTTGCGCGCCCACCCCGCCGCGCGCGATGTAAAAATTTCGCTGCATGGCCTGTCGTCGCTGGTGGCATACGTCGATGCCAACAAGCTGGGTCGCGCTGTCTACAACCTGCTGCTCAACGGTTGCGAAGCCGCGCGCCGCGGCGCTCCTCCGGCTGCCGTGACGCTCACTTTGGCGGAGGACGAGAGCTTCATCCGCATCCACGTCTCCGATACCGGCGCGGGTGTGCCGGAGTCGGTCCGCCGCACCATGTTTCTGCCCTTCGTCAGCGAAGGCAAAGAGAGCGGCGTCGGCCTCGGCCTCACCCTCGCCGAGCAGGTCGCCGCCGAGCACGGCGGGTATATTCATTACGGCAGGACCAACGACAATCTCACGCTGTTTTCGATCGTCCTGCCCAGGAGCGCACTGCGGCCTCCGCCGGCCACACCGGCGGCCAGCGAAGTTCAACCTGCGGAGACAGTGATATGAGCCCGACACATTCTTCGCGCAGGGCGATGCGTCGGTGCTGCCTCGGCCCGTTGCTCGCCGTCTGCGCCATGACCTGCTTAGGCCAGACCGCGCCGCCGCCCGACGCCGCCCACACGCAGGAGAAGCTGCAACAACTCTCTGCCGACCTTGCCGCCGCGCAGCTGCGTCTACAGGATTCGCAGAAGGAAATTCAGCGATTGCAGGATGAACTCGCCGCTCTTCAGGCCCAGTTCACGGCGACGAAGCCAACTCCCGCGTCGCCCTCCGTGGCCGCCGCTCCTTCCACGCCGGAAAGCACCGCGGAAAAAGTCGAAATCCTCCAGGCCGAGGTCAAGCAGCACGAGCAGAGCAAGGTCGAGAGCGTCTCGAAATATCCTGTCCACCTAACGGGCCTCGTCCTGTTCAACACGTTCATTGATAACGGCAACGTCGACAACATCGACCTGCCGTCGATTGCCTCGCCACCCGCCGCCGGCACGAGCACTCTGACCACCGGCGCCAGCGTGCGCCAGACCATTCTCGGCGTGCAGGTCACGGGTCCGCACCTCTTCGGCGCGCAAAGCTCGGGCGAAGTCAACATGGATTTCTACGGCGGCGTGCCCTACAGCAACTACGGTACCGTAGCCGGCATCATCCGGCTGAGGACCGCGGCGATGCGGCTCAACTGGGACCGCGACACCATCGAGGTTGGCTTCACGGACCCGCTGATTTCACCGCTCACCCCAACCTCCTATGCCACTGTCGCCGAGCCGTCGCTGGCATGGGCCGGCAACCTGTGGACATGGTCGCCGCAGGCCAGCTACCGGCACCGTTTCGGCAGTGCCGCGTCGCCGCATTTCGCTTGGCAGGCCGGCTTCTGGGACCCGCCCACTCCCGGCTACAACGCCGACGCGCTGTTCCGCACCTCGTCGACCGGCGAGCGCTCCGGTCAACCCGCCTACGAAACCCGCATCTCCTTCGCTCGCGACGCCCGCAGCGACGGCCTCCAGCTCGGCCTCGGCGGATACTACAGCCGCCAAAGCTACCCGGGCCGCAGCGGCGACTCGTGGGCCGCGACCGCCGACTGGCGAATCCCCATGAGCAGGTTCTTCGAACTCGCGGGCGAAGCCTACCGCGGCCGCGCCATTGGCGGACTTGGCGGCGGCGTGTACAAGGACGTCGTCACCGGCAACGATCCTCACACCGGCCTCCCGGCCTTGCGTCTGCTCAACGCCGCGGGCGGATGGACGCAGGCCAAACTTCGCTTCACGCCCACCATCGAGGCCAACGCCGCAGTCGGCCTCGACGACGGTTTCGCCGGCGACTTTCACTCCCTCGTCCTGGTCCCCGGCTCCAGCAACACCCTGCTCCGTGCGCGCAACCGCATGGCTACCGCGAACCTCATCTTCTCCCCCAGGACCTACCTCATCCTCTCGCCGGAGTACCGCCGCATCTGGACGTGGCCCATCAACAGCGTCCGCAGCACTGCCGACATTTTCACCCTGACCTTCGGTCTGCGTTTTTAGGAGCATGGCAATCGTGACCTCGGTCCTAAAACTCGTGCTCTGTTCAGCGTTCCTGCTGTCGAGTCCGTGCCTCCTCGCGCAGGCCGGCGACGTGACCGCGACGTTCATGATCGCGCCGCACGCGGGCAAGACCGCCAAACATCCGACGCTGAATAACATCGTCCTCTGGCTTACTCCCATCGACGACTCCGAACCTCTCCGCACCGTGCCTCCCCCGACGGCCGGTTACCGTCTCACCCAGAAGAACAAGGAATTCTCTCCGCACTTGCTCGTTGTCCCCGCCGGCACCAGCGTCGATTTTCCAAACCTTGACCCGTTCTTCCACAACGTCTTCTCGCTCTTCAACGGCAAGCGCTTCGACCTCGGCCTCTACGAAGCCGGCCAGCACCGTTCCGTCCGCTTCGACCGGGAGGGCGTTTCCTACATCTTCTGCAATATCCATCCCGAGATGGGCGCAATCGTCGTCGCGCTCAAAACGCCCTTCTACGCCGTCTCCAGCGCGACCGGTGCAGTGACCATCCACGACGTCCCTCCCGGCCAATACCGCCTGCACATGTGGAGCGAGCGGTACCGGGGCACGAACTCCGATGGTGGCGCCGACCCGGGACGTCGCATCATTCAGGTCACAAAAGAAGGCGCGTCGCTCGGGACAATTGTGCTCGCTCCCGCGCCCGACCCGCTAACCAACCACAAGAACAAGTTCGGCGAAGATTACCCCGCAACTCCCGCCGCGACATACTGACTCCGCATGAGCCTCACTGCGGCCAGCACAACCGCCGTGCAATCGGCAACGCTCTCGACATCCGTCCTGCACTCGATGTCCGAAGCCAGCGGCGCTTCATACGGGCCGCGCTCGACGCACGTCGCCGGCGAAGCATTCACGTAGACCTCGATAAATTGTCCAATCCGGTCCCGCGCGGCCAGCCGTGTGTCGCGATACGGGGCGATCGCCGCCACCAGCACCACGGCGCCCCTTGCGGACAGCCTCTGCGCGAGCTCGGAGATCCGCCGCACATTCTCCGCGCTGTCTTCGCGGGAAGGTCCCAGCCCCGCGCAGAACCCCTCGCTCAGGATGTTTTCGTCCAGCAGCACGGTCAGCGCATCGGCCTTGCGCAATCGCTTTGCGACCGCGTTGGCCAGCGTGGACTTGCCCGCGCCGCTCAGTCCGGTAAACCAAACGGTCAATCCCGTTTCCGGCGCGCTCCACGCGGAACTGCGCACGGGCGCGCCTGCGGCAACGAAATTCTGGGTCGAGCTTGGGGGCATGGCGTCGAGGCGCAAGCGCGCTGTCCATCCAGCCTAACGGCGCGCTGTCACCCGCGTGTGCCGGGTTTGTCGTTCCTTTGTCATGCGATTCAGGCCGTGCGTTGGACCGTCATAATCGTCTGATCGTCCGCCGCAGCGGCGCCTTCGCAGAACCCATCCAGCGCCTCGAAGAGTTCCGCGACGGTCTTGGTCCCAGCCAGGTGGACCGCCAGTTCCGTCTGCCCGAACTGCGTGCCGTCCGGGCTTTCAGCCTCACTGATGCCGTCGCTCAGCAGTACGATCCGGTCGCCTTCCGCAAGCGTCACATGCAGCGCGTGATACGTCGCCGCCTCGATCAGCCCCACCGGCAGATCGCCGTCGCTCAAAGTCTCCACCGCTCCATCCGCGCGCACGATCAGCGGCGAAACATGCCCGCCATTGACCAACTCCACGCTGATTCCGCCATCCGCTCCGCGCGTGCTCCGCAGCACCACCAGCGTCAGGTATTTCTCCCCCGGAGCCCGTAAGCACACGAACCCATTCACGGATTGCACCGCATCCAGCAGCGACGCCCCGGTCGTGATCTGCGCATGGAACATCCCCTGCACCATCGACGCCAGCAGCGCCGCGGGGATCCCCTTGCCGCACACGTCGCCGACGATCGCCACGAAACCGTCCGGCCTCGGGATCACGTCGTAAAAGTCTCCGCCCACGCTGGTGCAAGGCACGGTCCGCGCGTCGATCGAGATTCCCGGAATCACCGGCAGTGTCTGCGGGATCATCTGCCGCTGGATCGACGCCGCGATCTCCAGTTCCTGCCGCAGCAGCACCGACTCGCGCTCGGCCTCGATCATGCGGAAGTTTTCCAGCAGCGTCGCGGCCTGGCTGGCAATCGCGTGCAGAATGTCTTTGCCGATCCGCGTAAAATCCTGCGGCCCCGACCGGCTGTCCAAATACAGCAAGCCCAGCAGCGGCGCGGTGCTCCGTCCCCGCAGCGGTATCGCCGCCACGCTGCGGATCGAGTGCAGGACCAGGCTGTGGCGTCCCTTCGCCGCTTCTCCGGCAGTGTCCGAGAGCACAAAATCAAGCTGCGAATTCGCGGCATCGCGCACGATCGAGTGCGATATGTCGCCGGACTCCGTAATCGCTTTGCCGGCCTTGTCCAGGCCGCACGCCAGCTCAAAATCCTCCGGACTTCCGCCCAGAAAAACAAACCCCCGCTCCGCGCTGGTCAGCCGGATCACATAGCCCAGCATGGTGCAGAGCACATCCTCCAGCGCGCCCCGCTGGTTCAGGCTCTGGGCCGCCTTCAAAAACAGCGACAGCGTCTCCAGGTCCGACTCCGACCCGCTCAGCGAAAGGCTCTTCAGCAGCGACCGCGTCGAAATATCCTCCTCGGTCTCCTCGAACAGCAGCATGTCCTGGCTGGTGCCCAGGGTGATGCGGTCGCCGTTGCGCAGGCGCGTCGTCGTGACCGGCATCCCATTGGTAAACGTCCCGTGGCGGCTGCCGTTGTCGGTCAGGAAAAACCCATCCCCGTCGCGGTCGATGGAAGCGTGGTTGCGCGACACCTGGGGATGGCTTAGCATCAGGTCGCGGTCGGCGCCCCGTCCCAGCGTGAACGGCAGGGGCGCCAGCGTGACGATGCGCCGCATCCCGCCGCTTTCCATAATCAGTTTCGCGTTGGTCGGCTGTGCTTTGTCCATATCTGCCTTCAATGGGAGGGGCCGTGTCTGTACCGGATGTTAGAGCAAACTCCCGTGGGTGTATAGCGAGACGAAGACCGCTATGGCCGCTTTTCCAAGAAAAACGACGCCAAACGCGCGTGTCCGGTCCGCAATCGCGGGAAGGTTTTCTCTTGGCGGCGGGCCCGCCTGTTGCCCCATTCGCCACTCTCTCTATTGAGTGGCATTGCGCTGCATTGTATCGAGGCCTATGATGATGGCACTTACGGGCCGTCCCTGGGTGTAAAGGCGGTGCGATGTATGTCGGTCGCATCGGTACCGAAGTCGCGCTACGCGCGATGGTTGACCGGGAGGACATTGTCATGCGCAAGGTAGCGGCTATCGTTTTTTCTGGCTTTGTTGTTGTGCTAACGGGCTGCACTGCGGGTACGGCGCCGGGCAACATTTCCACCGTGACTCCGGGCGTCGCCACGGTGAAGAATGGGGTCATTCATGGCGGCCAGAACCCGGTGACGGGGGCCACTGTGCAGTTGTGGCAGGTGGGGACGACGGGCTATGGCGTGGGTGCGGCGGCGCTTGGCTCCAGCACAACGAGCCTGGCCGACGGCAGCTTCAGCATCACCGGCGACTATAGCTGCACCAACGCCGCCAACGGAAACAGCACCCTGGTATACATCACCGCGACGGGTGGGGACGCGGGCGGCGGCACCAATCACCAGCTTTCGATGATGACCGCGCTGGGAACGTGCGGCAGCTTGACTTCTTCGACCTTCATTACGGTCAACGAAGTGACGACCGTGGCGTCGGTGTATGCGCTGGCGCAGTTTATGAGCCCGGCGGGGGCGATCGGGGCATACGGCTATAGCAATACGGGCCTGCTCAATGCCTTTGCGACGGTAAACAATCTGGTGAATACCGGCACGGGGGTGGCGAACAGCGTGACGCCGGCGGGCAACGGCGTGGTGCCGTCGGCGGAGATTGATACGTTGGCCAACATCATCGCTTCGTGCGTGAACTCGGCCAGCATCGTGGTTACGGTTACTCCACCGGTCAGCACACCGTCGGCGAATTGCAGCGCGCTGTTTACGGCGGCTACACCCACGGGTTCTGGTTCTGCCGGGTCGACCGCGCCGACGACGACGCTGGCTGCGGCACTCAATATCGCGCTGTATCCCTGGTACAACGCAGGGGCGACTTCGACGCTGTTCCCGCTGTCTCCGCCGACCCCGCCCTTTGGGCCTGCGCTGACGGTGGCGCCGAACGACTGGACGATGGCGCTTAGTTTCAATGGAGGCGGCATCAGTGTCAGGTCGGTTGCCATGGATGGCAGCGGCTCGGTGTGGACGGCGAATTACGCCGCCGGCGCCGACGGCTTGGGCAGCGTGAGCAAACTGGGGACGTTGGGCAATCCGCTGACCGGCAGCCCTTTCACCGGCAATGTTGTGGGACCGTATGCCGTGGCCATCGATACGAACGGCGATGCGTGGGTTGTAAACCACGACGCGAACCAACTGATCGGTTTTAGCTCCACTGGAAATACTTTGGGCCAGTTCCAGTATCCGGAGACGAATAATCCCTCTGCCCTTGCCATCGATGGCCGCAACAACATCTGGATAACGAATTCCGGCAGCAATACGGTGAGTGAGACGAATCTGGTGAATTTGGGTTCGGCCGTCCCGTTGAGCGGCGGCGGACTGAACAGCCCATCCGCGGTGGCGATCGATGCAGGCTTCAATGGATGGATCACGGACCGCTTGGCGGGCGCGGTGAGCAAGTTCGACCAGCACGACACGGCCATCTCCGGGACCGGTGGATACACCGGCAGCGGGCTGAATTTGCCTATCGGGATTGCGATGGATAGTGCCGGCGACGCGTGGGTTGTGAATGCCGGTGCGAGCACGCTGAGCGAGTTCAACAGCAGCGGCGTGCCGGTCGGCAGCGGGTTTACCATCGGCGGCACAGGTGTTGCGAGTGCAGTCGCGGTCGATGGCTCGGGACGGGTTTATGCGCTGAAGCGCACCCCTCTGCTTGCATTATTCAATTCCGCGGGCACGGAGATTACCGGGACCGGCGGGTTTGTGGGTGGAAACATGAGCGGACCCGATGCGATGGCGATCGACGCCTCGGGGAATGTCTGGGTGGGGAACCAGGCGCCGGTGACGGTCAACGGGGCTATGCAGACCGTGACGGAGTTTGTGGGGCTGGCTACGCCCAGCATTACGCCGTTGTCGATGGCCGTACAGACGGGGCAGGTGGGACAAGAGCCGGGGACGCCGATTCCGGTAGCGTTTGAGCCGAGTTATCTGCCGCCATATGGGGTGGGTGTGGCCTATTCGGTGCAGCTGCATGCGACTGGCGGCAATACCGGCGGCTATTCGTGGACGCTGGCCAGCGGGAGTTTGCCGACCGGGCTTTCACTGGGCCCGAGTGGCGTCATCAGCGGCACGTCGAACGTGAATGCGCAGAGTTCTTTCACGGTGACCGTATGCGACGCGGGGAATGCGGCCAATTGCGCGACCTCGGGGACGTTGACGATCACCGGGAGCAACAGCCTGCCTGTGGGCGGCGGCGAAGGCATGTTGAGCGGCAGCTATGTGGTCCGCTTTGGTGGGTTCAATAACGTCAATGGCAACTTCGGAGTGGTCAACGGGTTCGATGAGGTGATGCAGCTGAATTTCAACGGCACCGGCGCGATCGGCACCGGGGAGTACGACTACAATAACCCTTCGACCCACAACATTACCCCCATCTCGATTACCGGGACCTACACGCTCGGCACCGATCAACGCGGCTTAATGGCGTTGAAGCTCGGGGCAACCCAGATTTCCTATGCGATTGCGGTGGGGACGCTGAATGGAGGAGTAGCGCAGGAACTGCGGATGGTCGAGTTCGACGATACCCATTCGTCCGGGGCGGCTTTTACCGGCACCGGTACGGGCATAGGCAAGAAGCAGACCAGCGCAACCATTTCGTTCAACCAGAACTTCGTTTTCGGCATCCAGGGCGAGACGCCTTGCAGTACTCCGGCGCCGGGGTGCGCGCAATCGCTGACGCCGTTCGGGCCGATCAGCGCGGCGGGCTACTTCACGGGCGACGCTTCAGGGCACATCACCGCGGGAGGCGAAGATGCCGCGGCTTACCAGATCGGTTACAGCGGCATCACGCTCAACGGGAGTTACACCCCTCCGGACGCGTTCGGGAGAGGCACGATCACGCTGACGCCGGCGGGAACGGTCTATCCGGCGCCGCCGAGCGGCTTTGTCTACTACGTTGTGAGTCCGACAGAGATGTTCATGATGTCGTCGGACGTTCATTCGACCAGCACGATGTTGATGGGCGATGTGCTGGCGCAGACGACGGCCTTCACCACGAGCTCCACGCTGGCAGGAAACTACGTGCTGTACCAGAGCCAGGCGAAAGACAATAGCGGCGGGACGATGTATCCCAACGTGTCGGCGGGCCTGGTGGCGCAGCTTGCGTTTAGCGGATCTCAGTTCAACGCCGTCGCCGACCAGAACAACCCGAACAACGGTACGCCGCTGAAGCTCGGAATGATGGTCCCGGGGGTCGCGTATACGATCGATGCGAATGGAAGAATGCCAGTGCCGGACATTATGGGTGTCTTCTATCTCGCCGGCGCTTCCGGCGGCTTCGGCACCGAACTGCCGGCAGCCGGTGATGGCAGCGCGGGGCTGTTCCGTCTCGAACAACAGACCGGGTCGGGCTACAGTTGCACCACCAACGTGAATGCCGCGGGGACGTATTTCCTGGGCGACATCCAGTCTCCCATACGCAAGGCCGTCAGCACCGGGAACCTGGTGCAGGCGGGCGACGGCACGGGGATGCTGACGATCGACAACAGCGACCCAAGCGGCATCCTTACGCAGGGAGGAACAGACACCATTACCTGCGGCGCGGATGCCAATGGGATTGCCACTGCAACGACCGGGCGCGTCAGCTATGTGAACGGCAGCGGAGGCAACAGCATCGGTTACGCGATCTCTCCCACAAAGACCGTGATTATGAGTGCCAACCCGGGCGAAACGACGGTTTCGGTGGTGATCGTTCAGCAGTAGCGGAGCTAAGCGGCGGCGTCCCTGAGGTGGAAGACGAGGTGGCCACCCTGCGCGAGTTGGCTGTGGTCGATGGAAAGGTCTGCATGGGGCGCGCCGTTCCACGAAAGCCCGGCCACATAGATCGACTTCGGCGACTGGCGCTGGGCTTCGACGACCAGCGTGCGGCCCTCGCCGACGGTGAGTTCGACGCGGTCGAAGAGCGGTGTGCCGATGTCGTACTTTGCGCTGACGGGATCGACCGCGTAGAAGCCGAGGGCGCTGATGACGAACCACGCGGACATCTGGCCGCAATCTTCGTTGCCGGCCATGCCGTTGGGCTGGTTGTCGTACATGGTTTCCATCAGGCTGCGGACGCGGGCTTGCGTTTTGTGCGCCGCGCCGGCGTAGTTGTAGAGATACGCGACGTGGTGGCAGGGCTCGTTGCCGTGCGCGTATTGGCCGACCAGACCGGCCACGTCGGGCGGCATGTCCGGTGGCATCGCCGAACTCGCGTTGAACAGGCCGTCGAGCTTGGCGATAAAGGCCTCTTTGCCGCCCATGGTTTCGATCAGCACCTGCGGATCGTGCTGGACGCAGAAGGTTGTTTGCCAGCCGTTGGCTTCGGTGTAGTCGCGCCACTTGCCGGAGACATTGATGGCATTGGGCTTGAACGGCCCGGCCCAATGTCCATCCGCGTAGCGTGGCCGGATGAAGCCCGACTCCTTGTCGTAGAGGTTGATGAAATTCCTCGAGCGCTTCATCAGAAGCTCGTAGTCGGCCTGTTCCCCAGCGGCTTTGGCGATGACGGCGACGGCGCTGTCGTCGTAGGCGTAGTCGAGGGTTTTGCTGGCGGACTCGTCCTGCATATCGCAGGGGACGTAGCCGTACTTGCCGTAAGCGGCGAGGCCGCGGTAGTCGTCCACCAACTCACGCTTGCGGAACGGGATGTACGCGGCTTTCGCATCGATGCCTTTGAAGCCTTTGGCGATGGCTTCGGCGACGACGGGAGCGGAGTGGTCGCCGACCATGCAGCCGGTTTCCCGGCCCTGCAGCGGCCAGACGGGAACGCCTGCGGGGCTCTGCTGCGCCATGCGGATGAGGCAGTTGACGAGAGCAGGAACGCGCTCGCCGAGGATGAGCGTGTAGACGGGATGGAGGGCGCGGTAGGTGTCCCACAGCGAGAAGGTGCTGTAGTTGTGCTCACCGGCGGGCAGGGTGTGGACCTTGCCGTCCATGCCGCGATACTTTCCGTCCACGTCGTCGAAGAGCGTCGGCGCGAGCATCATGTGGTACAGCCCGGTGTAGAAAATCTCCATGTACTTCCGGTTGTCGGAAGTGACGCGGATGCGGCCCAGCTCCTTGCGCCAAGCAGCGGCGGAGGCGCGGCGGGCGGCGTCGAAGTCCCATCCAGGAACCTCGGCGTGGATGTTCGCAGCGGCGCCTTCGGTGCTGACGCCGGAGATGCCCGTCTTCACATAAACGACTTCGTTCTCGTGCGTGGCAAAGTGCAGGACCGCTCGCAGCGCCGTGCCTTTTGCTTCTTTCTCGGAGGCCGGGAGGAGCTTGCCGTCGGAGTAAACGTCGATGCTCGTGAAGGGCTTCGAGAACTTCATGCTGAAGTAAATTTCGCGGCCCATCGCCCAGATATCGGTGCTGCGGCCGCCGCCGATGGTGTCGTTGCCGACGATCCTGAGCGACGACCAGCGGATGGGTGGAGGAATCTTCTGCGGAATAGGGTTGGTGAGGTCCGGGGCGTTGATGCCGGAGTGCTGGAGGTCGAGCAGGATGACGGATTTCTGCGATGCCGGAAACGTGTACTTGTGCAGGCCGACGCGCTCGGTGGCGGTGAGTTCGGAGTGGACGTTGGAGCCTTGCAGCTTGACGGAGTAGTAGCCGGGCACGGTGACCTCGTCGGCGTGCGAAAATTTCGCGCGGTAGCTGGTGGGGCTGTCGACGGCGGCGTTGGGGTCGAAGTGGAAATCGTCCGTCGCAGGCATGAGGAGGAAGTCCAGCATGTCGATGCACCCGGTGCCGCTGAGGTGCGTATGGCTGAAGCCGAGGATGGCGTCGTCTTTGTAGTGATAGCCGGAGCAGTGGTCCCAGTCGCGCGTGCCGGTATCTGGGCCGAGCTGCACGGCGCCGAAAGGCATCGACGCTCCCGGATAGTTGTGGCCGTGGCCGCCGGTACCGATGGCGATCTTCACATAGCGGCTCAAATCCTCGTGAGCCGTCGCCGGCATCGCTAACAGACGCTGCAACGCCGCCGGTGAAGCAACCGCATTGCGGGCGAGAGTCGCCATGGATGCGGCAGAGAGGCCACCGAGGAAGTTTCTTCTGGATACCATTCATGCTCCTTACTGACTTTGGGCGCGACGTTACTTGGTTGGCGGATAGTCCTGCAACAGCGCGTCGACGCAGCCGGCCGGTTTGTTGAGCGGGTTGCAGCGGGCGACGAGCTTGCCAGGGAGCCCGACGGAGTAGCTGGTCCACTGCGAGGGCTCGGAAGTGGGGTAGTCGGTGCTGAGCATTTGCGCGCCGCTGGAGAGCGCGAGATCGCGGTGCGTCGTGTCGTTGGTGCGCGCCTGCTCCGTGCCTTCATCGGTACGCGTCCGAACGAGGTAGCCCTGCTTCACGAGGTCGTCGATCGTCGCGCGAGTGCCGTCGTTCTGCTCGGTGAAGGCGGCGTCCGGCAGCCCGGGCTCGGCGTTGGTGAAGAGGATGCGGCCGCGCAGCGAGGGATGGTTTTCGGTGTAGATGGTTTCGACGTGTCGCTGGTCCATGAGGAAGACGACGCGGCCGCGGGCCTTATCGAGCGTCGGCCACGCGCCGGCTTTGATCGCGGCGTTCAGCGTTTCATACTTGCCGCGAACTTCATCCGGAGCGATGAACTCACCGGGCTTGAAGACGGATCGGATTTCGGCGTCGAGCAAGTCGAAGAGTTCCGAGGTGAAGGGCACGGCCACAGGTGCTTCGGAGATCTCGCGCACGCGGCCTTCCTTGGTCTCGACAAGGATGAAGATCGGCAGGTGGTGCGGGTGCTGCTTCGACCAGCTGCGGACGGCGGTGAGGCAGAGCACGAAGGTCTGGCAGGTAGACCGCTGGTCGAGCCCCTGCATGTGCATCACCTTGAAGCCGGGCTTGTCCATGATGTGGTCGGCGTTGAAGGGCGGGTCGGCGGGAAGGCCGGCGGCGGCAACGCGGTCGTCGAAGGCGATGTGGGAGTAGCGGCCGCCCTTGGTGTCGGCGAACACGTCGATCTCGATCTGGCGCACCCCGCCGGAGAGTTGTTTCTCCAGCGGTGCGTGGGCATAGTCGAGCGAGCGCAGCGCTTTCGGGTTGATCTGCCCGAGCAGCTTGCGCTCGCTGGGCGCGAAGCCGGCGTGATAGCTGTTGTGCGAGCCGACGACCTGGATCTGATTGATGTGGACCAGCTTGTCCTGCTTCTTCTGATGCGGCGTCAGGTCCGCTTGCGCGAGCGCGGCCGCGGCAAAGGCAAGGGTGAGTGCCGCCGTACAGAGCTTCATCGTATGCATCATTCTCCTTCGAGCCGGGCGGCCCGCAACATCGTAAGGCTGCGGCCGCCGCATCCATGTTAGCTTGCAAAAGTTGAACGGCGCCATGGTCGCATGGCGCCGTCCATTGTGGAGTGCGCTGACTTCCGATTAGAAGATAATCTTGGCTGCCAGTTGCAGTTGACGCGGCTGGAAGAAGCCCGTGATGTTGCCGAAGGTCCCGTTGCTCACGTTGCCATCGGGCGCCTGATAGTTCACCTTGTTGAGGACGTTGAACGCTTCCGCGCGGAAATCGAAGGTCGAGCCTTCACGCCACAGCGGGAACGCCTTGTGCAGGCCGAGGTCGGTCTGGTAGAAGGCCGGGCCCATGACCATGTTGCGCTGCGCATTGCCGAACGGGCTGCCGGACGTTGGGACCGAGACGCCGGGACCGGTCGGAGTGACCACACCCGCGACCGTCGTCGTGGGCGCCTTGATCAGGTATCCGGTAAGCGCTGTAGCCGTCTTCACCCGGTTGGACGCAGGAGCAACAGCAGGGCCGGAAACATTGGGGCGATACGTGTACAAGTCCGTCACGTTCGTTCCATTGCTCGTGGTGTTGTTATACGTCAGGTTGGTGGGCAGGCCGCTGGTCATGGAGTTGATCACGGTGATCTGCCATCCGCCCAGAAAAGCGTCTTCAATATAGGGCGCCTTGTTGCCGAAGCGGCGTCCCTTGCCGAAGGGCAGGTCGTAGATGATGGAGGTTGTGTCGTCTAACGGCTGGTCGTAGTTCGACCGGCCGTAGTCGCTGCTGGGGTTGGCGAAGTTTACGCGGGAGTTGTCTCCATTGTTGGTCTCGAGGTGTCCGCCGGAGAGATCGAACGTGCGGCCCCAGGTGAATGAATTGAGCAGGTAGAGGCCGTTGCCGTAACGCTTCTCGATCTTCGACTGAAGAGCGTTGTAGTTCGCGCTGCCGCCACCGTAAGCGATTTCGATATCGCCAAAGGTAGGCACTGGACGTCGCGCAGCGAGCGTGCCGCCGGGGCAGCCACTACTCAGAGCAGCCGTGCAGATAGAGGACTGGTTGTAGTCGGCCAGAATTTGCAGATGGGTGGCCTTGTTGCCGACGTACGCGAGGTCCACCACCAATTGGCCCGGGAACTGATGCTGGAACGAGAGATGATAGCTCTGCACATAGCCCGTCTTGAAGTCCTTGGGGATATAGCGCGAGGTGACCAGCTTTGGATTGAAGTTGGCTGCTGCCGTGAGCCCAACCGCATAGCCCTGCTGCGTCTGCCGGAAGCAGGCGGTCTGGTCCTGGGTGTCCGACGTGCAGCGATCGGCGAGCGAAGGCGTCGGGTTGTTGATGGTTGCGTTCACCACGTTGGGGCCGTTGTAGGTCAGGTTGTTTTCGCCGCCGGCCCGGTTGAACTGGGTGTAGGTGATGCCGTAGCCGGTGCGAACGACGGTGCTCGGCGTGACGGAGTAGGCGGCGCCAAAGCGCGGCGCGAGATTGGTCAACGGCATGTTGACCAGTGCGCGATTGTAGATCGAGCCGTTCGACGCTTGGATCAGCGTCTTGGTCGTCGGGTCGAAGTTCGCGAGCTTGTTGCTGGCCTCATATTGCGGGGTCGCCAGTTCGTAACGCAGACCGGCGTTGACGGTCAGGTTTGACCGCACTTTGATGTCGTCCTGGAAGTACATGAAGTTCATGCGCTGGCGGACGGACGCGATGAAAAAGTTGGTCAGCGAGTAAGAGTTGCGGTTGCCGAACATGAAGTCGGCGAGGTTATGCGCTTCGGCGATCTGGGAGAAGGCATCCGCGGGGGTGCAGGGCGAGACGGGCGCAGCCGGAGGAGTGGTGCAGGCAGGCGCGGTTGCAAGCGGCACCGTTGAATACTGGCCGCCATAGTTGTCCTGGCCGTAGCTGGGGTTGTAGTCGTTGATCTGCGTATTGATCGACTGGTACTCGTACCCGACCTTCATCGACTGGTTGCGGTGGACGAAGGTGTAGTTGGCCTTCGGGTTGATGATCGAGGGGTTCTGGAACTGCGGGCTTGCCGACTGCGTGCCGAACTGACTGAAGTTAGTGACGTTTTGCGCGTTCAGAGCGCGGACGATGATCGGGTCGGTGGGAATACCGTCGGTGATGCCATTGGACGTGAGCAGGCTGGTACTGCCCACACCGTAGGGCGACTTGCCGCCTTCGTTGTGGCCGATGCCCATGCGGAAGTCCAGCAGGGAAGAGGGGGTCAGGACCCAGGTTACGCCGAAGGCGATTTGCCGGTTGTACAAGTGAACATCGGCATTGCCGTTGCCGCCCGCGGGGCCACCGAATGTGGGTGGGTCGAAGATCGCCGTCTGATGCTGGCTGTATACGCCAAACACGCTGAGCTTGGGGCTGAAGGTATGGTCGATGCGGGCATCGCCCTTGTCGTCGTTGATGGTGCCGCGAGGGAAGGCCGAAAAGTTGTTGCCATAGGCCTGAGATGTCCCGGCCGCGGCGCCGTTGTTGGGGCGCGGAAGAGCGGCAAGCACTGCCTTGGCGAAGGCCGTTTGATCGGATGCCGGGATTACACCGTTGGCATAAACCACTCCGGTGACAGGGTTCTGCAGAGGGATGGGAAGCGAGGTCGCGTTACCGGCGGAATGCACCAGGAACACGCCGCTCGCCTGCTCGGCCGTCGGCAAGGTCGCCGTACCGTAGCTCAGAGCGATCTGACGAACGCTCTCCCAATCCAGAAAGAAGAAAGTGTGGTCCTTCCAGATGGGGCCGCCGAACGTCGCGCCAAACTGGTTGCGGATAAAGGCGGGCTTTACGCCTGAGCTTGGCCGGAAGGGTCCAATCGCGTTGAAGACCGTGTTGCGATCGTAGTCCCACGCATGACCGTGGAACTGGTTGGTGCCGCGGCGGATGCTGGCGTTGATGACGCCGCCCGACGCGCGGCCGTACTCGGCGCTGTAATTGTCGGTTTCGATACGGAACTCGGAAACGGCGTCCGGCGATGGGGGAATATTTTCGTTCGCGAAACCCTGGTTCGACGTGCCGTAAGAGTTGTTGTCCAGGCCGTCGAGCAGGAAGTTGTTGAATGCGCTGCGCTGGCCGTTGATGTTGAACGAAGCCTCGCGGTTGGTGGTCGACTGGTTCTCGAGGAACGACTTGCGCACGCCCGGCGCCAGCAGCGCAAGGTCCGCGTAGGAGCGCCCGTTGAGCGGCAGGTCTTCGATCTGCTTGGTGCCGATCACTTCGCCGCGAGAGCTGGTCTCCGTCTCGAGGACCGTCGGGGCGGAGCTGACGGTCACGGTTTCGGTGACGGCGCCGGGCTTCATCGCCACGTCAACGCGTTGGCGGGCGTTGGTCGTGAGCTGGAAGTCGGGAGTGCGGGCGCGGTCAAAGCCAGCGGCTTCGCTTTCGACCCGATAGTTTCCGATGGGCACGCTGTTGAACTCATAGCGGCCGTCATTGTCGGTGGTCGCGGTCTGCGATGTGCCGGCGGCGACGTTGGTCATAGTGATCTTGGCATTGGGAACGGCCGCGCCGGATGTGTCCTTCACGTAGCCCAGCACCGAGCCTGAATCGAACTGCGCGTTAGCGCTGACGAAAGGCAGAAGTAGAAAAAGTGCCAGGGCAAGTCGAAGCCACGCTGTCGTTCCGCTCATGTTCGTCTTGCCACTATTGATTCGCATACTCTCTTGTCTCCGAATGAAGCTCGCCTTGCGCACCGTCGTCATGGTTTCAGAGGCTCGCAACGCAACTTCTTGGTTTGGTATTCGGAGAGAAAGGCACGCCCGGCGGCAACCAATGTCAATGGAGAAATTGTTACGATAGCGTTAACGCAATCGTCGCATATTTCTATCCAAACCATTTGGTTTCAATAACTTAAATGTAGATTTCTGCAAGTTCAGCGGGAACGTGCATTGGTGCCTGTCGTCACAATTATTCAAAAAGAAATATGAATTGTGGAAATGAGCGTGCGCGCGACGATCTGCGACACGACTGCGGCGCTGAGGTGGGAACGAAATTCGGTGGGTTCGAGTTGCTGGAACCCACCGGAACTCCTCAGCCAAAACGTGGGTCGACCTGCATCACTCCCCGCAAGATTGTTGGACATGAGATTTGTCCTGACCTATCGACAAAAGATAAGGCCCCGCAATGCTTTTCGCATGTCAGGGCCCTCTGAGGAAAATGGAATGTATTACCAGGCAATGTTCGCCGGAAAGAACTCCGCGAACAGGTCGTCATAGTAGGGCTTTAGTTCCTTGACGTCCGGCTTGGTGTGTCCCTTGGAGTAGAGATCGTACACATTGAACTTGTTGACCCACTCGAACATGTCTTCATCCTGCTGCGTCATAAGGTGCTTGTAGGCGCCGTGACGGTGCGCCGAGTAGAAGGAGTGATACCGCAGCATCGCCAGAGATTCCGGTGGCATGTAGTTCTTCATCACTTCGTAAATGTAGCCATCGTGTCCGAACGACATATGCACCTTGTCCAGGCCGCAGTTGGGCGCGTAGATGCCGTACTTCGTCTGGTACACGGGGTTGTCGATGTCCGGATTGTCGCGTAAATATTCGGGGAAAACGATCTGGTCGGAGTACGCGCAACCGACCGGGAATGTATCGCCCACGACACCCCATTGCGGCTCGCCCCAGAGGCAGAGGACCTTGCCGAGATCGTGGATAAATCCGGTGAGCACGAACCAGCGCGGATGTCCGTCGCGACGAATTGCTTCTGAAGTCTGGAGCAGGTGTTCGATCTGCGTGAGGTCGGTGTCGGGGTCGCTGTCATCGACGAGCGTGTTCAAAAAGTCGGCGGCTTCCCAGATGCTTTTCATGCCCTTGTCGAGCCCGAAATATTCCTTCTCTTTGGCGAGGACGTAATCGTAGGTTTGGTACTTGTGGTTCAGGCGATAGAACTCGGCGACTCCGGGCGTGGCGGTTTCATCGTACTGACGAAACTCGGTTTCGCTCTTGCCTTCCTGGTAGCGGCCGGTGAGAAATTCGTCCCACTCATCCATGTCCTTCAAGGGGGCGGATTCAAGCGGGGTTGGGGTGGTCGACATTGGATTTGGTCCTCGATTATCGGGCAGCAGGGCGATGACCGGCGCTGCGTTACCGGTAACTATACCAGAATCGAGATTTTGTAGAAGAAAAATTCCGTTGGCGCTTAGCGTTTGGTTCCGGGGGATGCCGCGGTTGAGCTCGACTGCCGAACGACAAGCTTCGGTTCGAGCAGAACGCTGCGCGGGGGCTGGTCGGGTTTTGCGGCCAGTTCCAGCGCCATCTCACCCGCGATTCTGCCCAACTCCGCCGTGGAATGGTCAACCGAGCTGAGCGGCACCCGCAGGTAGTCGGCGTAACGATTGTTGCCGCAGCCGATAAAGGCGATGTCCTGGGGCACGCGCAGGCCAGCCTGGAGCGTGGCCTCGATGGCGCCGATGGCGGAAAGGTCGTTGTAGCAAAACACCGCGTCGGGGCGCGGCTCGAGGCGAAGCAACTCCTGCATGGCCTGGAAG
>DASRLB010000061.1:0-4972 GCA_035648695.1 Acidobacteriaceae bacterium | reverse complement strand
ATCCGGTCCCACTGATCGTCCCGCAATCCGTAACGCCGTAATGTCATCCTCTCAAGCTAAAATCGGCTCAAGCTCACGCATATAACCAATTTGATGACACCCCCTAGAAAGCCCGAATCTCTCCCTGTGACACCAAAGCTGCAAAACGCTTCGCCTCATCCATTGTCTTCGGATAACGAATCGAATGCCCCGGAGGACGGCTTTCGTAAGCGGAATAGAAGTGAATGCCCTGAGCGACGAGAAAACTTACTATCTCCCACCCTTTAGTATCGGACACTTGCGGCGCAGAGAATTTTCTACTCAATCGAATAAGTTCACCGCCGCACTGGGGACAACGTCTCGCTTCTTCACTAACCGGCTTCTTGAATGCTTTCCTGCACTTCAGACAGGCGTGAGGAAACAGATATAGCTGCCTGTACCTTTCGCTTGTAAAGTACTTGTGGTGTTTGAACCCTGCCATTCCTCACTTGCCCCCATAGACCGCTCGATACATCTCCCGGTTCCTCATAATTGCCTGTACATACTCCCGCGTCTCGCTGTACGGAATCGACTCCACCCACTCCGGAATGTCCTTGTAATCTCCCATCGCAATCCACTGATGCACGGGAGTATCGCCGGCATTGTAGGAGGCCAGCGCATACTCCACCTGCCCGTTATAGCGATCCAGCGATTGCCGCAAATCCCTTGTCCCCAACTGCAAATTGATCGAAGGGTTCAACAATAAATTCGTGTTGAATTTCTTTACCCCCTCTTTCTTTGCCTCACTCTTGCCCACCGAGGGCAGCAACTGCATCAAGCCATACGCATTCGCCTTGCTCACCGCGCCCGGATTGAACTCCGATTCCTGCCGGATCAGCGAAGCAACCAGGAACGGATCAAGCCCGTTCTTCTGCGCATCGGCGGAGAGCTGGTCCCAGTACGGTCGCGGAAACAGCAGCGCCCAATACACATGCGGCACATCCGACACCGGCAGCGAAAAGAACGGCAGCCCGCTGTGCTTCATCGTCTGCACCGCCCGTGTATTCTCGCCAAAGCTCTGGTAGATTTCCGCCTGCGCCAGCGCCCCCCACGACGCCGCAGTCGCACTCGCCTGGATCTCCGGCCCGATATATTCATTCAGCGCCGCATTCGCCAGCAGCCGCGCCTTGATCAAATGCGGATCGTTCTCCGGCAGCTCATCGGTCAACTCAGGAGCATCCACATGCTTCACAAACGCCAGCGCCGGGGCCGGATCGGGCAGCGTCCTCTTGCCCAGCACCGCCGAACGCTGCCGCGCCAGGATCGCATAGTAGCTATTCACATACGTATCGTTCACCGCCGCATAGTAGTTCAGCGCCTGCCCGAAATCATGCTCCACATCCTCATACAGCCGCCCGCGCCAGTACAGCGCTCCCGGAATTTCCGTCCCCGCCGGATACATCCGTATCTGCTCGTCCATCATCCGCGCCGCATCCGGATAGCGCCGCAGCCGATAACTCAACCACGCCGCCCGCCAATGCGCGCTCGGAGCATACGTGCTCGTCGGAAACTGCTTCACCAGGAGGCTGTAATCCGTGATCGCACGGACCGACTCGTGTTTCAGCGAGTACATATTCCCGCCCGAGTACAGCGCCTCCTCCAGCCAACGGCTATGCGGATACTTCTCCAGCATCTGCGCAACCAGCGCATCGTGCCCGTTGAAGTCGTTGTCGTTCCGTCGCAGTTCCGACTGCAGATAAAGCTTGAGCGCCGCGCTGTCATCGCCGGTAACGGGCAGGCGTTCCACTTCACCTCGGCCCAGCTTCTTCAGCCGCAGGTCGCAAACGGCTTCGTAAATCTCCAGCGCATCCTTGTCCGCCTGTGTCAGCAATTTCTCGCTCTTCTGTAGCGCGCGATACTCGTCCTGCGCCTCCACATAGTGCTTCGTGTTGAACATCGCATCCGCATGTTGCTTCCGGTCCGCCGCCGTCAGCGGAACATTCATCGCCGCCAACTGCGTCTTCGCGCCTGCCGCGTCATTGCTCAGCGGGTCCTTCAGATAAATCCCGCGAAACAGCTCCGCCGCCTGCCCCACATTCCCCGTAGCCTGGTAAGCCTTCGCCAGCGCAAAACGAACATCCGTCCTCCCCGCCGCGGACGTCCCCACCATCGGCGTCAGCACCGCCAGCGCAGCCTGCCCATTGCCCTGCTGGAGATACGCATCCGCCAGCAGCACCGGCGCCGACCCCAAAAAAATGCTCCCCGGATGCCGTTCCGCAAAGTGGTCGAGCAGCGGATACGCCTCGCCGCCGCGGTTCCCCGCGATCGCCGCCTGCGCCCCCAGATAATCCGCATAGTCCGCCAGCGCATCGCCCCGCGTCGCCGCCAGCCGAAACGCCGCCACCGCCTCCGGATACCGATGGTCCAGCGCATACGTGTGTCCTAGCGCAATATGCGCCGCCGAAGAAGCCTCCCCGGAATGGGCCTCCGCGTACGCCGCCACTCCCCTATACGCCGCCGGTGTCCGAGTCGAAATTAACTGCTGCGCCATTGGCCTCAACTGAGCCGAAGCCGTAAATGCGCTGGTCAGCTTCCGGCTCTCCGCCGTCGCCGCCACCCGCACCACATGCGCCCTACCCTTCCCGCGCTTCGAACTCACACGCCCAGCCCGCGCCGGCGCCTTCCCCTTCGCCGCCGTCTTGCCCTTGGCCGGCGATCTCGCCGCCCGATGCGTCTTCGCTGCCGGAACCTTCTTCGTCGCGGTCTTCTTCCTCGTCCCACTCTGCGCACACAGCACCGGCAACATCGCCAGCAAACACACCGCCCCAAAACACCTTCTCATCCCGCTCAATCGATACCCCTTCTTCTCTTGACTCTAAGATGCCATCCATCTCCCCAACAGCCGATGAACCACCGCAGGTACCACCACTATTCAAACCCGCGCCGCACTGCCGCCACTCGAAACTCTGCCGCCAAAACCGCGCCCCGACCCAAGTTCGTCACCGTCCTTTTCGCCGCGCCCGTCCTGTACACTGAAGAAACGCGAACCATGGCGCCCCTCTCTTCGACCATCGCCGAGCCACTTTCCCCCGAGACCATCGAAGTCCACCCCGACGTCGATCTCGTTGCGCGTACTCGCGCCGGCGACAATTCCGCCTACGAGCAGCTCGTAAAGCAGTACGAGCGCCAGATCTTCCGCACCGCCAACCACATCACCCAGAACCGCGAAGACGCCGAAGACATCACCCAGGATGTCTTCTTCAAGGCCTTCCAGAAGCTCGACCAGTTCAAGGGCGACTCAAAATTCTCCACCTGGCTGGTCCGGATCGCGGTCAACGAGAGCCTGATGCGGCTGCGCAAGCGCAAAACCTCCAAAACTGTCTCCATGGACCAGGATCTCCAGACCGAAGAGGGCTCCATCCCCCGCGATTTTGCCGAGTGGCGGCCCAATCCCGAGCAGATTTACTCCCAATCCGAGCTCGGAGACATACTCCGCAAAACAATTGCAGGTTTGCCCCCAGGTTTTCGCACCGTTTTCACTCTTCGCGACATCGAAAACTTGTCGACCGAAGAAACCGCAGCGGCGCTCAAGCTCAGCGTCCCGGCGGTCAAGTCTCGACTGTTGCGTGCGCGGCTTCAGCTCCGCGAGCGCCTCAGCCGTTACTTCCGGCAGAAGAATGAGGCCACTAAGTGAACTGCACGGATTTCCTCGCAAAACTAACCGACTTTTTTGACGGCAACATCGAACCCGATCTGCTGACCGAAGTAAAAGAGCATCTCGGCCAGTGCCATCATTGTGAAGTCGTCGTCGACACTACCCGTAAGACCATCGAAGTCTATCGCGGCAACGAAATCTACGATTTTCCCGACGACCTCAGCACCCGTCTCCGCGCCGCCGTCATGGCCCGCTGCGAGAAGCACGTCTGCAACCCGGCAAAGTCAAAGCTGAAGACCTGACCACCCTGAAAGAATTTGTCATCCTGAGCGCAGCGAAGGACCTGCTGTTTGCCGAACCGGCACCCCCCTTAGCAAGCCCCCCGGTCATCCACGACCTGTCATCTCGACTGGAGACGAAATTTCTATCCTGCCAACTTTCGCGCAAAAAGCGCATTTTGGAACGCTATCTCGCAATTTTTTGCAAAAATGACACAAAGTGCCATACAAACGCATCATTTCGCGCAAAAACCACGTTTTTTGAACGCTAAGTCGATTTAAATCGCACACCCATTTTCGGCCCGGCTCCTCCGGAAATGCGAAATATGGGCCAAATCCAGCCTCTCCAAACGACAAAAGCGGCCCGTAGGCCGCTTTTGTCATTTCACCGGCCTTCCGGTTACTTCACAACCGACTGAAACAGCGGCGAAGTCAACAAATTCGCAAACTGCGTGTCCGAAGACGAGTAGGAAATGTTCAGCGTTCCCGAACTCGAATCGATCGTCGTCTCATCCAGCGCCGACTTTTCCAACGGGGATCCTGAAGTCTTCTTCATGATCATCACGCCCTTCATCAACGTCGCCGCGGTCGCCGCCGTCATCGTGTCCGACATCACAACCGCCATATCGAACCGCACGCCGTTGCCGAAGTCCATCGTGTAGCGCGCGCTCTTCATGCGGTTCTTCACGGTGTCGTAGTCGGCCAGTTGAGCAGCTTCGCCCAGCACGCTCTTCATCATGGTCTGGGTGCCCTTCTGGTCCAGCAGGCTCCAGACAGCGCGGGTGTCGACCGCCGCCATTTCGTTCATCATGTCGCCGTTCGACAAAAAGTTCGGAGCAATGCCGTCCCGCGCATCGATCGCCGCTTTCACAGCGTCCTTGTCGCCAAACACCATCGTCGTCTGGTTCAAAAACGCTACGCTCATCCCCGCCGATCCCATCGGATAAATGCTGGTATTGCGCAGCATCACCGGCTTGGTCTTCTCCTTCGCGAACTTCGCCATAATGGCCGCCGAGTGAAACTGCCCCATCGCAATCCCGATAATCCGCGTCCCATCGCTGCCCGGCGCGCGGAACGCCGC
>DASRLB010000060.1:0-8995 GCA_035648695.1 Acidobacteriaceae bacterium | reverse complement strand
TTCGAGTGCCGAGTTGTTGAAGTAGGAGATGCTGAGCAGGACCAGGTAGACCAGGAAACACGCGGCGACCGAGCCGATGAGGATGCGCTTGACGACGTTGACCTTGGTGCTGGCGCGGCTGGTGTCGAGCGCCGTGCGGTCGGCCATGACGATGTGTGGGAACAGGTGCGGGAGGAAGACCCACTGCGGGACGCGGCGGCTGCCGGCGCGTTGCGCCACGGGGGCGGCGGGGACGGTGGCTGCGCTGAAGGAGAAGATGCGCGTCGCGCCGGCGTCCGGGGCTGGCGGCGGCACGGCGGCGGCGACGTGAATGGGGGCGTCTTCGACGAGCTTGGCGCGCATCCCGGTGAAGTAGAAGCCGCGCAGGAAGGGGTTGACGCCGAGCTGGCTGGGGCGGCCGATTTCGATGAGGAGATCGACGATGGAGCCGCGGAGTTTGCGCAGTTCGCGGGGGAACTCGTAGGCCTTGGCGAGCTTGTCGGGCTGGCCGCCGCGGCTGAGGACTTCGAGGCGAAACTCGGAGAGCGAGAAGGCTAGCTCGTCGAAGCGGGCGCCGGTCTGGGTTGCGGCGCCTTCGACGTAGAGTCCGGAAGCGGCCTGGACGCGACCGAGCAGAGCGCCGAGGGGGAGTTTTACTTCGTCCTCGGTGAGGTTGGCGGCGTAGTCGGCGAAGGAGGGGATGGTGTCGAGCTTGGTGAAGAGGACGTAGACCGGGAGGGAAATGCCGAGGGTCTGCGAGAGGACGCGGAGGCGCTCGTTGAGGGTCTGGCCGAGTGCTTTGACGGTCTCGGCGCTCTGGCCGTTGATGCGCTCGATGCTGACGCAGAGGATGGCGGCGCGGGTGGGCTGCAGGCCGCTCTTGGAGACGGCGGCGCCGATCTTGTTGGGCTGGGTGAGGCGGACCAAGCGCTGCCAGAGGGCGGGAAGTTTGATGAGCGCTCCGCCGGCTTCGACGAGGACGGCCTGGCCGGCTGTGAACCAGATGTTGGCGAGCTGGGTGGGGGCGACCATGTTGTCGCGATGGACCTGTCCGGCGAGAAGTTCGGGGTCGAGACCGGACTGGAGGACGGTCTGGGTCTTGGCGGAGTTCTCGTCGCCGAGGATGTAGACGAGCGGGAGCGCGGCCAGCGATTTCGCGCCGCCCGGCGATGCTTTCAGGCGGACGTTGGCGGCCTTCACCAGCTCGTCGAGGCCCGCGGCTTCAGCGGCGTTGGCCTCGGGGACGACGGCGTCCATGTGCTTGCTCTTGTAGATGAGCGAGGCGATGAGGGCGATGAGACCGACCACGCCCATGATGACCAGGAACAGGATGAAGCGCATACCGGACAGATGCACCAGATAGGCGATGCCGACAATCAGCGCGAAGTAGAGGACGAAGATGAGAATGCCGATCCAGATGCTCTTTTTCATCGCGCGAACCCTCCGGCGATCATGGCGCTGACGGTGACAGGATGAAAGAGGGGCGTCAGCGCGGCTGTCTGGATCTGGACCGCGTTAAGGCCTTCGCCGAGGAGATACCAGTAGCCCGCGAAGGCCAGCAGGCAGATGACCACCATGGCCGCGGTGATGAAGACGAGGCGGCGGACCCACTTGTCGCCGGCGCGGACCGCTGCGAGTGCGGGCGGGGGCGCCACGCGGCAGAGGTAAAGCGGACCGCGGATCTTGGCGATCCTTTCGCGAATGCGGCGGAGGATGTTGGGAATTTCGCCGTTGTCGCCGAAGGCGTACTTGCCGCGGTAACCGAGCAGAAGGCAGATGGCGTGGAGTTCGAGGATGTCGGCGAGTTCGGCGGAGTCGGGCTGGTTGAACAGGTCGGCGAGGTGGCGGAAGAAATATTCCCCGGCGAAGCTGCCGCCGAACATTTCTTCCTGCAAGGGGCGTTGCGACCACTCGTGAAAGGTGGGGTCCTGGGAGGTGAAGACGCTTTCGTCGAGGAAGCCGACGATGGCGTAGAGCGCCATTTGCGAGGTGGCATCGCTGTATCCGAGGCGGCGGGTTTCCTGCGCTCCGGCGGCAATCATCTTGCGGATGCTTTCGCGGAAGGCGTTGGCGTCGGCCACGCGCTGGGTGCGATAGCGCACGCGCAGAACGACGGTGATGACGTCCTGAAACGCGAGCGCGAGATTGTTGGTCCGCAAGGCCTGTACCGCTTCATTCGGGTTCATGCATTTGCCTCGACGATGATGGTGACTTCAAAGATAGCGTTTCCGAGCTCGGATGGAAGAAAAACTCCGACATTTTTGGTAACGAGGATATGCTGCCAGCACGGGCCCGACATGGCAATCGTGAAATAGTGCATGTCTGCCTGCGCCGCCAGGGCGGAGGGTGGCACGGGCAGGTGGACCAACTCGAGGCCGGGCAGGGCGCGCTGCACAAGTTTTACGACGCCTTCCGCCGAACAGATTTTTACCAGATTGGGGGTAAGGCGCATAGTGGCCGACTCCGAAATGTCGGAGCGAATGCCGAAAATCCAGCGGGAGCGGCGGAAACAGCGCTCGTCGAGGACCTGGGCGAAATGCACATTTTGCTCGGAACGGCGGAAATCGAGTGTAACGGTGTTGGAGGGGACGACGATCTCGAGGTGGCGCTGGATGTGGTCTTCGAGCTCGGAGAAGACGCGGTTGAGGTTCAGGTGGTCGTAGGCCGGGATGGTCGCGGGGTTGGAGTCGAGCGAGAAGGTGCAGAGCGAGCCGGAGACCTCGGCGAGGATGGAGTACAGCTCCTCGGGGTGGCCGTTGCGGCTGGCGAGCTGGTTGCGCAGGGCGGGGGTGACCGAGCAGAGCGCGTGCAGGAACCAGTAGTTGGCGACGTCGAGGGCGGAGGTCCCGGCTTCGAACTGGCCGACTTTTTTCTGTCCGCTGCGGGTAACGATGATTTTTTCTTCGATGAGGTCGGCGAGGTGCTTGATGCGGTGGAGGAGGTCTTCGATGACGCCGATGCGGAGCAGGGGGGGAAGGAATGCGGGGTCGGCGACGAAGCCGCCCTTGCCGTCGCGCAGGATGCGGGCGATGGGGAAAGAGATGTGGTCGGGCTGAAGCTGGGCGGTGCTACAGAGGATGAGGTTCTTGCGGCCGAGGGTGACGGGGTACTCGTCTTCGGAGATGGTTTCGTCGCGGAGGACGCGCTCGAAGGTGGCGTAGCGGGAGTCGAAACCGCCGTTGAGGTCGGTATCGAAGCCCTGGCCGCGGCGGCCGGGGACGGCGAGGTGGAGCATGATCTCGCTGTCGGTGGGGGTAAAGAGGTCTTTGAGGCTGAGCTGGGGCGGGGGCGGATCGCTGTCGGGGATTTCAAAAACGAGGCCGTCGGGGAAGACGCCGGAGGCGTAACGCAGCACCGCGAGGCCGTTGCGGACGGCGTCGTTGTCGAGTGCAAGACTGAGCAGGCCCCAGGGATTGTTGCGCAGGCTTCCACTGAGAAACCAGAGCGAATCCTCAAAGTATCTACTCTGCATCTGGAAGTGCTGGGGGCTGAGATGCATGCCCTCCGACCAGACGACGCGAGACAGAAATTTCATAAGCACAACCTATGCCGTCGATACAACCGACTACCGTCGGTTGCTGGCCCCGAAGGGAGGATGGAATCGCCGATGCTGGACGAGGCTTGCTCGTTTGTAACGTCTTTGGCAAACGCTCACCGAAAGCTCTAACACTCGAACTTTTCGTTTGACCGATAGCGGCTATGCTAGGAACAATACGAACTGCTGTCAAGCAATTGCGCGAATGGTTTGCGAAGGCTTCGCACAAGAGAGATAGTACAGGGCATGGGAGACAGGACATGGCGGAATTCGATCCAAACGATTTCTTCAAGGACAAGCCGGGGGACGCGGGCGGGCAGTCATCGGGCGGCGCGACCGGCATCTTCGGGACGGTGGAGGAGGAGCCCGTAGCGCCCGCAGCGCCCGCGGCGTGGCCGCCTGCTGTTGCCGAGGCGGCAAAGCCCGCGGTGCCGAGTGTGCATGAGGTGAAGTTTCATGCGCCCGGCAGCGGGGACCCAGGCAATACCGATCCTTTGCAGCGCATTCTGAACTCGATGCCGGCATCCCCGGCGGCGACGGCGTATGGGCCTTCCGCGGCGGAACCTGTTTATACACCCCCTGCTCCGACTCCGCCGCCGGCGAACGTGGGTGGCGGTGGGTTTACGCAGATGTTTGAAGCGCTGAAGAAGCCGGAACCGGCGGCTGTTTCCGCGCCTCCGACCTTTTCCGCGCCGAGCGTTCCTTCCGCTCCGGCCCCGCCTCCGGCGGACGCGGGTGGGGGAGGATTTACGCAGATGTTTGAAGCGCTGAAGGCGCCCGCACCCGCGCCGCCCGCGCCTCCTTATGCGCCGCCTGCCCCTGCGGCGAGTTTTTCCGCGCCGAGTGTTCCCTCTGCACCGGCTCCGCCTCCGGCGAACGCGGATGGCGGCGGATTTACGCAGATGTTTGAAACGCTGAAGACGCCTGCGTCCGCGCCGCAGGCGCCTCCTTATGCGCCGCCAGCACCGGCGCCGACTTTTTCCGCGCCGAGTGTTCCCTCTGCACCGGCCCCGCCCCCTGCGAACGCGGGCGACGGCGGATTTACGCAGATGTTTGAAACGCTGAAGACGCCCGCGCCCGCGCCGACTTTTTCCGCGCCGATTGTTCCTTCCGCTCCGGCCCCGCCTCCGGCGAACGCCGATGGCGGCGGATTTACGCAGCTATTTCAGACGCTGGACCAGAAGCCGTCCGCACCCGCATCGTTCACGCCTCCCGCGCCGCCGCCGGTTGCGTCCGCGCCGAGTTTCGATGTGATCATGGGTTCAAAGCTGACGACGCCACCAGATCCCGCGTCCGCTTCCGCACCGCCTTCCGGGGCGTCGAGCCTGGCGCAGTTGTTGCAGACCATGGATGGGCCGTCGGCGGGCGGCGGGCCGAATCCGACGGCGCGACCGCTTCCGCAACCGGCCGCGGCGGCGTTCAGTCCGGGTGCGGGTGTGCCGACGCCTACTCCCGCGGCCACATCGGCGGCGCCGGGGTCGCTGACATCGATGTTTGCGTCGAGCGAGCCGGGTGCGGCCGAACGGCCGGCTGCCGCGACTCCCGTGCCTGCTCCGCCACCGGCTCCGGCACCGAGCGGCGGCGGTGGATTTACACAGCTCTTTCAGTCGCTGGACCGCAGCGGACCGGCGGCGGCGACTCCGCGGCCCGAGCCTCCACGGCCGCCCGCGCCGGGGAGTTTTACGCAGCTCTTTACGGGGCCAGACCAACATAAGCGCAAGGGCGATGAGGGCCAGGCGGATGCCTTTCCTCCGATGGCCCCGGGGTCGCCCGCGAAGCGGGACCCGGGTTACGGCAGTTCGGGGCCGAGCTATGCAAGCCCGAGCTATGGCGAGCCGACGCCCCAGGCCCCGGCGTCCACCCCGGCACCGATGGGTGGCGGCGGGTTGACGCAGATATTGCGCAAGCTGGAGTCGCCTTCGAGCGCGCCGGCAAATTCCGCGCCACCACCGGCTGCGCCGGCTGCTCCTGCGACGGGGCAGGGCGGGGGATCGTTGACCGAGATGTGGAGTACGCTGAGCGACGCACCGGCTGCAGCGCGGGCGGCCCCGGCGCCTCCAGCAGCCCCGGCAGCCCCGGCAGCACAGGCTTATCCGGCTTATGCGCCGCCGCCGGCTTCGGGCGCGCCGGCGGGAGCGACGGTGGCGTTCCAGATTTCGACGGCCCCGGCTGCTGCCGCTGCACCTGCCGCTCCGTCGGGGCCGGGAGAGTTTACGCGGATTATCGACGCTTCGAAGTTTCGCGAAAGGGGAGGGGCACCTGCGGCTCCGGCCGCCGCCGCGGCCCCGGCGATGCCTGCGCAGCCGGCGTGGGCTATGCCGCCGGCGCCTGCCATGCCGGGAATGCCTCCCATGCCGCCGATGCCACACGCACCGCCGATGCCCGCAGCCGGTGGCGGGTTCGCGATGCCTCCGGCACCGGCTGCTCCGGCGGGCGGGGGGCTCCATATGCCCGCGATGGCGGCTCCGGCCATGCCGGCGATAAAGGCCCCGGAGATGCCGGCACCACCTGCGGCCGGTAAGGTGTCGCCGCTGTTGCTGATCCTGTTGGTTGTGGTGATCGTGCTGCTGATCGGTGTGGTTGTTGTGTTGCTGATGAAAAAGTAGTGAGAGTGCTGTGGCGGGCAGTCGCGGGGCGTGAGTTTGCCTCTAATGGGCTTCGACAAGGCCCGGACGCGGCACTTCAGGGGCGCTTCCCGAAAGCGATGTGTGTCTCAAGGAGATGACACTGATGTCGTCGTCCTGCCCGAATCTCTGGGCGGCCTCGGCAATCGCCTCGGCTGGATCCATGCTGTGGGCCGCAGTGCGGTCAAACCCAAACAGGACGCCGCTCTTGTCCCGCGCCTCGACAACGCCGTCGGTCATGAGGGTGAGTTGTTGCTCGTCCGCCATGGCAAAGACCGATTCTGCATAGGTCGTCTCCGCCGAAAGGCCGAGCGGCAGCCCATTGTCGACGGCCAGCTCCCTGCCGCCCAGGTAAGGCGCAATATGACCGGCATTGGCCACAGTCAGCGTTCCATCCGCGTCCACGCGCAGGACCAGGCAGGTAGTGAACCCACCGCCGCTACGTTGCAGCATACGTTGGTTCATCGCCGCAAGAATCTCGCCGGGCCGTTGCGTATAGTGGGCCAGCGTTCGTACTGTGCCTACCAGCAGCGATACGGTCATGGCGGCCGGCATCCCCTTTCCGCTGACGTCGCCGATCGCGACCAGCACCCCACCATCCTCTATCGGCAGAATTTGAAAGAAGTCGCCGCCTACCTCGCCTGCGGGCAGGTAGATACTCTGGATCGCGAAGCCGGCAATACTGGGAATCTCTTCCGGAATGAGAACTTGCTGCACACTGCGCGCGGCCTCCAGTTCCGCTGACAGACGCTGCTTTTCCCGGCGGTCCTCGATCAGAGCGCGAACATAAATGGCCAACGTGGCCGTGGCGAGAATAATCAGCGAAAAGGGATTGAAACTCCAACGCCAACCGGCGATATCGACGGCCTGCGGTATGTGCGTGACGGCCCGAAAGTAGGGGGAGAGCGTCCAACGCGCACAGATCAGAAAGACAAAGGCGGCGGCAATCTGACGGTCGCGCTTCTTGCCGTAGCGAAACCCCTGGAACGTCAGGATGCACAGAAACACCTGGCCTATATCGATCGGCAAGGTCCGCAAAGTCCTGAACGAAGGGAACCAGTCCAGGAAAAAGGACAAAAGACAAAGAGGCCAGATCAGCAGGGCCCAGCGTCGATGGGGCACACGCATGGCTTCCCCCGCGATCATCACGATCAGGGGCGCCGTCAAGGCAATCAGCTTCATCTGGAATGAGTTGCCCCCAAGGTAGATCGTGCCCAGTTGTACCCCGACCAGCAGGAGGTACATGCCCATGTTGCGAAAAATTGGAAAGTCTGTCGCTGCCCGCCACAGCGCGAGGTATGCGGCAGCAAGCGAGAGAGTGAGGACGGAGTAGATGAGCAACGGCGCGCTGCGCACCTGTTCGGCTATGGGAACCGGTTCAAATAGCCGGCTTGCCATGGGCCCAACCATTGCCACGAATGCGAACGCATGCATGATGTCAAGACCGTCCTCTCCGGCGTCAGCGCCGTTATATGGTTGGAAGTGTGCCTACCAGAATACCCCAGGCGCCGATCCACAAACCGAGGCTGGCGCCCTTGGTGAACTTCGTTGTGAAGAAAGTTCTGGTGGGAGCTTACTTGGCGTTGGGCAGCATGATGATGAGCTCCATTTCGGGGCGGAGGAAGTCCGAGGGCGCGTAGACCGCGAAGTTGCGGGTGCGCTGGATGGATTCCCATACCTGGCCGGTTTGCTCGATCGCAAAGTAGTGATAGCGCAGCTTGACTGCAATGGCCCGCGGCGGACTGGACACGTAGGTGAGCTTCAAGCCGGGGAGCGCGTGGCGGATGAGGTTTTCGATGTGGGTCGCCGAGCAGACCTTCATCAGCTTGGGGACGCGGTCGATGACGTCGGGGTCGCGCATGTCGGCGGTGACGGCGAGGTAGAGGCGGGTGTTTTCGAGGTAGGAATCCTTGTCGATGGAGGTGGCGTAAATGGTGTCGCGGACCTGCTTGAGGATGAGCGAGACGAAGTTGCTGGGGACGACGGTGTCGAGCATGATGCGGATCAGTTCGTCGAGCTTCTGGAAGCAGGGGCCGGGCTGCTCGTGGGCGTAGGAGGGCAGGTCGCGGGGATCGATCTTCGGGGAAAACGAGGTGAGGGAGCCGGCGAGGTCTTCCATGGCGCTGAAGAGCTGCTGGGGGCCGACGCTGGTGGATTGCAGCATGTGGCGCATGCCCGGGAGCCGCGTGTTGATGGTGTACAGCAGCCAGAAGTTGGCGACGTCGGACGCGGTGAAGTCGGCGAGGGACTGGTTCTTCTGGCGGCGGGCGCCGGAGAGCTGCGTGCCGCGGGTGACCAGCAACTCGACCATGCTGCGCAGCGTGGTCTCGATGACGTCGCTGGCGTGGATGTTCATCAGGGGCGGGACGAAGGCCGGGTCGGCGAGGAAGGAGCCGGTGTCGGTCTTGAGGATGCGGGCGCAAGGCAGGAGGACGGAGCCTTCGAGGTTTTCGGTTTCGGCGATGAGCTGGAGATTTTTGTGGGCGACCTGGATGGGCTTCTCGCGGTTGCCGCCGCCGTTCTCGTCGCGGGTGAGCTGGAGGTGGGCGCTGAAGCGGGTGCTGACCCGGCCGCTGTTGATGGAGACGTTCATGCCGCCCTGGCGATACTCCGGGATGGCGAGGTAGAAGGTGCAGGACTGCTGGCCGGCGGAGAAGCACTCTTCGAGGGAGCGGCCGCGGGGCGCGGGGTCGGAGGAGGGAATGTCGAAGGGCAGGGCGTCGGGGAAGACGCCGCTGGCGAGGGAGAGCGAAAGCATGCCGTCGGAGAGGGCCTTGGCGTCGAGTTGCAGGTTGAGGAAGCCCCAGGCGTTGGCGACCAGCGATTCGAGGTAGAAGCGGACGGAGTCTTCGACGAA
>DASRLB010000059.1:0-3867 GCA_035648695.1 Acidobacteriaceae bacterium | reverse complement strand
TCAGATGCGTTTCAATAGGTTCGTGTTCCTCAACCGTCCCGTGCTCAGCCTAGAGACTCATCTTGGCGTAACCGCTTCGCCGCAAGCCCCGTTTCCCGCGGACTTCGTCACCTTGCCAGTGTCCGGCAAGTCACCGCCGCTTCGGCTCACTGCCTCTCGTAGCAGAGGTAGGGCATGCTCGTTACTGCAACATCAACTTCGTCGAGACATGCATTCCAGACATGCTCAAGCAGCTCAGCCCCATCGAGGCGGGCTTCGCTGTCTGGGCGTACTGTAAGTCACATCGCTGAGCCAACAAGCATTAGGCCGCTCCGCCTTGAAGCACCGCTTGACCAAGTTCGGTAGCACTTCCTTCGTATTGCGCGAGTCGGTCGTTACTCGGAAATGCCGGATCGCCTTGGGCACAATCTGCGCTCTGCGCATCAGCTTGGCCACCGTGTTACGACAGCAGGCAATCCCCTGAAACGAGAGTACCGCGTGCACTCGTGGTGCGCCGTACGTCTCGCGGCTAGCCAAGTGGACTTCCCAGTATTTGGTGGACACGAGGTAATCTCATGTTGCCAATGGCACGGGAGGGAATATGGCCAAGCCGCACACGGCAAGAAAGGTCCGTCGGTTTTACCAGTTCATCGAGTTACATCAGGAAAAGTACGCCGTTAAGACCATGTGTCGCCTGCTCAACGTCACGCGCAGCGGCTACTACGCCTGGCTGAAAGAACCAATTTCAAACCACGCACAAGAGGATGCAAGACTTCTACGCTTAATTGGCGCTTCGTTTTTGGCCAGCCACGGCATCTATGGGGCGCCTCGCGTCTTCCTTGATCTTCGAGAAGCTGGAGAGACGTGCAGCAAGCATCGCATAGCGCGCCTCATGCGGATCAATGGTATCCGAGCCGCATACCGTTGCCGGACAGGTTCAGTCGAAACTGAAAAAGGTGATCGAAAACCTATAACCATTCGGCTTTGTTAGCTGGCGCGATGGACCACACCGCGTAACGCAACGAGCAGCATCTATAGCTCTCCGCTCCGCGGTGGCGTGAACGGTGCTGATCTTTGCGTTGAGCCTCATCTGGGAGGTCGGCGTATTGCGGAAGTTGCCTCGAAATTGGCGGTCAGGTGTTCGATCTGCGCCAATACCTCGACAAGCAAACGTCGAATTGGATACAGCTTGGATTCGTGACACCAGTAGTTCCTTGGGCGGCCTGGCCGTTTTTCATTCGCGCCTGGGAATCACTCAAGAACCGCAACCTCGACATGTTCACGTTGATTGCGCTCGGCACCGGCACGGCGTGGATTTATTGCGTGGTTGCCACCGTCGCGCCAGCAGCGTGCCCGGTGGAATTCCTTACGGACGGTGCCGTTGCGGTGTATTTCCAAGGCGACAGCCGTCATCACAGTTCTGGTCGTGCTCTGCCAGGTGCTGGGGCTTCGCGCGCGAAGACGCCTCCGGTGCGATCCCTGCGTTGCTGGACCTCGCGCCCAAGACCGTGATGCGGGTGACCTCCGATGGAAAGGACGGCGCCGTTCCGACGAACGTTGCTCAGGGCGGCGACCGTTTGTGCGCGCGGCCGGGCGAGCAGGTTGGGTGGATGATGCCGTCGTGGACGGTCGTACTAGCATCGACGAGTCGGCTTCCTCGATGAGCTGAAGCGATACGTCCAAGTGCGGGCGATACGAGCTGGCCTCTTCGGGCTGCTTCGTTTGATAGAGCTTCTCCCAGCGCGGCGATTGGCCTACGATTACTTCATTCCGCCTTCGCGTCCGCCCCGTGCTCAGATAATTGCGCCCCAAACCAGCGATGTATTGCAGTTAGCAGATGCGGATCGCTGGTTTGAAACGTGATCTGCGCGCCGTCAGATAAGTCGGAATATGAAACTTTGACTCGCCGCGCGCCGAGCTGCAGGTCTTTGAGACCCGGCATGCTTGCTCCGTGCAGTGCCGCCGGGTCCGAATAGTCGCCATGCCGGAAGCGCTCGGCTTCCTTGCGCGAATGTTGTTGAATGAGCGGAACTTGGTCGGCGTAGGTCCTGTCCTTAACGATTACGCGTTCAACGCCCCCAGACTCCGTCATCTTGAAAATGTGCACGGTCTTCGCTACATCAAATGGCATTACGCCATGAGACATGTCGTGCACATGCTGCTGCTGCGTTTGCGCAATCACGCTGCCGCAATTGATCAGCGGGCCAATTACAATTAACGTTGCGAGCAAGTGCGCGAACTTCCCCATCCGAACCCTCCTGATTCGATTCCAACCGTTCACTGCGGCCAAGGAATCTCTGGCCAACCCAAGACTATCGCCGTACTCTTGCGACGTCAATCGCGGCGGCCGCCTGAAGCGGCCGCCGCATGGGCTCGCAAGGAGCGACCGTTTCACTCCCGATAAGGGCTAAGTACCAGAGATTGCTCATGTCACCACCGTTCCGAGCAGTGCTCCGATGCCTGCGGTCACCGCCATCGCCAAAGCACTCCAAAATGTGACGCGCAGTACGCCTCTTGCCACGTTTGCGTTCCCGACATACGCAGCCAGGCCCCCCAGACAAGCGAGGAACAGTAGCGAAGCTCCGGAGACAAATGGAATCAGGCTCGCCTGTGGCGCAAATGCCACAACCAACAGTGGAAGGGCGGCCCCGGTCGCGAAGCTGGAAGCAGAGGCCAGCGCCGCTTGCAACGGACGTGCGCTCAGTGTCTTCGAGATGCCAAGTTCTTCGCGAGCGTGTGCGTCTAGCGCATCGTGCGCCATAAGCTGCTCCGCCACGGTTCTTGCAAGGGATGCATCCAAACCGCGTCCAACGTAGATCTGCGTAAGTTCTCGATGCTCGCCCTTGTCATCGGCTTTGAGTTCCGCGCGCTCCTGGTCGAGCGCGGCCCGTTCCGTATCGGCCTGCGAATGAACGGAGACGTATTCTCCAGTGGCCATCGACATGGCGCCGGCAACAAGGCCCGCTGCCCCCGCAATCAATATGCTGCCGTGCGTTCCATGCGCGGCCGCCACGCCGAGCACGAGGCTCGATGTCGACACGATCCCGTCGTTCGCTCCCAATACTGCTGCACGCAACCAGCCGATCCTTTTGAGCGGGTGGCGCTCCTTGTGGCGCGAAGACATTTTCTAAACCTCTCTCGAGCACGTTCTCTGCCATCATTCTCTCAGTGGAGTTCCAAGCGCACTCTCATTCCCGCCTTAAAGCGGGCCGGCCGATTGCAAATTAGCAGGTAAAACCCGGGCTTTGGGTTACACACTATTTGCAAGAAATCAGGATACTTGCCGCGCAGGTGAAATCGGACTACAGATCATAACGCTTCTGATTTCAGGAATCACGTCGCCCCGACGATCGTATTGTTTGTAGCGCCCAGTGTTGCCTGGATTGGCTCCATCAGCAACGCGAACAAATAGTAGACGGAGCCCCACGCGATAATTTGCTTGATTCCAAGAACCAGGACGGCGGTCGACGGATCCTTGGCCGGCTGCGCAGCGCCGTCCACTATTTGCCGTCACTTGATGCGACGCCTTCGTACCATGTCCTGCTGCGGCGCACGAGCTCCACGACCGACAGCATCACAGGCACTTCAATCAGCACGCCTACCACCGTGGCAAGCGCCGCACCCGACTGAAATCCGAAGAGGCTGATCGCCACGGCTACGGCAAGTTCGAAGAAGTTGGACGCGCCAATGAGCGCGGAAGGGCAGGCAACGTTGTACGCCACGCCCAACCGTCTGTTGAGCAAATAAGCGAGCCCCGAGTTCAAGTAGACCTGTATGAGGATGGGAACGGCCAACATCGCAATGACAGCCGGCTGGTCGACGATCTGTTGGCCCTGGAAGCCGAAGAGCATGACAAGCGTGACGAGCAACGAGACGAGTGCCACCGGA
>DASRLB010000058.1:0-28494 GCA_035648695.1 Acidobacteriaceae bacterium | reverse complement strand
GATCGGGATCGTTAAGAAAAATGCCATTATGATGATCGACTTCGCGCTGGTCGCGGAGCGCGAGCAGGGCAAGTCGCCGGAGGAGGCCATCTACCAGGCCTGCATGATGCGCTTCCGGCCGATCATGATGACGACCATGGCCGCGCTGCTGGGCGGCATTCCGCTGGCGATTGGAGGCGGGACCGGATCGGAGCTGCGCCGGCCGCTGGGCATCACGATCGTTGGCGGCCTGCTCGTCTCGCAGTCCCTGACGCTATTTACCACGCCGGTCGTTTACCTCTTCTTCGATCACGTGCGGCTGGCGATGCCGGCATTCCGCGCCCGGCTTCGGCGCTGGTCCGGCTTCGCGCCCCGCAGGCCCCAGCCCAGCGACTTTCCAGCGCACGCTGCCGGAGATTGATGGCCCCGTCCCCCGCAAATGGACGGTTACACCCGCATTTCCGCCAAACACGTCTAATCTCATAGCGATGCTCAAGTTCCGCCCAACCCGCCTGCTTGCCCTTGCGATGTTGCTCGCCGCGACTGCGCAGGCGCAGATGCACCACGTCGAAGCGCCTGAAAATGTGACCCGCTCGGTGGGCGTGTATGAATGGACCGGAGACCTCGCCAAGCCGGTCGCGGCGCGGCTGATTCCGGTGTCTCTCTTTATCGACGGCGGCTTCGAGGACGGCGGCACCTACTATTCCCGGCCCGTTCCGCTGGCGCTGGATAGCGGCAACATTTACTTCCTCGAAAAGGCGGGCGTTCCGCAAGGCACCATCACGCTGGACTACGCTCGCCACCTGCAACCCCCCGGCGGCGGGATCGACGACAGCAGCGCGCTCGGCTGGTTCGGTTACGGCACTTTTGCCACCATGCCTGTGCCGCGCAAGACTCCGGCGCTGCACGCCTCGGTGAACCCTTACGCGATTGTTTCCAGCAAGGACGACGACCGTCCAACGTTCGTCCGCCGCGCCACGGACGATAGCAAGACCGCGGGCGCGCCGGATACGGACGACAACAAGAAGCCCAGCAAGACGACGGCCCCCGCAACGTCTGTCACGCCGCCGCCGGCTGTGGATGACGATCCGGACCGGCCGCATTTCTCAAAGCCTCCGGCGACCACCACACCGGCGCAGACGCCGGCAACGACCACGCCTTCCGGCACCTCAACCACCACCTCCGCGCCAGCCGGCGACAGTCAGGCAATCCCGCCCGCCCCCAAGGACCCTACCGACGACACGGACCGGCCTACGCTGCGGCATCGCGACCCGAAGCAAGCCGCGGCCGACCGCAAGGCGCGGGCGCACGGCAGCGTTTCGGCGATGCCGGGCTCGCTGAACGACGACCCCGACCGGCCCGATATGCGGCGCGGCAAGACAGCCGGTATCGGCGGCGATCCCGCGCCGCAAATGACCGGGATGCCGAAAGACCTGCACCAGATGATCGTGGTGTCCGACCCGACGAACCGCGAGCCGCATCCGTTTGCTCGCGAGTGGGCGACGCCCAGCGAACGTGCCGACGTGCTGACGAAACTGGAGGCGATCGCGGAGACTCAAATCGCGGCTTATGTGCGACGCAATTCCGCGCCGCCTCCAACGCCTGCCTCGGCGAAGACGAAGCCGAGAACAGCCGCCGCACGCACGCGCCACACCGCGCCCGTCAAGCCCACGCCCCCTGCCGCACCGCTTTCGGGCGAAGATCTGACGGGCTACACGCTCAGCTACGGCGGCCTTCCGACGTTCGTGTACACGGCCCTCAGCGCGCCGCCCGCCGCGGCCTCGGGCGTTGCCGGTGCGGAGCGGTACGTGACCCTGGTCGCGCAGCAACTGCCCAGCGGCGAGTTGCAGGTCGCGTTTTCTTCGGTGACCGACGCCGCGCACCTCGACCGCACGCCGTGGTTCCGGCTGGTCGACGCCGTCGACCCCGACGCCAGCCATCGCGCCAGCCTGTTGTTCGAACTGCGCGGCCACAGTTCGCGGCAGTTCGCGCTGTATCGGGTGGTCTCCGCGAAGGCCGACCAGATCTTCGTGACCAGCCCGACAGAATAGTGCTGCTTAACCCGCGACGCCTCCTACAATAGATATCTATGAGTGACGCCGCGAAGATCGCGCTGCTGTTTCCCGGCCAGGGATCGCAAACCGTGGGCATGGGCCGCAATCTGTACGACACGTACCCCGCCGCTCGCGCGGTCTTTGAAGAGGCCGACGACGCGCTGGGTTTTGCGCTTTCGAAGATTATTTTCGAAGGCCCCGAAGATCAACTCAAACTCACCGAGCATACTCAGCCGGCGATCCTCACTGTCTCGGTCGCCGCGTGGCGGGCGTTCGAACCGGAACTGAAATCGCGCGGACTTGCGCCGGCGCTGGCGGCCGGGCACTCGCTGGGCGAGTACACCGCGCATGTCGCCGCCGGCACGTTGAGCTTCGCAGATGCCGTTCGCACCGTTCGGCTCCGCGGGCAGTATATGCAGCAGGCCGTCCCGGCGGGCGAGGGTGCTATGGCCGCGATCCTCGGGCTCGATCCGGAGCGCATCAACGACATTTGCGCCAAGGTCTCGGACGAACTGACGCAGGCGCCGCCGCTGAACCCCAGCGACCCGGTCGAACAGACCGCAGCCGCTACCGAGGCAATCAGCGATCCTGCCAACTCGGCGACGACGCCCACCGAGGCCGCGTCGCGGGTCAGCGCCGTGGTTGCACCGGCGAATCTCAACTCGCCCGACCAGACCGTGATTTCAGGCTCCGCCGCCGCTGTCGCGCTGGCCGCCGAACGCTGCAAAGAGGCGGGCGCCAAACGCGCGGTCATGCTTGCGGTGAGCGCGCCGTTCCACTGCTCGCTGATGCAGCCGGCGCAGGACCTGCTCGCGAGCCAGTTGGAATCGATCTCATTCAATGACCCTGCATTCCCTATCGCCGCGAACGCCGATGCGCGACTGCTGACGCGCGGCACGGAAATCCGCGACGCGCTGATTCGGCAGGTTACGGGTGCTGTGAGGTGGGTAGAGTGCATCCGGCTGCTGCAACAGGACGGAGCGACGCATTACATCGAGGTAGGTCCGGGAAAGGTGCTCACGGGGTTGAACCGCCAGATCGACCGCGCGCTGGTAACGACCAACGTTGAAGATCAGGTGAGCCTTGAAAAGGCGCTGGCCTCGTTCGCGTAAGCTGGTGTTGCAAGGGTATTGTCTTTCGCTTTGAAGAGTGAGTATCTTTTCCTTTGAAGATCGAGTGGTCACTCGCTTGGAAGAGTGGGGAACTTTTTGAAGGGTACGGGCTTCAGCCCGTACATCAACGGGCCTCGTAGGAAGCGGGCTTTAGCCCCGGAGGGAACGATGCGCCCGAAGCGAGAACTTTTCCGCCAAGCCGGACAAACTTACTTCGTCACGTTCCAGACAATTCAACGCAAATCATTCTTCCGCAATGAACGTTGGGCTGTTGCGCTGTTGGATACCCTTCATCGCTACGCTGCAGAGTTTGATTTGCATGACTTCGTCATCATGCCCGATCACGTTCATTTAATTATCAGTCCCAAGAGGCCGCTGGAACGTTCGGTGCAACTGATAAAGGGCGGCTATTCTTTCCATGCCCGCCGCGCATTCAAATGGAGCGGAGAGATTTGGCAACCCGGTTTCACGGACCATCGTATTCGTGACGACCGTGACTACCTTGAACATCTTGCATATATAGGTCGCAATATCACCTCTCTGCGCCAGGAGGAATACCGCTTTTGCGGCAAACATTCGCACATCCCTTTGGCACCGTCCCCTCAGTGGCTAAAGCCACCTTTTGAAATTGACCCGTTATGTACGAGCTGAAGCTCGTACCCTTCAAAGCAAAACCTTTCATCATGGCAATGAGAGGACTTTTCACTAGAAAACAAGAGGCGCGGCCCACAAGCTCCGCCTCTTCATTGTTCCCGATCGGGACCCTTACTTCTTGCCCTTTTCCAGCGCCCCCTGACCGTCGCGGACCTCGATCGGCCCCACCTCTTCTTCCTTCGACTGCGGTGCGATTCTGGCGCGGCCGCTCACCACGAGGACCCTATCGGCGCGCTGCCGTTCGACTGGCTCGAGAACCGCATAGAATGGAAAAGATGTCGTTTTCCGAACAGTTCGATGTTTTGATCGTCGGAGCGGGCCATGCCGGGTGCGAGGCCGCGGTCGCGGTCGCGCGCATGGGCCTGCGCACGGCACTGTTTACGCTGAACCTCGACCTGATCGCGCAGATGTCCTGCAACCCGGCCATCGGCGGAGTCGCCAAGGGACATCTGGTGCGCGAGGTCGATGCGCTGGGCGGCATCATGGGCGAGGTCGCCGACGCCTGCGGCATCCAATTCCGGCTGCTGAATACGTCGCGCGGCCCGGCAGTGTGGTCGCCCCGCGCGCAGTGCGACAAGGCGCTCTATCGCGTGAAGATGCGCGAGAAGCTGGAGTCGATTGCGAACCTGTTTATCAAGCAGGCGGAAGTCGTTGACCTCGTCTTCGCAGATGGGGGTTCTGGGTTCTCGGTTGCAGGTTCAAATGACCCCTCTACCGCCCAATCACCGGCGGACTCCAATCTCCGCTCGTTTCCTGCCTCCGAAGCCTCGCCGAACCCACAACCGACAACCCACAACCCGACTTCACGCGCTACCTGCACGGGCGTCCTGCTCCGCGATGGCCGCACCATCGCCGCGCGCGCCGTCATCGTCACCACGGGAACGTTCCTCAACGGCCTCATCCATTGCGGCGAGCAGCAGTACACCGCGGGACGCTCGGGCGAACCGGCCAGCGTGCTTCTGGGCGAGTCGCTGAAGAAGCTCGGACTGCGCGAGTGCCGCCTCAAGACCGGGACGCCGCCACGTCTCGACGGCCGCACCATCGACTGGACAAAGTTTGAAGAGCAGCCGGGCGACACCGACCCCACCCCGTTCAGCTTCCGGTCGTCCACCGGGACAGATGGGGCGTGGACGCCGCCCTTGCGTCAGATATCCTGCCACATCGCGACGACGACCCCCGAGACGCTGGAGTTGATCCGCGCCAACGTCCATCGTTCGCCCATGTACACCGGTCAGATTGAAGGCATCGGCCCGCGCTACTGCCCGTCGATCGAGGACAAGATCGTCCGCTTCCCGGACAAGACTTCGCACCAGTTTTTCCTGGAGCCCGAAGGGTTGACCACACACGAGGTCTACATCAACGGCATGAGCACGTCGCTGCCGATGGAAATCCAGGCGGCGATGGTGCATTCCATCCCGGGCCTCGAAAACGCGGAGATGCTGCGGCCGGGCTACGCCATCGAGTACGACGCCATCGACCCGACCGAGCTCGACCGCGCGCTGCGCGTGAAAAAGTTCGACGGCCTGTATCTGGCCGGGCAGATCAACGGTACCTCCGGCTACGAGGAGGCCGCCTGCCAGGGCCTGATGGCCGGCATCAACGCCGCGCTTTCCGTTCGCGGAGAAGCGCCGTTCACTCTCGACCGCACCGAGGCCTACACCGGCATTCTGATCGACGACCTGATCTCCAAGGGCACGGACGAGCCGTACCGCATGTTCACCTCGCGCGCCGAGTTTCGGCTGCACCTGCGCATCGACAACGCCGACACTCGACTGACGTCGCATGGCCGCAGGCTGGGCCTCATCGACGACGCGGCGTGGGCCGTCTACGAATCCAAGCAAGCCCGCGCCGCCGCGTTCACGCACCTGCTCGAAACGGCGCGCGTCACCGATGCGGACCTCTCCGCTCTGAGCTCAATAGCTCAAAGCTCTGAGCTCGTTACGGACCGCTCTATTCCGCAGCCGAGCGACGCCCGCACCTCCACCGGCCCAGCTCCGCCCGCACCCGTCAAGGGCGATCTCTTCGCGCAGCTCCTGAAGCGGCCGACAATAACCATCGAGCAACTGGTCCCCGCGCTGCTCGACCGCATCCGCGCCGTTCCTGAACTAGCTCCCTGGGCGAGTGCGATCGACGCCCACCCCGGCAAACTCCCGGTGTGGGTGCGCAACGAAGTGAAGACGGTCGAAACTGGCATCAAGTTCGCCGGGTACCTGGCGCAGCAGCAGAAGTCGATGGAGCGCCTGCGCAAGGACGAGCAGCGCGCCATCCCCGACTGGTTCGACTACACCGCCTGTAGCGGCCTCTCGCGCGAGATGGTGCAACGGCTGTCGAAGGTCCGCCCCTCGACGCTCGGCCAGGCCAGCCGCATGGCCGGCGTGACGCCCGCGGCGGTGTCGCTGATCCAGTGCTTCCTCGAAATTCAGGCCCGCGGACGAACGGCATAGAGATCCGAAAGAAACGTCGCGACAGCACCTCAACAGTCCAGGCCGCATGAGTGACGACAGTTTCGAGGAATTCCAGACATCGACGGATTCCGCACGGTGGATGTAGGTTTATATTTGAGACATGGGAACTTCGGTCAAAATTACGACACCGATGCCGACTGCCGACGAGGTGGCCAGGAGCCTGGGCATCACTCCAGCACGTCAGAAGGAAATTCAGCAGATCGTGCAAGACGCTGCACGGCGCCTTGACGTGAAGAGGTCCAGGCATGCCGCTGCTCCGAAACGGCCCGGTGCAAGCCGCAAGGCGGCGTAGCTTGGCCACGGTCAGCTTAGCGCAGGACCGTGTCTTCCTCAATATCCCATACGACGACCGCTTCCAGAAACTCTATATCGCCTATATCGTCGGCGTCACGCAGCTCGGCCTTCAGCCGGCTGTCACGTTAGCGATTCCAGGCGGCGACGCGCGGCTTGACAGAATCTTCGACCTCATACGCTCGTGCCGTTTTTCGATCCACGATCTATCTCGCGTACAGCTCAGCCGTGCTTCACCTGCGACGCCGCGCTTCAATATGCCTTTTGAACTTGGATTGGCCGTGGCATGGTCCAAATTGCATCCGCTGCGCCACACGTACATTGCGTTCGAATCGGTCAATCGCCGAGCGCAAAAATCTCTGAGCGATATGGCCGGTTCCGATTTCAATATTCACGACGGGACGCCCCAAGGCATCATGCGCGAGCTGTGCAGCGCGTTTGTGCGCCAGAACAAGCGGCCGGAAGTTCCTGCAATGATGCGCCAGTACAAGGCCGTTCAGGCGGCCATCCCGGACATCATGAAGCAGACCGGCGCGAAGAGTATTTACGAAGCCAGAGTGTTTACAGACCTCGTTCTCGCAGCAAGCACCCCAACCGATGCGACTCCATAGCTGGACACAGGTTGAATACATCTCGCTGCTTCTCATCTCCGTCGTGCTCTGCGGCACGCCGATCTTCGCGCAGGAACAAGCTCCGTCCGCCACTTCCACCATCTCGGTCAACGTGAAGGTTGTCGCCCTCGACGCGCTCGTCCGCAACCCCGATGGCCAGCTCGTCCTCGACCTCGGCAAAGATGCCTTCACACTCAAGGTCGATGGCAAGCCAACCGCGGTCCGCTACTTCAACCGCGACAACGATCTACCGCTCACCATCGGCTTAATGATCGATACCAGCGGATCGCAGCGCGTCTACTTCGACGAGGAAGCGCTCAACAGCGAGACCTTCCTCAACAACATCCTCACCAACCCCAAAGACCGCGCGCTGATTGCCTGTTTCGACAGCCGCATCGACCTGCTGCAAAAGATGACCACGCGGCTCAACGAGCTGCATAACGCTCTCCGCCGGCTCGACTATCTCGCGCCCGAGACCGGCCCCGGGGCAACGCGGCTCTACGACTCCATCGCCGCCCTCAGCAAGTCCGTTACCAGCCCGGAGGCGGGCCGGCGAGCGCTCGTCATCCTCACCGACGGGGACGACAATGGCAGTCAAACCTCGCTACAGGACGCCATCCGCGAGGCGCAGCTTGCGGGCGTCGCCGTCTACGGCGTGCTCTATACGCACGATGTGATCGGCGGCGTGCCCTATCCATCCGCCGCCTCGCTGCGGCCGTCGGGCATCGCCGTGATGAAGCAAATATCCAAAGCCACTGGAGGCCGCGCCTTCGTCGTCGGCACAGGCACGCCGATTGCTGAGATTTTTGCTGAGATCGGACAAGACCTGCGCTCGCAATACCGCTTCGGATTCACGCCTCTGCCCTCGAAGCCGGGCAAGTTTCACTCCATCGAACTCCGCACCGGGGATAAACACCAGACGATCCAGGCGCGGAGCGGGTACATCACGCCGGAGTAGCGGGCGGACTAGCTGTTAGCTCTTAGCTTAGGCTCGCCTCGGCGATCTCCCGCATCGTGCATGGGATCCGTAGCGTCTAATAGCAGATGAACCCGCACGGTTGGCTGCAACCCATCTCGCTGATCTTCGTCGCGCTGATGCTTGTCGCCATTCTGATCGTTCGGCTCTGGAGGCGTATGGCACTCGGAAATTCGCGCAAAGAACCTATCCCCGCACCCATCCACGACATCGTCGCCCCGGCCTCCGGCTGGGAAGGCGGCGAGCAGCACACCGCGGTCTTCGCGGGCGGCTGTTTCTGGGGCTCGCAATCGGTCTTTCAGCGCGTCAAGGGAGTCGTCAAGACCACCGTCGGCTACTCGGGCGGCGAAAGCGCGACCGCCATCTATCGCGCTGTCTGTTCCATGGACACCGGCCACGCCGAGGCCATCGAAATCGTCTACGACCCGTCTCTGGTCAGCTTTGGAACGCTGCTGCGCATCTTTTTCTCCGTCATGCACGACCCGACGCAGCTCAATCGCCAGGGCGCGGACGTGGGCACGCAGTACCGCTCGCACATCTTCTACACGACGGAAGAACAGCGCGAAGTTTCCGAAGCCTATGTGAAGCAGCTCGACGATGCGCACGTTTTCTCCGGCCCCATCGTCACGCAGATCACGCCGCTCATCGAGTTCTTCCCGGGCGAGGACTATCACCAGGATTACGCGCTCAAGAACCCGCATAACCCCTACATCCAGGTCTGCGACATCCCCAAGATCGCTTCGCTCAAGCAGCAGTTTCCCGAGTTGTTCGAGGAGTACACACTCTAATTTGGCGGGCTGCATACAGTAGCGCCGCCGCGTCGCGCATCCAACCGGGGATAGATGTATTCGACCTCGGGTACGCGCTTCATGCACAGTTCATCCTCTCGTAATCTTGCGTTGGTTCTTTGCGCCGTTCTGGTTCTTTCGCCCATGGGCGCCGGGGCGCAAACTGCGGCGACTCCTGCGCAGACCCCTGCTCAAACCGCCGCCCAGCAACAAGCCCCGCAGACCAACGGCAAGGCCCCCGGCACCGGCGGGATGGGCGGAAAAGACGCTCCCACCGGAGGCCAGAAGACGGGCGCGGACTCCAAATCTTCCTCCAAGCCCGCCAGCGCCGGCGAGCACGCAGCCAGCACAACGAAGCTCAAGCTGGGTCCGCTCGATCCGTCGGTGCCTCCGCCGAATCTACCCAAAAACCGCCCGGTCATCGGTGTGGCGATGGGGGGCGGCGGCGCGCTGGCGATGTCCGAAATCGGTGTCCTTGCATGGTTCGAGCAACACCACATCCCGGTCGATGTCGTCGCCGGCACCAGCATGGGATCGATCCTTGCGGCGCTCTACTCGACCGGCAAGACGCCCGAGGAAATGACCCACATCATGACCGAGGAATCGGTCTCGCGCATCTTCCGCATCGAGTCGCAATACTCCTCCCGCAACTTCCGGCGCCGCGAAGACAGCCGCGACATTCCCAACGCCATCACCGTCGGCCTGAAGCATGGAGCTGCGCTGCGAAATTCCCTGCTAACCGATACGGGCCTCAACGAACTGCTCGACCGCGAGTTCCTCGCCTACAACGACCAGACCGACTTCAACAATCTTCCCATTCCCTTTCGCTGCCAGGCGACCGACCTCAATGCCGCCAAGACCGTCACTTTCAGCCGCGGGTCGCTACAGGATGCGGTGCGGGCCTCCGCCTCCATTCCCGGCGTCTTTCGCCCGTTTGAGCTCGACGGACACGAGTTTGTCGACGGCGCGATCCTCGAAAACCTGCCTACGTCCGACGTCAAAGCGATGAACGCCGACGTCGTTATCGCCATCAGCCTTCCGCTCCAGCCTGTCGGCAAGGGCGACCTCGACTCGATCGTCGGCGTGCTGCAACGCGCGTTCGCCGTCGGCATCGAGAACAATGAGGCCCACGACCGCAAACTCTCCAACATCCTCATCATGCCGGATATCAGTGGCTTCGGCGCGAACGATTACCTGAAGACTCGCCAGCTTGCCGACCGCGGCTACGACGCCGCCGAGCAGCACAAGGACGAGCTGCTGAAGTACGCCCTCGACGACGCCGACTGGCAGCAATACATCGACCAGCGCCGCTCCCGCGAGCGCGGCCCCGCCGGCACCATCATGATGGTGAAGATCAAGGCCCCGACCGCCTCCGCCAAGGAAGCGGCTACGCGTGCGTTCGCGCCGGTCGTCAACCAGCCGCTGGACACCAAAAAGATCGAGGCGCTGCTCGCCGACATCCGCAGCAATGGCGGATACGACGCCGACTATACAGTCGGGTACGACTCCAAAGACTCGTCGCGGCCCATCGTGCTGGTCACCGTCAGCGATAAGAAAACCGGGCCGCCCTTCCTCGATCTCGGCGTGAATATCGCCGCCCAGACCGGCGGCGTCACGCGCGCGACGGTCAATTCGATCCTGCTGTACCAAAACCTCGGCAGCTATGGTTCAGAATTCCGCGGCAAGCTCGATTTTGGCTGGCTCACCAATATCGAGGGCGAATACTATCGCCGCGTCGGCTGGAACGGCTTCTTTGTCGCGCCGCGCGCCAACATCACGCGCCAGCCCTTCTATATCTATAATGGCCAGACCCGGCTCTCCGAGCGGCAGAGGCAATTGGCGGGCGCCTCCGGCGACGTTGGCTACACCGACGGCCGCAAGCTCGAAGTGCGCGCGGGATACTCGTTCCAGAATGCCCAGTGGACCACCAGCACCGGGCAGGACGGTCTCCCCGATTACCACGGCAACTCCCAGACCGGCCGCGTTCGCGTCGTCTTCGACTCGCAGGACCGCGCGCTGGTCCCGCAATACGGCCTTCGCACTGTGAACAGCTTCGGCTACCTCTACGGCACGCCCGGAAGCCCAAGCGCACCGCAGCTTTCAAGCCAGATCGAATTCGCCCACACCTTCGCCAAGAAGCACATCGTTCTGCTCAACGCGGAAGGCGCGACGATGTTCAACCGCGATGTGGCCCAGCCGTTCCGCTATACCCTGGGCGGCCCGCTGCGCCTGAGCGCGTCGGCGATCGACGAACTGCGCGGCACGGACTACTTCCTGTTCACCCCGGGCTATCTGCGCCGCATCGCCAAGCTCCCCGCGCCACTGGGCCAGAGCATCTATGTCGGCGGTGCCTACGAAGCCGGCGAAATGCGCCGCCCCGACGGCCCCAACATCTTCCGCCAGGACGTCTACTTCGGTATCGTCGCGGAAACGCCGTTCGGCGTCATCACGGCGGCCCCCGCCATCGGCAACGATGGGCAGAGGAAGTTTATTTTTACACTTGGGAAGTTGTTCTGAATTAAAGCTTAGGTCGCGTGCATCGGTTCGGCGGTTTTACGCTCGATATCCTTGACGCGGTTGTCGAGGTTCAAGGTATAGATGAGCATGGCCTGATTGGCCTTCATTTCATTAAGGACATGCTCGAATTTCAGATTCATCTTCTCAGACAGCGCGTCAAATCTACTGTCAATTTTGGCAGACAAAGCTTCGTCACGAAGCTTGGACGCCTCATCGACACCTTTGATCGTCGCCTGGAGAGATTTCAGCTCCGGCGCGACGAGATCCTGGATTACTTTGCGAACGTCCTCAATTGCGCCCATCGCGATCTCCTGTCGAAAGTCTACTCCCGTATCGCCCAACGTTCGCCCGTCAAAAGTTCAACACGCGCATTTCGCTAAAAAAATGGGGCATCTCGTCAGCGTCCATCACTCAGCCGCGCCGCCAGTCTGTCCGGAAGCCCCGCCGCCCGGATCGCCGCCTGCGCCGCCCGTACATCGTACGGCACGCGGTAGAAGGTGACCTTCGCCGCCTCGTCGTCGTAGATCGCAAACCCCGCCCGCCAGTCGTGGTCGCGCGGCTGCCCCACCGAGCCTGGATTGATCAAATGCCGCGTGCCTTCGGCGATTTCCATCTCCACATGCTCTGGCTCGTCCTCCGTCGAATAGTGCGGACGGTTCTCGTGCCACTCTTCGTCGCGCTGCGAGAATCCGCCCTGGAGGTGGGTATGGCCGAAGAATGTCACCTCGGTCGCCATCTGTTGCAACGGGGCCCATGCATCGCGCATGGTGACGATGTACTGGTCTTCATGCAGCGGCGATCCGTGCGCGCACATCGCCCGTCCGGCGCCGGTCACCGGGCCTTGCGGCATTTCCTTGAGCCACTCCAGGTTCTCCGGCGTAAGGGTCCGCTGCGTCCACGCCGCCGCCGCCGCCGCTACCGGGTTGAACCCCTGCGAACTGGTCAGCCCACAACAGACGCGGTCGTGATTACCGCGGACATGCACCTTCGCCACCTCGCGGATGCGGTCGACGACTTCGTTCGGATTGGCCCCGTAGCCGACCACATCGCCCAGGTTCCACACCTCATCGACCGCGCCCGCGGCAGCGAGGACGGCTTCAAGGGCCTGAAGATTGCCATGAATATCGGAGAGAACGAGAACGCGCATCGCAGAGGGTCAGTCTACTCCAACAGGGCCCATCCCTGTTCCCACAGTAGTTGCAAGAAAACGCTCCGCTGGCCGCGGAGCGTTTTGCATTCCCGGGCCCGGGGCCCTATTTCTCTTCAAACGCCAGTGAAGCCGAGTTGATGCAGTAGCGCTGGCCGGTGGGCTCGGGGCCGTCGGGGAAGACGTGGCCGAGGTGGGCGCCGCAGGTGGCGCAGGTGGTTTCGACGCGGCGCATGCCGAAGGTGCGGTCCTCGTGCTCTTCGATGGCGTCCGGCGAGATGGCTTCATAAAAGCTGGGCCAGCCGCAGTGGGCGTCGAACTTGGTGTCCGACTTGAACAGCGGGGCGTCGCAGGCCGCGCAGTGATAGAGGCCGTCGGCGTGGTTGCTGGTCAGGGCGCCCGTGAAGGGGCGCTCGGTACCCTTCTCGCGCATGACGTGGTATTGCTCCGGCGTCAGCTGGGCGCGCCATTCGGCGTCGGTTTTGTGGACTTTCTGTTTGGGGGTCTTCTCGGCGACGTCGGCATCGCTCAACGGGCCAGCGGCGGGGATGGTAGGCATAGGGTGGGTAGCTCCTGCCGATTAGATGCGGCAAACCGTCGGATGGGTTACATACCGCGCACGACCGCATGGACCGCCAGCAGGGTTTCGAGCACACCCTGCAACTTATTCAGGTGCAAGGCGTTGGCGCCGTCGGATTTGGCCTCGGCGGGGTTGTCGTGGACTTCCAGGAAGATGCCGTCGATGCCCGCCGCAACCGCCGCGCGCGACAGCACCGGGATAAACTCCGGCTGGCCGCCCGACTTTCCGCCCGCGCCCGAGGGGGTTTGGACGGAGTGGGTGGCGTCGAAGACGACGGGGGCCATTGCGCGCATGATGGGCAGGCTGCGCATGTCGACGACCAGGTTGTTGTAGCCGAAGCTGGCGCCGCGCTCGGTGAGCGAGACGCGCGGGTTGCCGCTTTCGCGCACTTTTTCGACGGCGTGGCGCATGTCCCAGGGCGCGACGAACTGGCCCTTTTTTACGTTGATGGCGCGGCCGGTTTTGGCGGCGGCGATCAGCAGGTCGGTCTGGCGGCACAGGAACGCCGGGATTTGCAGCACGGCCTCGACATCGCCGAGGGCGTCCGAGAGCGCGGTGGCCTGCTCGGGGGTATGGATGTCGGTGAGGACGGGGAGGCCGTTGTCTTTGGCGATGCTGCGGAGGATGCGCGCGCCTTCCTCCAGGCCCGGCCCCCTAAAGCTGTGTATAGACGTGCGGTTGGCCTTGTCGTAGCTGGCCTTGAAGATGTACGGGACGCCGAGGTCGGCGGCGATGCGCTGAATGGCGTCGGCAAGGGTGCGGGCGTGGGTCTCGCTTTCGAGCACGCAGGGGCCGGCGATGAGGAAGAGGTCGGGGCCGCCTGCGGTGACCGGGCCGATGTCGAATGTATGGGTGTGGCTCACGGTTCTATTGGAGCATATTGGGCGGCTGGTGCGGTTGGGTTCCGCTCTATGCCTGTTTTGCGGCAGCATACGATCCCGGAGGCTCACGAAACGGTTCCACCGCAATGCGCTCGTAACGCACCTCCAGCACCGTCAGGAGTTCTTTGCCGCCCGGTGCTTCGAGAACAACGCTGTCCCCCTCACCCGACCGCATCAGCGCGCGCCCCACAGGCGACACCCAACTGACATGGTTGCGCTCCAGGTCGACCTCGTCGATGCCGACGATGCTCACCTCCCGCTCCACTCCCGCGGCATTGCTATAGAGCACCGTCGCACCGAAATACACCTTCGCCGCCCGCAGCCCCGATCTCGGAGCTTCCGGGTCCACCACTTCGGCAGCTTCCATCCGCTTGGAGAGATGGCGAATCCGCCCATCGATCTGCCGCAGTCGCCGTTTGGCGTACTGATAGTCGGCGTTTTCACTGCGATCGCCATTGCTGGCAGCCCACGCCACGACCTCCGCCACAGCCGGGCGGTCTTTGTTGAGCAGAAACCGGTGCTCCTCTTTCAGGCGCTCAAGCCCGCCGGGCGTGATGTAGTTCTTGACGTGTACTGCCGGCGAGTCGTCTTGCGGTCTTCTCGTAGAGCCTTTACGCATTCCGTATTATTCCATCGCAAAATCCAGCCGGTTCTCCCAAGGCCAACGGATGACGGCTGCTGTGAGACATAGTAAACGGGTACCCCCTCATGACACGGCATCATCGCGGCATGAGTGGATGGCGTTGCGGCCGCGAAGCGCTTTTGTCGGGAGAAATTAGCCGCTACTTTCGCCGCGCCATTTTGAACTACGAGCTTAGGCGAATAGGCGGCGAAAGCCGTGGTAAGCTGGAAAGAATTGTGATGGACGCGCGAGTCTAGTAAGATGACTTTACGTATCCCCTAAGCGAGGGCTTGCCGTGCGATTCTCAGTTCCGCATCCGATTCCATATCAGGGCAGCAAACGTCGTTTGGCGCTCGCGATTCTCAGTCATGTGGAAGACGATCACTACAGACGGCTGGTCGAGCCGTTCGCTGGGTCTGCTGCGGTGACGCTCGCGGCTGCGAAATACGGCAAAGCATCGTCATTCTTGATCGGTGATCGCTTGGAGCCGCTTGTTGAACTATGGCAACGGATTATCGAAGGGCCTGAATCGATAGCCGATGGATACGAAGCGCTTTGGTATCGGGAACGTGAAAGACCTATTGATGAGTATTACGCGATACGAAGTGAATTCAACACAGATCGCGATCCTGCGAAGCTGCTTTATCTTTTAGCGCGGTGCGTGAAAAATGCAGTGCGGTTCAACCCTTCAGGCGAATTCAACCAGTCGCCCGACAAACGGCGAAGGGGAACGCATCCTGACGCGATGCGAACGGAACTGAGGGCTGCGCATCGTTTGCTCGTGGGAAAAGCTGCAACCGTGTGCGGTGATTTCGTTGATGTGTTCAAAGCCGCAGAACCGGGCGATTTCTTCTACCTGGACCCTCCTTACCAAGGTACAAGCGAGGGACGGGATTCCCGGTACATAGGCGGGGTTAGCCGCGAACGAATGATCGAAGGGCTGGAGATCCTGAACGCTAAAGGTGTGCCGTTCGTCCTGAGTTACGACGGCTCTTGTGGAGAACGGACGTACGGAGATCGGCTACCAACTGAACTCGCATCGCGGATTTTGCTTGATGTTGGGCGCTCAAGCCAAGCCACGTTGAATGGTGAGGACCACGTCACCATTGAATCACTTTACATCTCCCACGATATTGCGCCCGCATGTGCCGATGATGGCCTGGTCACGCTTCGGGACTTCGATGGACAACTCTCTATGGCTTTGGTCTGAGCAGAGCCTTGATCTGGTCGGGGACTGATCTGCCGTTTTTTATGGCCTCGGCTTTCAGTGTGTCGAAGGCGTTGACCTCGCCTCCAATCCAAACAACATCGACGCGGCGCTCGGGGCGCATGGCAACGTGCGAATAGTTCTCGGGGTTCGCCCAATAGCATGTGAGACAGGTTTCAAAGTTCCTCAGTACGAGCCAATTCTCGCAATGCTCACACGCCCATGATTTCCTGCGGTTACAAGAGCCGTCGAGAATCTGATACGGGTCGGCTTCATCCTTTTGGGATTCACCCGCGACGACGAACGGAATACGGTGGTCAAGTTGAAGGTTCGTTTCGCAACCGCACATATTGCATCTCGCACCCTTAGCCACGATAAGCGCGTCTCGCTCCTTTTTAGCTATGAGGACGCGGCCAGTCTTGTTGGGGTCAAGCTCTCCTTCGTCAAACTCATAGGCGGCAATGGTTTGGCCGTCTTCGCGTTTAGCCTGGACGCTCTTTATGGCGAAACCTAAGTCCTTCGCATCCATCACTGCGCGTGGCGGATGATCGTATCCAGCGTTCTTGAGATCGATAGTCGAGACAATGCCGTTCTTCACAATTGAATCGAGAACGAAACGCGCTCGCTTATTTGTAACGAGCTTGATACGTTTCAAGAGCTTCGCAGGGATAGGGGGGCGCTTAGGCACTGAAAAGCTCCGCCACAGGTACGCCTAATGCAGCCGCAATGATGTGGATGTTTACGAGACTAATATTTCGCTCGCCGCGCTCAACGCTACCGATGTATGTGCGGTCAAGATCGCAATTATGAGCAAGGGCTTCTTGGGACAATCCCTTCGCCAGCCGAAGCGAGCGTAGGCGCTGGCCGAATTGGTTTTGGATATTCGAATCGCGAGCAGAAGGCATTACATGAATCGGAACATAGAGATGACAATGAGTCCACGGACTTTACGTACCATGACAAGGTGACTTCTTTTGCTGAAGAGTGCCGGGATCGAACCAAAACCATGGCGCGAATAACTTCACAATAGCGCGGCAGATTAGTAACCCGAAGCCGGCTTATCGTCTCCGGTCCAAAGTTGACCATAAGCGCACTTAGCGTAGTCACCGGTAGCAACTACCTCTATTGCGCTTCGCCTTATTTCAACGCGAGGGGATGTTCCGATTCGACTCCGCTGAACGTGCCAACCGGGAATCGGCAGCCGGGGTGTCTTTGCAGGTGTTCGATGTGGGCTCGGGCTCCGAGGCTCGATTCTTTGAGCGCCTGCACCGGGCCATGGCAATATTTGCAGCGCATGATCTGATCGCGTTCTGTGAGGGCTTCATAGATGCTGCATGGGAGCCAACGCCCACGCACCTTCACTTCGCACTCCGTCATCACCGGCGGTCTTTTCCTGGTAGCCACTGATGTATGTAGATGCCTCCCAAGCCGCCTCGATTGGACCAATCGCACAGCGTTCCGCAGCCTATCTCTTGACACACCCATTACAATTAAAGAGTAGGAAGATGTTCAGCCCGGCTACCCGCTGGGCTTTCGTATTCCGGCTGCGCAAGAGGCCGCCAGACCTCAAAAAGCCTAACCCCTTTGCCATCGAGAATTTAGCCCCTAAAGTACCCCCGGGGGAGGGGGGCCACCCCCATAGTGCTCCGGTCACTGAGTTGCGCTCTGCGTGGTAACCTGCCCGTCCGGCGCCAGCAGGAAGGTGGTGGCCCCCTGGCGATCGGTACGAAAAGTTTTAACGTGGGCTTCTTCGAGGCGTTGCAGGATTTCGGGGCGAGGATGCCCAAAGGTGTTGCGGCGGCCGGAGCTGATGACGGCTTCTTTCGGCGCTGCAGCCGAAAGAAATTCCGGGTTGGTAGACGTCTTGCTGCCGTGGTGGCCGACTTTCAGCAGCGTCACCGGAGCGACGCGGTTGTTGGCGAGCATGGTGTCCTCGCTGCGGCGCTCCGCGTCGCCTTCGAGCAGCGCGCTGGATTTGCCGAAGTCCAGGCGCACGACGAGCGAGTCGTCGTTGACCGGAGTGTAGGGATTGGCGTAAGCGGCTTCGGGTGCGAGAACGGTCGCCTGAACGCCGCCCCAGGCGAAGGCATCACCGGCGTGGAAGTGACGGACCCGAATGCCCAGCCCAGCAGCAAGCGCGAGCAGGCTGCGGTAGTCGGCGGAGTTGCCGGGGTCGACGCTGACCCACAGCTCGCGGGGGTGGAAGTCGCGCAGGATGGCGGGCATGCCGCCCATGTGGTCGCTGTGCGCGTGGGTGAGCAGCACGGCGTCGAGGTGGCGCAGTCGCCGCGACCAGAGATACGGCGCGACGACTTCCTCGCCGACATCCCAGCGAGCGCTGTTCGAGGAGGCCAACTCGGCTTGGCCGACGGGCCCACCGGCGTCGACCAGCAACGTGTGGCCGTCGGGCGAGACGACGAGCAGCGAATCGCCCTGTCCGACGTCGAGTGCGGTGATTTCGAGCGTGCCCTGATGCAGTAGCGGCTTCTCCGGCCATAGTGTCGCGAGGGGAACGAGTGCAAGCGCAATGATGCCGGTCGCAACTATCCAGCGGCTGCGTTTGCGCACGGCCCAGCAGGCGAAGGCGACTATCGCGATGACGCCGATGATCACCAGCGCAGCGGGGGCGGGGACGCGGGTGTCGGCGAAGCGCATGTTGCTGAGGCGGGCGATGGCCCATCCGACTCCGTGCAGCACCAGCGCAGTTGCGGCGGCGGGCAACGCGGCGAGCCAGGTGCTGATGAGCGAGGCGCAGAACGTCAACACCGCCAGTGGTGCGAGCAATCCGACAAGCGGAATCGCCAGCAGGTTCGCGGGCAGCGCGAAGGGTGTTGCGCGATGGAAGTAGACCGCCATCGGCAGCGCCATGCAGGCTTCGATGATGACGCTGACCAGCATCAACTCAGCCGCTCGCAGAATGACTCGGACTCCGAGCGCGGGAACGTATCGTGCTCGTCTGCCGAAGATGGCCGCGAGGGCGTTACCGAAGAGTCGTAGCATAACGCGCATCTGCGCGAGATGCGGCGGAAGGCGAGCGTCCAGCCATCCCGCGTCGAGATCGCGTGCGGCGCGCAGGCGGGGCATGATGGTTCGCTCCGTGATCGGCATCGCCAGACCGCCGACCGCGACCAGCACGAGGAACGTCATCTGAAAACTTGCTTCGGTGAGCGCGCGCGGGTCCCATGCGAGGACGGCGAGTGCGGCTGCTCCGAGTGCCTGCAGGACGCTGATGTTGCGCGTCAGCCAGCGCGATGCGAGGAAGACGGCGGTCATGAGGAGGGCGCGCTGTACGGGGACTCCGAAGCCGGTGAGCATGGCGTACGCGGCCGTGATTCCGATGGTGATGACGGTCGCGAGGCCGTGCGGCGCGCGTAGCTTTCGCAGCGCCCAGAACAGCATTCCGGCGAGCAGCGCGACGTGCATGCCGGAGACGACGAAGAGGTGGAAGGAGCCGGTGCGCTCGAAGCCGATGCGGAGGTCCTGCCGCAGGCCTGAGCGATCCCCGAACAACATCGCGTCGAGCATGGCGGTGTCGTCGGGCGTGAGGCGAGCGGCGCGGGGCAACATGCGGTTGGCGGGTGAAGCTGCGAGCGCGCTCATCCGCGCGGCCGCCCACGCCTGCGCCGCATAGGCTCGGCAGCGGAGGCTGCGGGTCGCGTCGCCGACCTTCTGAATACGTGCTGCTTTTACGCTGGCTTCGACCGCAATGCCTTCGCGTAGAAGCTCGTCGGTGTACGACCACGCGCCGGCGTCGCGGTAGCGCTCCGGCTCGCGCAGGCGGAGCGGCACTTCGAGGATGTCGCCGCATTGCAGAGCGGGTGTGCCGTCGAGGACGGTGATGCGAACGCCGCCGCTGACAGCGCGCATCGACGTAACATCGGGGGTGATGAACTCCACCTGCTGCACGTCGAGGTCGACAGACTCGGCGGGGGTTGTGCCTTCGCTTTCCCACGCACCGGGCTCGAAGCGGTCGGTGTCTCCGGCGCCGCGTGTTGCGGGAAGCATGCGCACGCGCACAACGCGTCCGCGAACCATGCGGCTGAGGCCGTCGGCGTTCTGGAGCAGCGCGGTTTGCGGCGCGGGCCAGGGCTGCATCTGCGCGCACCAGCAGCCGGCGACCGCCCAGAACGCGAGGATCGGCAACGGCGCTACACGCGGCGACTTGCGTATTGCGACGACAGAGAGCAGTAGCAACAACGCTAGCGCGACAACCAAAATTATGGTGAATTGCCACTGCCTCGCGAGGAGTTCACCTGTCGCGAGCGCCATCGCAGCGCCCAGCAAGGGCGCGCGGCGGAGACGGAGTGTCTCGACCGGCGCGGGGTCGTCCATCCAAAATTTGGCAGCACCAAAAGCCCGCATGTGGAGCGCTACCCGAACAGCAGAGTGTAGTGGTTAGAGTGTAGAGCGTAGAGAGGGCTTCGTGCGGGTGAGGATGGCGATGGTTTCGATGTGGAAGGTTTGCGGGAAGAGGTCGACGAGGTGAAGCTCGTCGATGCGGTAGGTGGATTGAAGCGCGGCGAGGTCGCGTGCGAGCGTGGTGGGGTCACAGGAGACGTAGACGATTTGCGGAGCGGCGATGCGACTGAGGAGCGCGCACGCTTCGAGTCCGGCGCCGGCGCGGGGTGGGTCGAGGACGATGAGGTCGGGGCGCTCGCGCCGAGTGATGGCTTTTTGCAGGAAGGCGAGTGTGGTCTCCGCAACGGCGCGATGTTGGGGACCAAGTCTTTTAAATGCTGCGGCGAGGTCGGCGGAGGCGATGGGGCTGGACTCGACCGCCGTGACCTGCGCGAAGTTGCGAGCGAGAATGCGGGAGAAGAGGCCGACCCCGGCGAAGAGGTCCCATGCGATGTTGCCGCTGCGGTTTTCGGTGACGAGCTTTACGAGCGTGTCGACGAGGAGGCGGTTGACCTGGAAGAAACCGCCGCGAGAGATCCAGTACGTCTGGTCACCCACTTTGTAGTTGAGGCCTGATGCTCCGTGCTCGGCGAGGATGCGGCCAGTGGGGCCGGTGCGTGGGTCGAAGGCCGCGGCTGCCGCTCCGACGACTTGCGGCGCGCGCTGCTGGAGTGCGTTCATCATGCGGGTGAAGCTGCCTTGCGGTGCCTTCGTCCTTGGAGCGACGAAGAGCGTGAGTTGGACGCGGGAGAGGTCGTCGTTGGTGAAGAGTTCGATCTCGGCGATGGCGTTGAGCCAGTACTCTGCGTCGCGATCCTCGGCGGCGAGCGCGAGTAAAGCTTCGACGGTGGGGATGAGATTCGGCGCGCTGATGGGGCAAGTGGTGATGGGGAGGAAGTCGGTAGTGGTGCGGATGTTGTAGCCGAAGCGGAACACGCCATCAATGCGATGGATGCGTAGACGGATACGGTTGCGGTAGCCATAGGGTTCGGCGGCATGGGCTTCGATGTAGTGGTCCTTCTCAACCCCGAGTTCAGCGAGCAGCGATTGTAAAATTCTTCGCTTTACATTTAGTTGCTCATAGGAAGAGATCATCTGGTATTGGCAGCCACCGCAAACTGTGAAGTGCGGGCAAGCTGGCTTCACCCGTTCAATTGCGGCTTCGACAACACGATATCCACCATCAGGGGTGGGCTCTATGAGTTCTTTGCGCAATACGAAGGGCAGACGAACGCTGCAATCCTCCGTGAGAAAATCACCACCGTATAACGGAAACACGACGCGAAAAGGCTGTGGCTCACCCGTACCGTAGAGAAGCTTTAGTGGTGGCAGATTGCTATCGTTCTCGCTCATGCGTGCCCCATATAGAACAGGCTGAGGCGCGGCAGGTTGCGGGATTGCATCAGGCGCTTGTGGAGGAATTGTTGCTGGATCTGGCGAAGTTGTACGGTGGACATTTTCGCGCGGTACGGCGCAAGTTCGCGGTCGGCTTGCGCGCGGAGGGAGACGAGTTCGTCTTCGGGCGTTGCGTTGAAGATAGCGGAGAAGAGTTTCTCTTCGAGGACGGTGAGGGTGCGATCGAGGTCGTCGAGGGGAATAGGATTTTCGCGCATCGCGGCAGAGAGTTCGCGGAGGCGCATGGCGGTCGTGGTGGCCGTGGAAACCCACATCTCAGAAGCGAGATGTGGGGCACCCGCATTTGTGGCGGCGTCGATTGCGGCAGCGTTTTGTTCGAGGAAGGCTGCGACGCGCTCGGCTTCGAAGCCGCTTTCCTGCGGCTCGCGCGCCTCGGCTCTTTGCATTCCCGTGGCCGCTTCCTGCATCTCTTCCGTGGCCTGCATCACGGCTTGGGCGCACCAGGCGAGGCCGTTCACTTTCCTCGTGCGGGTCTTTGACACGGCCAGCTTTGCGTCGTGTTTGTCGAAGGCGTCGTCGATGCCGCGTAGCACCGCTTCGAGCGGAATGCCCGCTTCGCGCCACGTTTCGATGAGTGCCCAGTCGAGTGTCGAGAGCATGAGGATCGAGCCGCGGCGCTTTTGGAAGCGCTCTTCGATCTCGGAGAAGTAGTGGAAGTAGTTCATGGAGGGCAGAGTGTAGAGAATAGAGCGTAGAGCGTAGAGAAAACGGGCCCGCCCTACGCTTTTGGTCTACTCTCTACACTCTATCCTCTACACACTGTTCTACCTTCTGCGGTGACGGTCGTGGTTGCGCTCCCAGATGAGGCGGAGGCCGTTGAGAGTCAGCATTTCGTCGACCGCGCCGATGTGTTTGCAGCCGCCGGCGATGAGCTTGGCGAGGCCCCCGGTGGCTATGGTCTTGGTGTCGGGACCGAGTTCGCCGATGAGGCGTTCCAATATCCCATCGACGAGGCCGATGTAGCCGTAGTAGAGGCCGATCTGGATGTTGTCGGTGGTGCTGGTGCCGATGATCTTGGTGGGCTTCTTGATCTCCACGCGGGTGAGGCGGGCGGCGCGGTTGAAGAGCGCGTCGGCGGAGATGCCGAGTCCCGGTGCGATCGCGCCGCCGAGGAACTCGCCCTTCTTTGAGACGACGTCGAAGGTGGTGGCGGTGCCCATGTCGACGACGATGGCCGGGCCGCCCAGGAGATCGAATGCGGCGACGCAGTTGACGACGCGGTCGGCGCCGACTTCGCTGGGGTTGTCGGTGAGGATGGGGAGGCCGGTCTTGACGCCGGGCTCGATGAAGAGGGGCTTGACCTTCAGGAACGTCTCGCAGATGCGGCGCAGGGTCGAATCGAGCGGCGGGACCACGGACGCTATGGCGACGCCGTCGACGGCCGAGAGCGACTGGCCGCGCATGGTGAAGAGGTTCTGGAGCTGGGAGGCGATCTCATCGGTGGTCTGTTTGTAGGGTGTGGTGATGCGCCAGTCGGCGAGCAGCGCGTGCGGTTCGCCTTCGGTCGCGGGCCGAAAGAGCCCGATGGAGGTGTTGGAATTGCCTACGTCGAGTGCCAGTAGCATATGCGCCTTCCTGCCTCGTCACTGCTTGTGTCACGCCTCGCGGACGCCGCCCGAGAGGACGGTATGACGGACGCCATCGTCATCTGTAACCTGGAGGAAACCGTGAGGATCGATGCCGTCCGTCACGCCAGTATATCCGCCCGCTTCGGCCACGTGGATACGTTTTCCACGTACCCAGCTTGAGGCCGCCGTGAAGCGGTCGAGGAGATCGTCTCCGCCCTCTTCGAGGCGGGTCAGTTCGAGGTCGAGAGCGCGCAGGAGATCGGTCAGGATCGCTGCGCGGCTGATCGTGTGCCCGGCTTCGATGCGGAGCGATGTGGCGATGTCCGCGATGTCGGGCGGCAACGCGGCGTGGTTGATGTTGATGCCGATGCCGATGACGGCGTAGCGCATCGTCTCGCCCTCGACGGCGGACTCGACGAGGATGCCTCCGCACTTTCTGGAGCCCACGAGGATGTCGTTCGGCCAGCGAATATCGGCGTCGATCGCCGCGACCTGGCGCATCGCGTGTTGCGCCGCGAGACCTGCTGCCAGCGACACTAACAACGCCTTCTGGAGCGGCAATGGCAGGCGGACCAGCGCGCTGACGTAGAGGCCGTCGCTGGCCGCGGAATGCCATTCGTGGCCGCCTCGGCCTCGGCCAGCGGTCTGCTCGTCGGCGACGTAAACCGTGCCTTCGGGAGCGCCTTCGGCGGCTGCGGCGAGCAGCAGCGTGTTGGTGGAACTGACAGACGCGAAGTGTTGCAGGTGGCGCGCGAAGCGGGTCCCGGTGAGCGCGCGGCGGATGGTTGTGAGGTCAAATTCGTCCGGGGCGCTCATTGGGTCATCCTATTTGCATCTGAAGGTTTGTGCCCACTGAGCTTTCCATCCCGTTGCTGCACCAGTTTGCCGTGTTGCTGCTGCTCGCGCTGCCGGTCGCCTGCATTTCCTGGACCGTGACTCACGAAGAAGTGTTTCGCGAGCCGCGAGAGTTCTGCAAACGGAAGGCGGACAAGGCCCGGGCCATCGTGAAGCGGAAATTTTTCTACCTGTTTACCTGTGAGTACTGCTTCTCGCACTATGTTGCCGCCCTGATGCTGCTGATGGCGCGGTATCAGCTTTTGTACCAGGGGTGGAGGGGGTACGTGGTGGCGTGGTTCGCCCTGGTGTGGGCGGCGAACCTGTATATGAGCGGGTTCAACCGGTTGCGGCTTGAGATCAAGCACGAGAACGTCGTGATCGCCGCCGAGGAACGGGCGGTTCCCGGCGGTAAGTAGATTGCGTGTGGTTTCGGGATATCCGTCTCCGGTAAGGCGATAAGTGCGACCTACCCAAAGAATAGGAACAAATTTTGCCAATCAGCCGATAATCGTTGACATACACAAGTCGCACCCGTAGCCTAAAGCGTCTAAGCAGCAGAAGGAATACAAATGTCACCCCAAAATGCAATTCGGTTGAATACGCTTCGTTCAGCCCCTCTCGATTCTTGGATTGCTCTGTCCGATGATGAGAGCCGGATCGTTGCGTTCGGAAGCAACTATAGCGAGGTATCCGAACGGGCCGACGCGACCGGCGAAGAAGACATTACGATTTTGAAGACTCCACCGGCCTGGGGACCGCTTTCCGTCTAAATTGCGTGTGACCGCCCCATATCGAGTATTTCCCGATCGACATGGGTCGTATTTATACTCTGCCGTTACAAATGTGCAGATGTCTCTGTGTGCGCCAAACTCTCCCAGAACCAGGAAATTCGAGGCCATCATCGACTCGGGAGCGACCCGCTGCGTCTTCAATGCCGACCTCGCAAAGTATCTCGGTTTGGTTCTTAAGGACGGGATTCGTGAGATGACTACGGGCATTAGCGGAAGCCAGGAAGTCTGGCTGCACGACGTAATGTTGCATGTTCACGGAGGGCCGGTGAAGATCAGGGCCGCTTTCCAAGAGGGCCTTCCCACGATCGGATTGCTTGGGATGAGCGGCTTCTTCGAGCACTTCACGATAACGTTTGAATTCGCCTCGAAGGAATGCACTCTTGAGCGTATCTACCACGCTTAGGATGTGGGTGGTAGCGAGGCTAGGGCGGCTTCGGCTTTCTCCTTGAGGGCGGTGGTTTCGGCGTACTGCTTTTTGAGGCCTTCGATGATGTGGGCCGGGGCCTTGGCGACGAAGCCCTCGTTGCCAAGCTGGCGCTCGGCGGCGGCTATGCCCTTGTCGAATTTGGCGATGTCCTTGAGCAGGCGCTCACGTTCGGCGGGGACGTCGATCTGGCGCTCATAGAGCACCGCAACGTCGAAGTTGGGAGTGGCGCGGGCGTTGTTGCCGGCGGGGGCTTCGCTTACCAGTTCGACGGCGCTGACGCGGGCCATGCGGGAGAGCATGTCGGAGTTTGCGTCGGCCAGCGCGGAGATGCGGTTGGAGGCGAAGAGCTGGACCGGAGCGGCTTCCTTTTCGGGTACGCCGAGGTCTTTGCGCAGACCGCGGACCGTGACGATGAGTTCCTGGAGGATGTTGATGGCGTCGACGCTGGCGGCGTCGGCGGGGAAGTCTCCGGCTTGGGGGAAGCGGGTGAGGGCGATGGACTTTGCGGGGATTTCGGTGCCGACGCTGGCGTAGAGCGCGTGCCACAGCTCTTCGGTGAGGAAGGGCATGAAGGGCGAGAGCAGGCGGAGGGCGGCTTCGAAGACGCTGACCAGCGCGCCGAGCGTAAGGGCGGAGACTTCGCTGTGGGGCTTGAAGTTGCCGGCTTCGTCGGGGAAGAAGTCCATACGCAGCTTGACGAGTTCGAGGTACCAGTCGCAGAACTCGCCCCAGAAGAACTGGTAGACGGCGTTGGCGGCTTCGTCGAAACGGTAGTCGGCGAGGGCGCGGGCTACTTCGGCGGAGACCGCAGAGAGGCGGGCGAAGATCCAGCGGGTTTCGAGGGGGGTGGTGTCGGGGAGCGGTGCTGGGCCCACCTTAGCCGATGATGAGGCCATCGGCGAAGATGGGTCACCCCCTGCTGTGGGGGTTGGGTCGAGCGTAACTTTATAGCCGGCTTCGCGGGCGCGGTCGATGTTCATCTGGATGAAGCGGGCAGCGTTCCAGATTTTGTTGGCGAAGGCGCGGTTGCCCTCGGTGCGAGCTTCGTTGAAGGCGATGTCGGTGCCGGGGCTGGCTTGTGAGGCGAGGGTGAAGCGCACGGCGTCGGTGCCGTACCTGGTGATGATCTCGATGGGGTCGACGACGTTGCCCTTGGTCTTGGACATCTTCTGGCGGTCGGCGGCGCGAATGAGGCCGTGGATGTATACCTCGCGGAAGGGAACGGTGTCGGCCAGGGAGCGAGGGGAGCCGTCGGGCATGGGAACGTCGGCCATAAGATGGCAGCCGAGCATGATCATCTTGGCCACCCAGAAGAAGAGGATGTCGAAGCCGGTGACGAGCAGGTCGGTGGGATAGAAGGCGGCGAGATCGGGGGTGAGCCGGTCGGTCCCGTCCCAGCCAAAGACGGTGAAGGGCAACAAACCGGAGGACACCCACATGTCAAGCACGTCGGTCTCCTGGCGAAGCCCGCTGCCGCCGCACCTGGTGCAGGTCGCCGGGGTATCGAGGGAGACGAGGATCTCCTGGCAGGCGTCGCAGTGCCACGCGGGGATGCGATGGCCCCACCAGAGCTGGCGCGAGATGCACCAGTCGTGGATGTTATTCATCCATTCGAAGTAGGTTTTGGTGTAGTTGTCGGGCGTAATGCGCACGTGCCCTTCGCGGACGGCCGCAATCGCCTTGGCGGCGAGCGACGGTCCTCCCTGCGCCGGTTGCTTATTGACGGCGATGAACCATTGGGTCGAGAGGCGCGGTTCGATGACGGCGCCGGTGCGCTGACTGACGGGCAGGGTGAGGGGATGATCTTCGATAGCGACGAGCTGACCGGCAGCTTCAAGGTCGGCAACGATGCGCTTGCGGGCCTCGAAGCGGTCGAGGCCGTGGAAGGGCGAGCCTTCGAGATGGATGCGGGCCTGCTCGTCCATGATGTTGAGCTGGGGCAGGTTGTGGCGCTGGCCGATGGCGAAGTCGTTGGGGTCGTGGGCGGGCGTGACCTTGACGGCTCCGGTGCCGAACTCGGGGTTGGCCCAGTCGTCGGCGAGGATGGGGATGTGACGGTCGGGCTGGCCGCCGGCGGCGCTGAGAGGGAGGATGAGCATTTTGCCGATGAGGTGCTGGTAGCGGGCGTCGCTGGGATTGACCGCGACGGCGGTGTCGCCGAGCATGGTTTCGGGGCGGGTGGTGGCGATGACGATGGAGCCGCTGCCGTCTTCGAGTTGATAGCGGATGTGGTAGAGATGGCCGGCGCGCTCTTCGCTTTCGACTTCGAGGTCGGAGACAGCGGTCTGGAGCTGGGGGTCCCAGTTGACGATGTAGGCGCCGCGGTAGATGAGGCCCTGATTGTAGAGGCGGACGAAGGCTTCTTTGACTGCCTTCGACAGGCGGTCGTCCATGGTGAAGTATTCGCGGGACCAGTCGACGGAGACGCCGAGGCGGCGCATCTGGTCGGTGATGGCGTTGCCGTACTGGTGTTTCCACTCCCACACACGCTCGGTAAAGGCTTCGCGGCCGAGCTGCTCGCGGGTCGTCGTTCCTTCGGCGGCGAGTTGGCGCTCGACCATCATCTGCGTGGCGATGCCGGCGTGGTCGGTGCCGGGGACCCAGACGGCGGTGTCGCCCAACATGCGGTGCCAGCGGGTGAGGATGTCCATCTCCGTCTGGTTGAGCATGTGTCCCATGTGCAGGCGGCCCGTGACGTTGGGCGGCGGGAGGAGCTGGACGAAGGGATTCGTAACGTCATCGGGAGACGCCGGTGTGGGGACGTCGAAGAGGTGCTCGGAGACCCAATAGTTTGCCCACTTTTCTTCGATGAGGGCGGGATCGTAGGCCTTGGGGAGTTCCTGGTTCATATAGATAGAGTGTAGAGGATAGAGTGTAGAGTGTAGAGAAAACGGGAGTGGTGGCTGGTCAAGCGGCGGGCGCAGCAAACAAAGCTGCGGGTCTCTCCACTGCGGCGGCAAGTGCGCCGCCTTCGGTCGAGATGACAAATTTGTGATGCCAAAGAGGACGGGAGCAGCCGAAGCCGCTCCCGTTTTTGTTTTCTCTACGCTCTACACTCTATCCTCTACCCACTAAAAAGGATTGATCTTATCCAGCCCCTTCTTCGGCTTCTTCTTGCTGGAGGACTCGTCCTCTTTGTCGAGGGCGGGCTTGGGCGTCTTCTTGTTGGGGGT
>DASRLB010000057.1:0-11531 GCA_035648695.1 Acidobacteriaceae bacterium | reverse complement strand
TGAGCGCTTCTAACCAGGGACATAGTGCCTCGCGAAACTGAGCCGGATGATTCCGGCAAGCATACAGGAAGGCACCGGCGACTCCGCTGGGCAGCAGGATATTTCTTGCTGCCGGCGGCCAGGGATTCGTTGCAAGCGATTACAATAGATTGTTATTTGGGGTAGTACCCCGCACGTCGCAAGATATGGAGGCTTTCTCACGATGAACCGTCGCGATTTTATTGTTACTGGATCGGCTGTAGCTGCAATGGCAACTCAGGGTATGACTGCTCGTTCCTATGCCGCGATCGCGGGCGCCAACGATCGCCTGAACCTCGGCATCATCGGCCTGGGGCGACGCGCCACGGTCGTTACCGGGGGCGGCTTTACGAAAGACCCTCGCGTCTACTTCGCGGCCTTGTGCGACGTGTATGGCAAGCAGACCGCCGACTTCCAGGGCCGATTCCACGATCGTGCCGGCAGTGCGGCGACCTTCGTCAACTACCACGATCTGCTGGCCCGCAAGGATGTGGATGGGGTCTACGCCGCGACGCCCGACCATCTCCACACACAGGTCGCGACCGACGTTCTGGCGGCGAACAAAAATCTCTATCTCGAGAAGCCAACGGTGCATCGCTGGCACGAGCGAGAGGCGCTCACCAAGGCGGCCGCCGCGCACAAGCAGCAGGTATTGCAATGCGGCATGCAGCAGCGCAGCACCGAACACTACATCCGCGTCAAGCAGGAAATCTTCGACAAGCACCTTCTCGGCGACATCGTTATCGTCCGCGCCGTCTGGAGCAACTTCCCCTGGCAGCGCCGCGTTATCCTGAACCAGCCCAAGCCCGCCGACCTCAATTGGGAGCTCTTCCTCGGACCGGCGCCGCACGTTCCGTATGAGACCTCGCGTTACTCCTCGTGGCGCTCGTACCACGACTACGGCAACGGCCTGCTCGCCGACATCCTCACGCATTGGGTTGATGTCGCGCAGTGGATGATGGACGACAGCCAGCCCCTGCACGCCGCGGCACTGGGCGGCGATTACAACCTCACCGGCGACCTCACCAACCCCGACACCATCAGCGCCATCGTGCAGTACAAGGGCTGGAACCTGAACTTCGAATCGACCGTGCTCTCGGTCCACAGCGACCGGCCGTCGGTTCTCTTTCAAGGAACAAAGGGCACGCTCAACCTGGCCCGTGAAGGTTACACGTTTGCGCCGAACGAGGGCGGGCCAACGAAGTTCGAGAACAAACAGAATCTCGAGCAGGCCCACACCAAGAGCTTCATCGATGCGTGCCTGCTGGGCACGCCGACTACCGCACCGCTCTCCGCCGGCCTGGCCGCGACGCTGCCGGTAGAAATGGCGCTCGCGTCGTATTGGCTTCACAAAACGACAACGCCGGCGGACCTTGTGGGCCGCACCGATATCTGACAATCAACCGGACGCAAAAAAGCCGCCGGACTGTTGCGTCCGGCGGCTTTCGGTTGTCGACTATCGGCCTATAGGAACAGTGGCGCCAGCACCAGCGTGATCGTCGCGAGCAGTTTGATCAGCACATGCAGCGACGGACCGGCGGTGTCCTTGAACGGATCGCCCACAGTGTCGCCGACAACGGCGGCCTTGTGCGCGTCCGACTTCTTGCCGCCGTACTGCCCCGTCTCGATAAACTTCTTGGCGTTGTCCCATGCGCCGCCGCCGTTGTTCATCAACATCGCCAGCAGAATGCCCGAGATCGTGCCGACCATCAGCAGTCCGGCCACGGCCGAGGCTCCGCCAAGGTTGACTGCAACTCCGTTGATCGAGGGAACATTCAACATGCCGTTATGCGTCAGCACTTCGGAACTCGCTCCATAGGCGGAGCTGAAGTTGCGGAAGATCAACCCGACGGCGACCGGCAGGCCGACGGCGAGAATGCCCGGAAGCACCATCTCTTTTAGTGCAGCTGCGGTCACGATGGTGACGCAGCGCTTGTAATTCGGCTTCGACGTGCCTTCCATGATGCCGGGGTTCTCCCGGAACTGGTCGCGCACATCCTGAACGACCATTTGCGCCGTGCGTCCCACCGCCTTGATGGCCATCGAAGAGAACAGGTACGTCAACATTCCGCCCAGCAGCGCGCCCACAAAGACGGGAATTTCCGCGAGGTTGATGTTCGTGAACGACCACCCCGGAGGCATGTAGGCAGGGATGCCGAGGGCCTGTGCATCATGCACGCGCGAAGCGACAATCGTCCCAATCTCCTGCAGGTAAGCCGAGAACAGAAGGAACGCCGCCAGCGCGGCCGATCCGATCGCATAGCCCTTGGTCAGCGCCTTGGTGGTATTTCCCGCGGAGTCCAGTTTGTCGGTCTTGTCGCGCACCGAATCCGGCTGGTTGGACATCTCGATGATGCCGCCGGCGTTGTCGGTGATGGGCCCGAAGGTGTCCATCGCCAGGATGTACGCCGCGCACGAAAGCATACCCATGGTCGCGATGGCGGTGCCGTAGATGCCCTTGATGTACTCCGAGACACCCGGCAGATGCACGCCCGCAAGGCCGCGCACGCCGCAGTAGTAGCTCAACAGCAGCGCAGCGGAGATCACTATGACCGGCGCGGCAGGAGTCTCCATGCCGACCGCAAGGCCGCTGATGATGTTGGTCGCGGGGCCGGTCAGCGACGCCTCGGCAATCGACTGCACCGGGCGATAACGGCTCTCGGTGTAGTACTGCGTGATCCACACAAAGAGGAACGCCGTAACCAGCCCGATCACGCCGCAGAAGAACAGCCACTTGGGATCGACGCCCGGGCCGTTGAGCATCTTGTACACGATCCCCGCGAACCCCGCCAGCGCGAGGATCGACGTGACATAGAAGCCGCGGTTCAGCGCGCGCATCGGGTCTTCGGTGTCGTTGGTCTTCACCACCGCGACGCCGATGATCGAAGCGATCAGATTGATGGCATGGACCATCAGCGGGAACAGGATGCCCTTCACGCCGAAAACAGGGAACAGCGCCGCGCCCAGGATCATGGCGCCGACGTTCTCCGCCGCGGTGGACTCGAAGATGTCCGCGCCACGGCCGGCGCAATCGCCCACGTTGTCGCCCACCAGGTCGGCGATAACCGCCGGGTTGCGGGGATCGTCTTCCGGGATGCCGGCTTCGACCTTGCCCACAAGGTCCGCGCCGACATCGGCGGCCTTGGTATAAATGCCTCCGCCCAACTGCGCAAACAGCGCCACCAGCGAGGCCCCAAACCCGAACCCGACCAGTTCATACACCACATGCTTCGGATCGTTCAAGCCGCCGAAGGAAAGGAACAATACGGCAATGCCGATCAGCGCCAGGGCCACGACTACGAGACCAGTGACTGCGCCTCCGCGCAGCGCGGTCTGCAATGCTTTGTTGAGGCTCGTGCGGGCCGCCGAAGCTGTCCGGATGTTGGCGCGGATCGAGACGTACATTCCCGTAAAGCCAGCCAGGCCCGAGCAGATCGCTCCCACCAGGAAACTGATGACCGTCTCGATTGCCACGTCCTTGGTACGCGGAGACAAATAGTAGCCGATAAAGATAATGATCGCCAGAACCACGGCGATGATTCCGATGGTGCGATACTGGCGCGCGAGGAAGGCCTCCGCGCCCTCGCGGATGGCGTCCGAAATGATGCGCATTTCCGGCGTCCCGGTGTCGCCCGCGACGACGACCTTCGCCAGGATGAACGCGGCAATCAGCGCGAGAACGCCAACACCCAGCGCAATCCACAGCCAGATGGCGTCATTTCCATTAAGTGAAGTCCCGGTAGTTGGCAGATCCTGAAAACTGAACAAAAGTGCGGCTAATGCGCCGAAATGCATGAAAGGCGTTCCTCCTGAAAGTGGTCCAGTGTGTAAAGCAGCAATGACGGCGCGAGTCAAAAGTGCATGGAGCGACGGCTGCCAAAATTGTGAATCTGCTGAACTGGCGAATTAGAGCATACGCTGTTAACACGGGTCAATGGAACCGCTTTCGACCAATAGAACAAGCTGTCTGCCGCCAATTCCGGTAACCGCCCAAACGTGTCTGACAGGGCCCGCCGCACGCCGCAAGGTGTAATGTACTTGGGAAGGGTTTCCCGCCCGGATGCAGAGGGTCAACTACGCGGAAGCCTTGACAGCGGCGACGGCAGCGTGCTGCTGTGCAAGTGTCACTTAGATAAAACTGGAAGAGGTCCATGGCTACCCATCGCAGGTATCAGGAAGTGGCAACGCGCATCTCGCGCTACGTTGCCGAGCACAACCTCACCGCCGGGTCCCGTTTGCCGGGAGAGATCGATCTCGCCAAGGCGTGCGGCGTCAGCCGTCCCACCATCCGCGAGGCCATGGTCGCGCTCGAAATCGCAGGCGAACTTGAAATCCGCAGCGGCTCGGGCGCGTACGTCCGCGAGGCCGTCAACCCCATGGCGCTGGTGCTCGACTCCGGCCCCGGGCCGTTTGAGTTGCTGCGCGCGCGCATCCTCATCGAAGGCGAGATCGCCGCGGACGCCGCGCTTCACGCCTCGACCACCGACCTCACCAAGATCGAAAAGACCCTGCAGCAAAACCGCAAGCTGGTCGCCGCCAAGGCCAATGCGCAGGTCTGCGATCGCCAGTTCCACGTCACCATTGCCGAGTCCGCCAAGAACAGCGTGCTTGCCAGCATCGTCGACGGCCTGTGGGCGGGAATCTTCGCGCCCATGTACCACCGCCTCAGCCAGCGCGCCGGCCTCGACCGCCACCAGGCCGAAGCTCTCGTCGACCACGAAGCCATCTTCGCCGCCATCGCCGAGCGTAACCCCGTGGAGGCCCGCCGCGCCATGCGCCGCCACCTCCAGCACGTCGAAGAGCACCTCACCAGCGATGACATGCCCTCCTCCTCGCGCAGTTCCAGCCGCTCCGCGGACGCCGAGACCACCTAGTGCAATGCGTCACAAGTAGCAACATATAACATTGTGCGGCGTTCTTTAGGATGGAGGACGCGGACGATGCGAGTTGCTGCCGAGATCGTGTCGACGGGCGAGCAGAAGAGCGAGTTGGCAGGACGGAGGCCCGGCTGGTGCTTCGGGCTAACTCGCTTGACGGCACGGTCACGGCCGCCTGCATGGACCGCCATCGCCATCGGGAGTGGCTCAAGTGCGAGTTGCAAGTAGCAGGGCACACCCCGTAAGTGTAGAGAACGATTATGCAAATGCGGTTGGTGGCGTCAGGGGCGAATTTGCATGGATGAAATACTATGACCATGGATGAAAGGAGCAGCCGGTGAAAGCTCTTGTGGTGGAAGGACCGAACCGGGCGCGTGTGGTGGAGGTTCCTGAAGCGAAGGCGCGCGCGGGAGAAGCGCTGTTGCAGGTGCGGATGGTGGGGCTGTGTGGGACGGACCTGAATACGTTTCGCGGACGCAATGCGATGGTGGAGTTTCCACGGGTGCTGGGGCATGAGATTGCGGCGACTGTGGTGGATGCGGGCGATGGGGCGTGTGCGGTGGGGACGCATGTGACGCTGTCTCCCTACACGGCATGCGGGAAGTGTCCGAGCTGCCGCCGCGGGCGGAGGAATGCCTGTCAGTTCAACGAGACGTTTGGGGTGCAGCGTGATGGTGCGTTGACGGAACGGATCGCTGTGCCGGGCGAGAAGTTGTATCCGGCGACGCTGTCGTTGCGAGAGCTTGCGCTGGTGGAACCCCTGACGGTGGGATTCCACGCTGCGGCGCGCGGCCGAGTGACGGCCAACGATACGGTTGCGGTTTTCGGGTGCGGGGGCGTGGGTTTGGGAGCGATTTCTTCGGCGGCGTTTCGCGGCGCGCGGACGATTGCGATCGATATGGATGACGCCAAGCTGGAGATTGCGCGCAAGGCCGGGGCGACGGATTTGATCCACTCTTCGCGTGAGGACTTGCATACGCGGCTGGTGGAGACTACGGGCGATGGGCCGGATGTGATGATTGAGGCAATTGGATTGTCAGCGACGTTTCGCGCGGCGGTGGATGAGGTCGCGTTTACGGGGCGCGTGGTTTACATCGGCTATGCCAAGGAGCCGGTCGCGTATGAGACGCGGCTTTTTGTGCAGAAGGAGCTCGACATTATGGGGTCGCGGAATGCGCTTCCCGAGGATTTCCGCGAGGTGATCCGGATGCTTGAGGAAAAGCGGTTTCCGGTGGAGGAGACGATCAGCGTGGTGGCGCCGATCGAAGAGGCCCCGGGGTTGTTGCGGGAGTGGAGCGAGAATCCGGCGAAGTTTACGAAGATTCTGATTGAGATGTCGTAATGATGCCTGTGTTGCGGCAGATCGCGAACCTGATGGCGCCGATCTGGCCGATCGTGACGGGAGGGTGCGAGAACCAGCGCGACATGGGAGACGCTGGCGCTGGGGTTGTCCGTGATGGTGTCGCTGCTGCCGGCGATGCGGGCGGCGAGGGTGAATCCAACGCAGGTTTTGCGGGAGGAGTGAGGACGTCTAGAAGAGCGGGCGGCCTGTGACGCCCATCTCGACGTGGAAGACGGCGGCGCGGGTGGTGAGCGCTGCAAGCCCGTCTTCGAGGAAGGCCAGGCCGACGAGGTCGTTACCGGCGAGGACCAACTCGGCGTGGCGTTCTTCGTCGATGCGAACGATGCCGCGGCGGCCGTGGAGGGAAGCGGCGATGTAGACGTTGCCGGCGGTGTCCAGTGCGAGGCCCTGGGGGCGGCCCAGTCCGCGGTAGAAGATGGTGGCATCACCGGCGGGGTCGATGGCGTGGATCACATCGTTGGAGGATGTCGTCGGGGCGGCGACGAGCAGCGTGCCGTCGTCGCGGAAGGCGAGGTGGTAGGCCGCGACCGAGGGTTCGAGGGTGGCGAAGACGAAGATTTCGCCCGAACGCCCGTCGACGCCGCGCGCGATTTTGAAGATGGTGCCGTCGCGGTCTCCGACGAAGAGGTTGCCGTCGCGGTCGAAGGCCAGGCCGGTGGCGACGCCCATGCCTTCGGCGTAGATGGCGATTTCTCCGGAGGGTGAGATGCGGTACACGTTGCCTTCGGCGCGAGAGGTGGCGTAGAGGAAGCCGTCGCGGTCGAAGGCCAGGGCGGAGACGTTGAGCAGGTCGCGGACGAACGGGCGGACCTGGAAATCGCGGTCGATCCGGTAAATCGAAACGTCGACTTTTTCACCGCGGGGGCCGGAGACCATGACGAAAATGTTGCCGTCCTCGTCGACCGCCGGGTTGGAGACGGGGTGAACGGTTTCGATGAGCGGGACCGCGACGCGGAGGGGAAGGGCGTTGCTGCGGTGCGTGGCGTGCGACAGCGTGAGGTCGGAGGCGATGGCGCCTTCGGGGACGATGACGGCAGCACGAGACACGCGGCTGAGGGCGATGGCGGTGGGAGTTTCTCCGATGAATGCCGTCGGGAGGATGCCGTCGATGGGGCCGAGAGAGGTGCCGGATATTTCTACATGGCCGCCGGGAAGCGCCGCGCCGGGCGAGAGCGCGGAGAGGTGCGGGGCGTTGGGGTCGGGCTCGTCAGACGGGATGAGGTCGCGGAGTTGCACTGGTCTGAGGGTAACGCAAAGGCAGGGGATAGAGGGGAGAGCGTAGAGGATAGTGAAGGATGGGAGCTATATGAAGTGGCTGATGATGACGCCGACGATGAGCGCCAGGATGCCGGCAGCGACGTCGTCGAGCATGATGCCCGTGCCTTCGGGCAGCGCTTCGAGGCGGCGGATAGGCCACGGCTTCCAAATGTCGAACAGGCGAAAGAGGAGGAGGGAGAGCGCGGCGTGCCTGGGGTCGGGCGCGATGGCGATCAGGGCGATGAGTTGGCCGGCGACTTCGTCGATGACGACGTGGCCCGGGTCTTCGCGGCCGGATTCTCTGGCGACGATGGTGGAGGCTGGGATGCCGATCGCCGTGACGATGATGGCGGCGATGGCTGTGGCTATGGCGAGAGCGATGGGGGCTGGGTGGAAGATGTGGGCGGCCGCGTACCAGAGGCCGAGGGCGGCGATGGAGCCGTACGTTCCGGGGCCGGGCTTGAGGAGCCCCGCGCCGAAGAAGGTGGCGAGGGTCCAGGCCCATTTTGTTTTGCGTGGTTGCGTCACTGTGGAGATTTTAGCCGGTGCTGGCGAGGGGTCGAATTTCAGCTGCGAGTTTCCAGCTACGAGTCGCCAGTTTAGTTTTTCCAAAATTTGATTTCGTCGACTGGGTGCTCTTGCTGCTGCTTGTGTTCGAGGTCTTCGAGCAGGTCGGGGTCGAGGATGGGGGAGCTGATTTTGTAGTCGCCCGAGGCCCACTTGCCGAGGTCGATAACGCGGCAACGGTCGGAGCAGAAAGGGACGTTGTCGGAGTCGATCGCGACGAGCTTTTTGCAGATGGGGCAGTGGAGAGCTTTGGTCATGACAGGGATTAGATGACGCCGGTTGGGGATTCGATGGGGAACCAGATTTCGAGTGGGCCGCGGGTGACGGGGTCGAAGCGCTCGTCGTAACGCTCGAAGTCGGGGGTATGGGCGGCTTTGTAGCCGGAGGTGGGCAGCCAGCTTTGAAAGACCTGCTGCCAGAAGGGTCGGATGTCGGCGACGGTGTCCATCGGGAAGACGGCGTAGTGCGCGCGGGGGACGATCATGCGGCCGATGCCGGCGGGGAGGGCGGAGAAGTCTTCCACCTCGTAGCCGGCGAGGTATTCGAAGCGCTGGTTGGGCATGTCCATCTGGCAGGTGGCGCCGTAGGTGACCTGGGTTTCCGCGCGCAGAGGGAGCGAGAGGGCGTTGAACTCGTTCCACTGCGGCGGGATGGTTTGGAAGGCCGTGGCGAAGTCGTGCCAGCGGCGGATTCCGGCGAGTTTGAACTCGCGATGGCCGTGGAGGGTGGGGGTTAACATATGAAAATCGTTCTTTTGCGCTTCAAGGATATCTTCTGTCTATCAATCTACCTGAAAAAGCTGCTTCAACCGCTCCACGGTGTGAGCCCATTTTGGCGTAGTTGGTTTACACACAGAGTTCTGATTTCCAAACAGTCCAACCTCGTTAATACCTTTGTCGAGGGATAACGTCTTTATCCAACGTACCGGTACAAAATATTCTGTCTTGTCATCATCATCAAGGAACTGACGCAGATATGATGCCGTGCTTGAGACATTGACGAAAGGTAATTCTCGTCCGTCCGATTCATGAATAACAAATTCGCTTGCCTTTTGCGGGGACCCAATTACTTCGGCAACACCTACATAGCCCTTGCCAGGAGCCTTGACCCAGACTCGTCCTCTCGGAGTTAGCAATTGGAGAGTGTTGGAATACCATCGACCACCACCAGCGGAGATAAAACCATAGCGGCGAGCTTCCTCCCAGTCACGATGGGTGGGATCCCAAACTCCAAACGAAGCATAAAATTCACCGTTCCACTCCCCTATTTGCTCGACGCGCGCTCTCGAAACTTGATCTTCGATCTCGACTGCATCCAGCATCCAAACGCGGCTCAAGTATCTGCGATCTCCTTCAGCAAAAACCTGAAAGAACAAGATGTTCATCTCGACACCACGCTTCGCAAGATAGCGAACGATCCGCTCCGTGCGTGGATCTAGTTCGGAAGCAACGAGAACAATCTGATGTGATGAGTTAAGTTCTTCGATCGGTAATTCCGCACCGAACCGTTGACTAAACGCTTGATCAAGTGTGGTGCGGCTGGCTTCTGGTCTCCACCTGTCGCAGTAACGTTTGTATATTCCTGCGATCTCATCTGAAGTTAGGTCGTCTACCCAAGACGCATAATCAAGAGCTTGTGCGGTGATATCCCTTGTTGTCTGCTGCCGCTTTAGCTCGATAACAATAAGAGCCCCACTGCGATCGATCGCGAGAAGATCGATCGGTCCTACATCAGAGGGAACCTGCCTCCCGATGATTAACCAGTTGGCATTGAGAATGCTGACGTCTGCGGCAATGTATCGCTCGAGGTCAACTTCTTTCGCCATGCTTGCGGAAGTGAGCCGTGTAAGTCCCTCGTCGATTCGCCAGATAGCTTGCTCGAACGCCACGATTCTTCCTCCACTATTGAGCTACTCGATAATACGGGCAACGAGGTCGTAGTCGTGGGACTCGGTGATTTCGGCGCGGTAAAAGGTGCCGGGAACGAGAGTTTCGTGGGGTTCGAAGTCGTTGATGAAGACCTTGCCGTCGATCTCAGGCGCGTGGAGGATGGTGCGGCCCTCCCAAAGCAGCTCGGTCTCTTCCGACTCGCCTTCGACCAGCAGGTCGACTTCGCGGCCAACCCACTCGGCCTTTTTGCGGGTGCTGATTTTTTGCTGGAGCTTCATCAACTTGCGGCGGCGCGCCTCGATGGTGCGCTTGGGGACTTTGCCCTCCGCGGGCATGTTGAACGCCGCCGCGCCCTCTTCGTCGGAGTAGCTGAAGACGCCGAGCCAGTCGATTTCGGCAGCCTGCACGAAGTCGCAGAGGATGTCGAAGTCGTCTTGCGTCTCGCCCGGGAAGCCGACGATGAAGGTCGAGCGAATGGCGATGCCCGGCACAATCTGTCTCGCCTTATCGATCAGCTTGAGAAAGATTTCCGCATTGCCGCCGCGCTTCATGCTCTTGAGCAGCGGCGCGCTGGCGTGTTGCAGCGGCACGTCGAGATACTTGGCGATGTTGTTGTGCTTCGCCATCGTCTCAAGCAGGCGCGTCGTCACCTTATTGGGGTACGTGTAGAGGAAGCGGAGCCAGCGCATTCCTTCGAGCCCCGCGAGCGCTTCGAGCAGTTGCGCCAGGCCGTCCGTGAGGCCGAGGTCTTCGCCGTAGCAGGTCGTGTCCTGCCCGATGAGGGTGATTTCGCGGACGCCCTGCGCGATCAGGTTCTGCGCCTCCGCCATGATCGAGCCGATGCGCCGCGAGCGGAACTTGCCGCGGAGTTGCGGGATGATGCAGAAGGTGCACGGGTGATCGCAGCCTTCGGCGATCTTGATGTAGGCGCTCGCGCGCGGTGTCGAGAGGATGCGCGGAGTGTACTCGTCGGCGAGGTAGGTGGGGAGAGCCGCGGCAGCGCCATGCCACTCGGCGCGGGAGAAGCGGCCGGAGGATTCGCGTGCGTCGCCTTCGGGTCGCGAGGAGGGTTCAGGGTTCGGGGCCCAGGGTCCAGAAAGCACCGCGACAGGGCCAGGGCTGAAGCCCAAGTCTGTGGCGGGTTCGGACAGCGGGCTAAAGCCCGCTTCTACTCCCAAAAGCGCTTCGTTCCGAAGTTGGGCGCCGTTCGATTCGGGGCGGGAATGTTGCTGCACCGCCGACGACGCACGCGAAATCTGGTCGGCAGTAAGAATTGTGAACGGCGAATTGGCAGTGTGGCCCGTTGGTGTCAGGCCGGCGGCGGCGAGGATCGCGTCGAGTTCGCCGGTGCCGACCACGGCGTCGACCTCGGGGATGTTGGCGATGATGTCGTCGCGGTAGCGCTCGACCAGGCAGCCGGCGACGATGAGCTTGCGGGCGCGTCCGCCGGCGGCGATCTTGTGCTTCGCCATTTCGAGGATGGTGTTGACGGATTCCTGCTTCGCGGAATCGATGAAGCTGCAGGTGTTGACGACGATGATGTCGGCGTCGGTGGCGTCG
>DASRLB010000056.1:0-9528 GCA_035648695.1 Acidobacteriaceae bacterium | reverse complement strand
GGCCGTTTTATTTGCCGGAGGGTGGGAAGGGCGCGGTGCAGGGGGCCGCGCTGGATTTGATGAATACGCAGGTGCGGTAGAGCGGGTTGGATTCCAGCTGCGAGCTACCAACTTCGAGGTACGAGGATTGGAATTTCCGATGGATCTGAGGCATTGCCGGGCGCCGGTTTCGAGTATCCAGTCTCCAGTCAGGAGTGGTGTTGTTGGCTACGCGTTTACGCCGTGGCACTTTTTATATTTTTTGCCGGAGCCGCAGAAGCACTCGTCGTTGCGGCCGATTTTCGCGCCGGCGTTGCGGGGGGCTGGAGTGCTGGCGGCGGCGGAACCGCCGGCCATTTTTGCAGCTTCCAGCTCGCGCTGCTTCTTGCGGGCGAACTCTTTTTCGAGCGCGTCGATGGTAGTTTGCGGAGGGCGCGTCGGGATGACCGGCGGAGCGTTGCCTTCGATGACGCGCGAGGTTGGCGGCGGAGCGGATTGCAGGCGCGTGAGTTGCTCCTGGGTCTCGATGGGCGTGCCGTCGGGGGCGAGGATCTGCATGCGGAAGAGATGCCGCGAGGTGTCTTCCTGGAAGCGCATCATCATCGACTCGAACATGTCGAAGGACTCTTTTTTGTAGGCGACGAGCGGGTCCTGCTGCGCGTAGCCGCGCAGGCCGATGCCTTCTTTGAGGTGGTCCATTTCGAGCAGGTGGTCTTTCCAGAGGCCGTCGAGGACCGAGAGCATAACGACGCGCTCGTGGTAGCGCATGTTGGGTTCGCCGAGGATTTTTTCTTTCAGGTCGTAGCGCTCGCGGAGCTTCTCGAAGAGGGTTTCGCCGAGTTCGTGGCGATTGAGCTGGTGGACGTCGATCTCGTCGTTGAACTTCGCTCCGAAGATGTCGTAGACCTGGGTGAAAAGCTGCTCCATCTTCCAGTTATCGACGAGCGCCTTTTCGGGGGCGTTTTCGTCGAGGATGTTGGAGAGGATGGTGGCGGTGTAGTCCTCGGTGATGAGCTGCTTCTGGTCTACGCCTTCCATCAGTTGCTTGCGCAGGCCGTAGACGGCTTCGCGCTGCTTGTTCATGACGTCGTCGTACTCGAGGACGTGTTTGCGGGACTCGAAGTTCTGGGTTTCGACGGCCTTCTGTGCGCCCTCGATGCGGCTGGAGATCATGCGCCCCTCGATGGGCACGCCTTCTTCCATGCCCAGCGTGAGCAGCAGCGACTTCATGCGCTCGCCGGCGAAGATGCGCATGAGGTCGTCTTCGAGGGAGAGATAGAAGCGCGAGGAGCCGGGGTCGCCCTGGCGTCCGGCGCGGCCACGAAGCTGGTTGTCGACGCGGCGGGACTCGTGGCGTTCGGTTCCGAGGATGTGCAGGCCGCCGGCTTCGATGACGGCGTCGTGCTCGATCTTTGCGGCCGACTCGTGGGAGGCGACAGCCTCGTCCCACTGCTCCTGCGTGACTTCGAACTCCTGGGACTGGTAGTAGAAGCGGACCATGCCCGGAGGCGCGACCGGAGAAATTGCGCCCTCGGCGGCGGAGACGGCGCGGGCGATGGAACGCTTGACCAGGTCCTGGCGGGCCATGAACTCGGAGTTGCCGCCCAACAGAATATCCGTACCGCGGCCGGCCATGTTGGTGGCGATCGTGACCATGCCGAGACGGCCGGCCTGGGCGACGATTTCGGCTTCCTTCTCGTGGAATTTTGCGTTCAGGACGACGTGGCGAACGCCCTTGCGCTTGAGGATGTCGGAGAGCAGCTCGGACTTTTCGATGGATGTGGTGCCGACCAGGACGGGCTGCTTTTCGGCGTGCAGGCGGGCGATTTCGTCGGCGACGGCGAAGTATTTCTCCTTCGAGGTGCGATAGATGACGTCGGAGTTTTCGATGCGCTTCATGACGCGGTTGGTGGGGGTGACGAGGATATCGAGCTTGTAGATGCTGTTGAACTCGGCGGCTTCGGTCTCGGCGGTCCCCGTCATGCCGGCAAGCTTTTTGTACATGCGAAAGTAGTTCTGGAAGGTGATGGTGGCGAGGGTCTGGTCTTCCTTGCGGATGTCTACCCCCTCCTTTGCTTCCACAGCCTGATGTAGCCCATCGGACCAGCGGCGGCCCGGCATCAGGCGGCCGGTGAACTCGTCGACGATGATGACCTCGCCCTCTTTGACGACGTACTCGACGTCGCGCTTGTAGAGGGTGTGGGCCTTGACGGCGGTTTCGATGTGGTGCTTCATGGCCCAGTTTTCGGGGTCGGCGATGTTGCCGATGCCGAGCAGCGCTTCGACCTTGACCCAGCCGTCGTCGGTGACGGTGATGGAGCGGGACTTTTCGTCGATGACGTAGTCGCCGGTGTAGGTTTTGGTGTCGACGGTCTCGGTAAACTCGCCGAGCTCGAGTTTGGGAATGATCTCGTTGGCGACAGCGTACTTGTCGGTGGTCTGGTCGGTGGGGCCGGAGATGATGAGCGGCGTGCGCGCTTCGTCGATAAGGATGGAGTCGACTTCGTCGACGATGCAGAAGTAGTGGCCGCGCTGCACCATGTCCTTGAGGTCGAACTTCATGTTGTCGCGGAGATAGTCGAAGCCGAACTCATTGTTGGTCCCGTAGGTGATGTCGGAGCCGTAGGCGTCGCGGCGCTGCTGGTCGGAGAGGTCGTGGACGATGACGCCGACGGTGAGGCCGAGGAAGCCGTAAATCTTGCCCATCCATTCGGCGTCGCGCTTGGCGAGATAGTCGTTGACCGTGACGACGTGAACGCCACGGCCCGCGAGCGCGTTGAGGTAGCAGGGCAGCGTGGCGACCAGGGTCTTGCCTTCGCCGGTCTTCATCTCGGCGATCTTGCCGGCGTGGAGGGCCATGCCGCCGAGCATCTGGACGTCGAAGTGGCGCATGCCGACGGTGCGCTTGCCGGCTTCGCGGACGACGCCAAAGGCTTCGGGGAGGACTTCGTCGAGGGCGGCTTTCTCGGCGGCGTAGATTTCGTCGGGGTCGGCGACGCCGTCCTTCGTTGGAACGGCCTGGCGGGCGGCCTCGATGCGGGCCTTGAACTCGGCGGTTTTGTCGCGGAGCTGGTCGTCGGTGAGGGCCGCGAGGGTATCTTCGTGGCTGCCGATCGCGGCGACCCGGGGGAGCATGCGTTTGACCGCACGGTCGTTGGCGGTGCCGAAAACTTTGGCAAAGGCTTTGTTGAACAAGGGGGATTTCCTTCTTGCGTTGGCGGCCGGGGGACGGGCGCAGAGATCGCAACCTCTCTATTTTACGCGAAACGTATAGCCGGAAAGCCGGCACAGCGTGGGCGGAGAGGCTAGCTTGCGAAGCTGGTCGCGGCGTGGAGAGCGGCGGAATGCGCGGCCGGTGGACGCATGGTCCAGGCGGTGCGGTAGGTCGCGAGGGAGGCGACCGGGAGGCCGAGAGTGCAGGTGTCGGCCGGCTTGCTGGTGGGGATAAAGTATCCGCCGCCAGAGCCGAGGTTGATGCGATGGTCGTTGAGTGTGGCTTTTACGCCGGGGGCATTCTGGGAAAAGAGGGCGCTGAGGTAGTGCGCGTCGAAACCGTTCTGGCCGGATGGCAGCATCGCTCCGTCGGCCGCGCGTAACGCGGAGAGGAGGAGGATCATGCAGAACAGATGGCGGGTGCGCAGTTGCATCAGGTTATTGGACGAATTTGTGACTGACTTTGATTCTAACCCGTTCGGGGGCGCAGGTCACTGAGATTGTGTGGTCCCTCTCAGCGCATGAAGCCACGATGAACGGGGCACACCGGAAGTGGGAGTTCGGTTGAAATTATCCGCGATCGCTACAGGGCAATCGATGAGAGACGGCACAAGGAACAATAAGCCTTGATGCGGCGAATGAAAACAACTGCATTGATCTTTGATAAGTTCCGATGTTGTGCGGGGTTTGTAATGACAAAGTCTTTACAACACGCTAGAATGATGTTTTGGAGGCGCCCTATGCCTACGACGGTAACTCGTTCAAAGCCCCTGCGGTCTGGAGCTCGGTCCTCCAGGCGTGGAGATACTCGCGAAGCGCTCAATATGCGCATTCGCCCGGAAGTACGCATGTTGATCGATTGCGCGGCAGAACTGGCGGGCAAAAACAGGACGGATTTTGTACTCGAATCTGCGCGCGCCGCTGCGCAGAACACGCTCCTGGAACAGACGGTCCTATCGTTGGGGAGCAAGTCGCACGCCGCCTTTGTCACCCTTCTGGACGCGCCGCCCAAACCGAACAAACAGCTTCGCAAAACAATGCAGACGAAGCCGGTCTGGGGTTAAGAATGGCCCTCTCCGCGCCGGAACCGCTGGCATCATTCCATGATGTGTCCCTCTTCGCTTCGGGAGAGCCCTCGCTTGACGATTGGCTGAAAAAACGAGCGCCCGCAAACCAGGTCAGCGGCGCCAGTCGTACGTTCGTTGTGTGTGACGGCAAGCGGGTGGTGGGCTATTACGCACTGGCCTCCGGGGCCGTGACTGTGGCTACCGTTCCTGGGAAGTTCAAACGCAACATGCCCGACCCAATTCCCGTGGTCTTGCTCGGTCGCTTGGCAATCGACAGCTCCTGGCAAGGCAAAGGAATCGGCAGGGCGCTGTTTCGTGACGCTGCGATGCGCGTCTCTCAAGCGGCCGGCGCGATCGGTATTCGTGGCATCGTGGTCCATGCATTGTCAGAGAGTGCCCGCAAATTCTACCTCGCGCTGGGCTTCACGGAATGCCCGCATGAGCCGTTGATTCTGGTCGTGACGTTGCAGGATATACGGGCAGCTCTAGCAGCATAGGAGGCCCATATTGCGCTTTGTTTGGGCCGTGTTCCATTCACCGCAAAGTCATGTTCCATCGGAAGAAGACGCTAACCAAGAGCGCAGTGAACGCGATGTTTTCGCCACGGAATCCATGGCGCAACGTAGTGGTGGGCATTCGCGAAGTGAACCGCGCTCCCTCCGCACCGCGCAACCCCATCTACCCAGCCTTCTCCGTCAACTCCGCCCACCGCGCGTACACCGCATCGTGCTCCGCCTGCGCCGCCTCCATCTCCGCCAGCGCCTCGGTCAGCAGCCCCGCATTGGTCGCAACCTTAGGATCGGCCAGCCGGTCATGCGCCGCTTCCATCCGCGCATCGGCGGCCTCCACGCGCGCCTCGATCGCATCGAACTCCCGCTGCTCCAGGTACGACAGCTTCTTCTTCGCCGCGCCCTTCGCCGGTTGCGTCGAAGCCGGCAACCCACTCGGTTTTTCAGCCTGGACCGAACCCTCGTCCTTCCACTCTTCCCACTGCGCATAATCGGCAAACTTCGCCGCATTCCCTCGCCCGTCTAACCCCAGCACGACATTGGAAACCCGATCGAGCATATAGCGATCGTGCGTCACCAGCACCAGCGCGCCCTTGAACTCCAGCAGCGACTCCTCCAGAATCTCCAGCGTCGGAATGTCCAGGTCGTTCGTCGGCTCGTCGAGCATCAACACATCCGCCGGCTGCAGCATGATGCGCGCGATCAGCACCCGCGCCCGCTCGCCGCCGCTCAACCGCGACACCGGCTGATTCAACTGGTCGCCCGAGAACAAAAACTTCGCCGCATAACTCGCCACATGCACCACGCGGTCCTGATACACCACCGCATCCGAATCCGGCGCCAGCGCCCGCCGCAGCGTCAACGATTCATCCAGCTCGCGCATCTGCGAGAAGTAAACGATCCGTAGTCCCTGCGCGCTTTTCACCTTGCCCGTCGTCGGTGCAAGCTCGCCGGTCATCACGCGCAACAGCGTCGTTTTGCCACTGCCATTCGCGCCGACCAGCCCCACCCGCACGCCATTCGCCACCACAAAATTCACATTGCGCACGATCTCGCGTCCACCCAGCACCACGCCGACGTGCTCCATCTCGATCAGCCGTTTCGTCTGCCGCTCGGTCCCCGCAAACTCAATGCCCGCCGACGCCGTCCGCGTGCGCGAGTCCACATCCGCGAGCTTCGCAATCAACCCATGCGCATTATCGATCCGCGCCTTGGCCTTGGTCGCCCGTGCTTTCGGCCCGCGCCGCAGCCACTCAATCTCAATGTTGACGCGGTTGCGCAGCCCCTCCTGCATCTTCTGCTGCGCCTCCATATAGTTCTCGCGACCCTCCAGAAACTTCGAGTACGTCCCCCGCACTCGCAGCAAACCCTCCGCATACACGCGGTTCAGTTCGACCACTTCGCTCGCCACATTTTCCAAAAAATACCGGTCGTGCGTTACCACAACACACGCATACGGAGCAGACCGCAGCATCGCCTCCAGCCACTCAATACCTTCAAGGTCGAGATGGTTCGTCGGCTCATCCAGCAGCAGCACATCGGGCGCCGCAACCACCGCCTCCGCAATCGCCAGCCGCTTCCGCCAGCCGCCGCTCAGCGTGTTCGCGACTACGTCCATGTCCTCGAACCCAGCGCGCCCCAGCGTCTCCCGCAGCTTCTGCTCGCGCTCGCCGTCGGCGACATTCGCGACCGCCAGCGCCCGCGCCAGCACTTCGCGCGCAGTCTCACCAGGCGCAAACTCCGACAGCTGCTTCACGTACCCCACACGCGCACGTTTACGCGTGACCACCTCACCCGCATCGGGCTCCATCTCACCCGCCAGCACAGCCAGCAGCGTGGACTTCCCAGCACCATTCGGCCCAATCAGGCCGATACGGTCCCCATCGGAAACAGGAAATGCAATGTCTTGAAACAACGGTGTCGCACCAAAGCGTTTCGACACGCCTTGGGCATTCAAAATCGGCGGCATAAGATAGAGTCTACTGAATCCACCGGAAGGAGAATAAGAATGCCCGTCGCTGAAACTCCCGAGCTGCCCGGCGCCTCCAAAGACAAGAGCGACCTGCGCGACGAACACAACATGCTCCCGAAGCTGCAAGGCGCGGCCGGCTTTGGTTTCGTCCTGGTCATTCTCTATTCTCTTCAATTTTATGGGACCTGGCAGATCGCGAGGATCGCCGCAGTCGGCATTGTTATTGGTGGCGCAGCACTTCTGTTGGGCTTCCTCCTGGGATTCGTCTTTTGTTACCCCCGCGCCGCCAAACGCTTGACCGAGTCCAGCAGCGATCCGAATTCCGTCGAGGACAACTCCAATCTCGCCGACATCTCGGATTGGCTGACTAAGATCATCGTAGGCGTCGGCCTGGTTGAACTGAGCAAAATCCCACATGCTATCTGGCTTCTCGCGGGCGCTTTGACACCGGGACTGCGGCCCACAGGCTCCGATGCGTACTTTGAAAGCAGCCGGACGTTTTGCTTGGGACTTCTACTTTTTCTCTCTACAGTCGGTTTTCTGATCGGTTACATCTGGACGCGTCTCTCCATGCAGCCTGCCATCGAGCGTCTACGCAGGGAAGCTCGTGCGACCAAATTTGATTTGGCCGCTAGCGATAAAAGAGAAAATGCTGCCGACCAGATGCGGGCGGCCCTTGAGAAGGCCAGAGACCAATCGTCTGCCTCGGACACCGGGAGTGCCGCACCAAAAGCTGTAGCCAAACCCGGGCTTGCAGCTCCCGATCCAAAAGCATCTCTCGAAGCGGGACTTCAGGATATAGAAAGTTCCTTGGCTCTCAATCCTCACAACGGAAGATCATGGTTCGAAAAAGCGAGAATCTTGAAGCGCCTCGCACTGCCAGATGCGACCGCGCCAAATCAAGCGCTGCTCAACGAAGCCCTGCGTTGCGTGACGGAAGCGGTTCGCCTGCTTCCCGGACACGCAGCTCCGTTGTACAACATGGCCTGTTATATGGCTTTGCTGGGAAAGTCGCCATCTGAAATTCTGCCGTTTCTCGAAGCCGCCATTAAGATTGAATCGACGCTGAAAATCGAAGCCGAAACAGATTCTGATCTGAAATCCCTCCGTGACGACCCTCAATTTAAGACCCTCATGGAATCGGCACCTTAGCCGTTGCTATTGAAGCCCGTGGCGGAAAGGCCTATACTTGGACAGGAGAGTTTACCCATGACGGACACAAGCTTTCGATAGTCATTCGAATCGTCGTTGAGCCGAATACATCGGACATCATATACCGCCGCTTTAGGTGGCATGATGAGTCCCACTCCATGCCACCAAAACGGGCTTCCGTCCAACTCTGTGACCGCGCCAGAACCTACCTCGTAATCAGCTCATCCGACTGTATGTGGTAGCTGAACAGCAGATATTTTCCATCCACCCTCCGCCACTCGAACGTCTCCGTCCCCGACGCATTGCTGGAAAACTTCGTCTCGCAGGTCGACTTGAGAAAAGTCCCATCGGACGCCCTGTCCAGGTTCCATGTCGTTGCGGTGAAGCTCACAGGATTCCCCAGGTTCTTCGCAATCGCTATAAATAGCGCACCAAACTTATCCTCCGGCGTCCCCGCCCGCAGCTCCGGATCGGCGGCGGCGTAGATGCCCTTCCAGTCCCCGCGACTCATGGCGCTGTGCATGTCGGTCACGAGCGCCTCGCCGTCCTTCTTCTCATGCGTAATACGCGTGCAGCCGGTGAGCACCAACGCCACACAAAGCGTAACCGGTGCAATCCACCTATGGAGACGATGCGCCACGACTCAATACCCCCGCAAAATCCTCACGCATCCATGCATAAAAAACAAAACGATGAACACCATGAACAGCACCGGCCAAATAATGAAATGCCGCCTCCGCCGCCGCCATCGCGGCAGAAGCATTGCCGCAGCCAGCATCTCCGCCGCCGGCACCTGCCCATAACTATTCTGCGGCGGATACCCCGGCTGTCCATACGGCGGCTGCCCGCCACCATACCCTTGCGGAGGCGGATACTGCGGAGGCTGCGACCCATACACTGGCGCCCCATACGCCCCACTTGGCGGGGCACCCGGTGCCGCTCCGCCGCCATACACCTGTTGATACCCGTCCTGACCCGCCGCCGCAGCAGGCGGTGAAGGTGGGGGCGGCAAATAACCAGGCTGTGCCGGAGGCGGATAAGCACCTTGTGGCGGCGCGTACCCCTGACCCGGCGGCGCATAGCCTTGCGCCGGAGGATAGCCACGACCCGGAGGGATCAACTCCGGCGGCGCCTGATATATCGGTGACGCGACATTCTCCCACGCCGGCGGCGCCGCACTCGATAGTGTCGACTCGCCCTCATCGGGCTTCTTCGGTGTCTCGTCCATCAACTCACCTCGCTCGCAATCCTAATCCAGATCGAAGTCGCGCATCGGCCTCTCGCCCAGCGGAGACTGCTTGGCCTTCTTCACCGCTTCGGCAAACTTCTTCGCCATCACGTCATCCTTGTTCTTCTCCGCCTCAACCGACTGCGCAAACAAAGAGTCCCGCCGCGCGTCCGCATCTTTCAGCGCCCGCGCCGCCTCGCCAAAGTCGCCAAACGTCTTCTTGCGCGGAGCCGGCGTATGCGCAATCACCGACCGCGTCACCGGGTCCACCTTCAACATTCCGCCACAGTCGGGGCACATCACGTCAAACGGCTGGTCGCTCAATCCCATCGCAAAAGTTCCTCGCTAGAGATTCTAGTACCGCCGGTAGCCCGATGGCGGCGGATATCCATAAACCCACTTCGGCTC
>DASRLB010000055.1:0-7082 GCA_035648695.1 Acidobacteriaceae bacterium | reverse complement strand
GTTCTTGCGGACCCAATTGATCGCCGCGTCCAGAGAAGCCAGCACCACGCCTTCCGGCTGCTCCTCGCCCCAACTTACTTCGTCCAGCTTGTCGCGGTTCTTGCCAAAACTGTCCAGCGTGCCAAAAATGTACCGGTCGTTACGCTGTGGAACGCCCGTAGGTCGTCCGTTGCTGCTCGTCTGGTTTGGGCTGCTACTCATATTTGCCAGTATACGTTTCCGTCTTCTGAATTCCGTGCTGAAAGTTTGTTCTGCCTACTTAGTGCGTTCGGGGCTCGAAAACTGAGACGCAGTTGATGGCTGGGTGGTTGTTTCAATCTCCGCCGACGGCATAAATTTCTGAATTTTCCTGCCTCTGGGCCGGTCCGGCGCGGCTCAACGTCCCGGATACCGGCCTCGGTTGTCCCCTTCTGGGCCTACAGCCTCCGTTAGAGTGGCGGTATTCGCACCGATAGCGGCTAAAGGGCGTCCGGCGGCCCGGGAGGGTACTCAAAGTTGATGCGCTGCTGCTCCACCGCGTAGGGACGCTGCTGGACCTTGGTATAAATTGCCCCCACATACTCCCCAATCAGGCCCATGAACACCATCTGGATCGACATCAGGAAGAAAATGCCGATCAGCATGGGGGCCACCCCGACCGAAAACGTCCGCCAGAAAAGAAGTTTGAGCACCAGATAGACCAGGGCGATCAGGAACGACAGGAACGCGCCGCAGAAGCCGGCGAAAACGGCCAGCCGCAGCGGGACTTTCGACGTGCTGATCAGCCCCAGCATAGCTATGTCGTAGAGCGTGTAGAAGTTATTCTTGGTAATGCCGCGTTTGCGCGCCGGCTGGTCGAAATAAATGCGCTTGTTGGGCAGCGAAATTTCGGCGATGATGCCCCGGAAGTAGGGGTAGGGATCGTTGAAGCTGCGCACCAGGTCGACGACTTCGCGGGTGTACAGCCCAAATCCGGTGTAATTCTGGATGGTTTCGACGGAACTGAGCCGCTCGACCGTCTTGTAATACTGCTTGCGTATCCAATAGACGAGGCCGTTCTCGCCGGAGGAGCGCTTGACGCACAGCACCATCGCGCAACCGGCTTCCCACGCTTCAATCATCTGCGGAATCAGGTCGGGCGGCTCCTGGAAGTCCGAGGCAATGCCGATGACGGCGTCGCCCCGGGCCTGCAGCAGCGCATGCATCGGCGAGCGGATGTGGCCGAAGTTGCGCGCGTTGACGATCACCTTGACGTGCCGGTCCGCAGCGGCGATGCGAGTCAGGATGGCGGCCGTCGCATCGGTCGAGTGGTTGTCGATGAAGATGTGCTCATAGGCGTATTGAGGGTAGGCCTGCATAATCTCGCGGACGCGCAGGTACATCGCCTCGATGTTGTCTTCCTCGTTGTAGGCGTGCGTGTTGATGCTGATGGTCTTCAAAGGGCGCCTCGTGTGTGCCTTATCTTACGCAACGCGCGGGGCGTGCGGGAGGCCGATGGTGGGATCCCTCTATGCACCGTTGGGGGAGCCCTTGGGGGGTTCGTGAAACGTGATCTTCTTATGGCCGATGAAACTGTAGATCGTCGAGAAGCCGATGACCGCGCCACCGGCCACGTATCCTGCCATCGATTTGCCGGTTGCGATGTGTTGCAGCAGGGCGAGGACGTGCCCGTGGAAGTGGGTTTCCGTCGCGGCGAGGGCAGCGTGCAGCGATGCCGAGTGGCGGTGGAAGACGCTCTGCAGCAGACGCGTCAGCGCGGAGAGGGCCACCAGCCCCGGAACCATCGCGCTGCCGTAGACCGCGAAGCACTTCAGCCACTCGCGGAGATAGTTGCCGTGCGTGCGGAAGACGAAGAACTTGTAGCCGAAGTATGCGATCGTGATGTTCAGCGGAGTCGTAAGGACGGAAGCGAGGATGACGGTGAGGTAGAGGAAGCGCTGCGGCAACGCGAGGTTGAGAAAATAGAGGGCGAGCGCGAAGGCGCAGTATCCGAAGAGAGTATTGAACGCGCCGACGCAGACATAGCGCAGGAACTGCCCGCCGGGAAAGTGACTGCGGAGGCGGTTGATCGCGCGGGAGGGTTTTCGCACAATGGCTTCGGTCATACCGCCCTGGTGCCAGGGCCGGCGACACGGGTCGGGATGTGGCGGGCCAGTTTCATAGGCTCTTCTATCGTAAATGCGGCAACGGAGATCCGGTGGGTGGGGGGCGAGATGTGCCCGGGGCGACACCGCGGTGCAGGCACATGCAGGATAGGTATCCTGGATAGAATGGGATGCAGCGACTCAATGAGATTTAACAGAAGCGATAGCATGGACCGCCGCAGCAGCAGAGGACGCATAGATGTCTGACAGTAACGTAACAGTACGATGCAGAAACTGTGGGGAGACGAAGTGTCTCGTCGAGTTGGGCTTTATCGGCCAGGTGGCGCCGTTCTTTTTGAAGCGGGTGTTTGGCGTGCGGCTGGGCAAGGTGCGGTCGGTCAGTCCGTTGAAACAGATGGTGAGGCGGCTGGCTGCAATTCCTCAGGCGATGCTGGATCGCGTGAACTCGCCGACCGCGCTGGTGGAGATACAACTGTGCGAAAGTTGCTCATTTGTGCAGACGAAACTGCCTTTTCACGAAGATGCGATCAACCGGCTGTATCTGGACTATCGCGAGGATTCCTATAACCGGGAACGGATCGAATTTGAGCCTTGGTATGCAGGGATGGCGCCCGAAGTGGGACATGGGGCTAAAGAGTTGGAAACACGCGTGACCGCAGCGACGAATTTCATTAAGAAGAATGTCCCGATTGGCGAAGACTTTACGATTCTGGACTTCGGCGGGTCGGATGGGAAGTTCATGCCGCGCGTCGATGCGAAGAAATTTGTTTTTGAGATTTCAAATGTGCAGCCGATTCAGGGCGTCACGCGCATTCATTCCGAGGCTGAACTTGGGACGTATTCGCTGGTGCAGTTGGCGCACGTGATCGAGCATGTCGTGGAGCCGCTGGGGCTGGTAACGTACGTGGCGACGAAGGTGGCTCCGGGCGGCTATATGTACGTGGAAACTCCGCAGGAGATTTCCGAGCAGGAACGGCCAAAGTTGAAGCTGGGAAAACGGATGGTGGGCATACATGAACACATCAATTCGTACTGCATGGCTTCGGTGACGAAGCTGATTGAAAATGCAGGGCTGAAGGTCGTGGCGATCGAGGCTACGCCTGTGGATGTGGGATGGGGAAAGGCGGTACATATTCGCGCGCTGGGGCAGAAAATCTAGTGCAAACGCAAGTGAAACCGCGCAGCACTGGGTATCTTCCATCGTTCGATGGCTGGCGGGCGCTGGCGATCCTCGCTGTGATGGTGGCGCATGATCCGCCGTGGACGATTGCAGGTTATTCCACCGCGAATATCCAGGCCAGGGGAGGCTACGGCGTCAATCTTTTCTTCGCCATCAGCGGCATACTCATTACTACCCGCATTCTTCAAGAGGAACGGCTCAAAGGGTTTTTCGACATCCGGCAGTTTTACATTCGTCGCATCTTCCGCATCCAACCGGCGGCGATGGTTTACCTGGCGGCGATTGCAGCGCTGATGATCGTTCATGTCATCCACGATCGCTGGTACTACTGGACGGCGGCGATGTTCATGTTCGAGAACTTCGTGTGGCATCCTGCTGTAGCGCCAGTTGCTTTTTTTGAGGGACATTTCTGGACACTGGCTGTAGAAGAACATTTCTATGTCCTGTTGTCGCTCTTTCTGCTCTTCGTGCGTAGATTTCGGCTGTCGGTGCTGGCGACGGCATGGGTCGTGTTTTTTGTTATCGAGAAGATCGGTTCTGCGCATGGATTTTTCAATCCGGAACTTACCGGACGCCGGACCTACTGGCAGATCGACTTTCTTATACTCGCGGCCACAGCGGCAACTGCTTTGCAGCAGCAGCCGAAGGTGCGGGAGTGGGCGTTGCGCTATTGGAAGCCCTGGACCGCGTTTACCGTCACCATTGCCGTCCTCATACTGCATCGCGTGAGCGTTCATCTGCGTCACCCCGCATTGGCGGCATTTTCCGTTGACGGATGGCTCGACGAGATCGGCATTCTCAGTCAGTTTTTCTTCGCTCTTTGGGTGGTTGCCACCATGCTGCATCCCCGATCGGTGACAACCAGGCTACTGGAGTGGACGCCGTTGCGCTATATCGGCAGACTCTCATACAGCCTCTACCTTTGGCGTGTCCTCTTCTTCTCAAGCCTGGCGCCGGAGACGCATATTACGAGTCCTGCACTGCTCGCGCTATCTGGGCGGCCGGCTAAATATATTGCGGCGTTCGGGTTTGCGATGTTGAGCTACTACATTGTCGAGAAGCCGATGATGCGGCTGGGCCACCGATTGGCCCCTCCTGTGACGCCGGGACGGCTCGACCTCATTGAGAAGCCAGTCGGGGCGACCGGGTGATCGGCCCGGACCGGTTGAAATGGACATCGGTATTGGAGCGAATCATGATGAGGAGTGACGTTGACTAAAGCACATTTTCGAGCCAAGGTACTTACCGCGGCGGGAGGGAGCTGGCCCGTAGCGGCGTGGGCGAAATCGAAATGCAGCGAATTTGGCGTGCAGGTTCGTCGCGTTGCAAAGGGTTTAGAGCTGCGCAAAGGGAATCGGGCTGTTGTTCTGGCGGCGAAGCATGCTTTCTTCGCGCCGGAGGTTGCGCGGTCTTTCGACGCCTACGCCCACGCACTGCCGGCAAACGAAGTGGATGGCGTCAGCACCGTGGATTTCGCGACGGCGCCGGAGGACTTCAATTTTTGCAAGCGGACCCTGGCTTGCGGCGTTGGGGTTGAGGCGAAGGATGGCGGAATATGGCTGCGGAAAGATAAGCGCGCCATGATTTTGGCGCAGCATCATCTTGTCTATGCCGCCGACATCGCGGGGATGTTCGACACGTATTTTGAGCCCATGGTGCCTGAAGTGCGGGACGGCGTAGAAGTGCTTGATTACTCACAGCCGGGAAAGTTGCAGACCTACCGAAGTTCCGGGCTACAGTTCGAAATGGCTTCGTTCCCCGAGGAGGAGGAAGCCATCGAGGAATATTTTCGGTGGTACCGTCCGAAAGCCGGCGATCTGGTGTTCGATATGGGCGCCCACTGTGGCGTTTCGACGTATCACCTGTCCAAACTGGTAGGGCCCACGGGAAAGGTTGTTTGCTTCGAGCCGGACCCGGGGAATTTCGCGATACTGAAGCGCAACATCGAGCGCCACAACCTCGACAATGTAGTCGTGGAACAAGCGGCGATTGCGGGGACCTCCGGTCAACTGGCTTTCAACTCCGAAGGAACGATCGGGTCTTCGCTGGTGTCTCTCCTGCACCGTGAGTCTGCGGGTTCGATTGCCATGGTGGAAGCCATCACGCTGGCGGAAGCATTCGAGCGGTGGGGCCCACCGGCGTTCTGCAAGATCGATATTGAAGGCGCGGAAGTGGAAGTGATCGCCTCGTCTGGAGACCTGTTGCGAAAGCACGGGACACGCTTTGCGCTGGACACGAACCATCCGAAGCCCAACGGCGAGACCACCGGCCGGGAGGTGGAGACGATGTTCCGAAGCTACGGATACGAAGCGGAGTCGGAGGCGAAACCGTTTCTGACGACGTGGGCCAGGCCGAAGCAGCAAGTGCTACTCCGGGGGACGGAGTTGGAAGACGTCGCGGCCACTGAGGCCGCGGGCCGTGAGGATGGCGTCGGCGAACTCGCGGACGGCGCCGCGGCCCCCAAGGTGCGTTGACACGAACCCGTGCCGAGACACGTAGGTGAGCACTTCGGCTGCCGCGTCGCCGGGGCAGGCGCAGAAGCCGGCGATTTCCATCGCGGAGAGGTCGTTGACGTCGTCACCGAAGAAGCAGGTGTTGGCGAGCGGTATGTCGAACTTTGCAGCGAAGTCGCGGATGGCGGCAGCCTTATCGCGCGTGCCTTTTGCGACGAAGGGGATGTGCATTTTCTTGGCGTAGCGGTCGACCAGCGGTGAGGGCTCGCCGGAGATGAGGGCGAGCTTGATGTCGAGCCGGCGAAGCAGCGAGATGCCCATGATGTCGGCGAAGGAGAAGGTCTTGATCTCTTCGGCGGCGAAGGTCGACCAACTGAGAGAGCCGTCGGTGAGGACGCCGTCGACGTCGAAGGCGATGGCCTGGAGGGTGGTGAGGGCGCTGGGGTCGAAGGGCATGGGTTTAGTGTAGTGCCGGTTCGGGTTGGAACGAGCGCAGAGCCATGAGCTATTGAGCGAAGAGGAAGAACGAGCAACGGCCACAGAACACGCAGATTCCCTGCGGGAATGACAAGCAAACAACGGCCGCCACGGTTGCGGCGGCGGCCTTTGCCATGAAGCCAGTTAGACGGCGGCGCCCACGCGGCGGAGCTTCTTCATGACCGGGATTTCCTCTTCGTAGACGCGCTTGACGCCGTCGCCCATGGATTGCTCGCAGAGACGGATGTCGCGGACGAGGCGGGAAATTCCGTTCGGCTCCAAAGACGCGGCCTGGTCGGAGCCCCACATGGCCCGGTCCATCGTGATGTGGCGCTCGACGCAGCAGGCGCCGAGAACGGACGCGGCGACCGACGTCGGAATGCCCGTCTCGTGGCCGGAGTAGCCCACCGGGACGCCGTAGCGCTCGGCCATCGTGGGGATGGCGCGGAGGTTGAGTTGCTCGTACTTCGCGGGGTAGGTCGAGGTGGTGTGCATCAGGACAAGGTCGTCCTTGCCGAGCACTTCGACGGCGTGGTCGATCTCCGCGTAGGTGCTCATGCCGGTGGAGGCGATGACCGGCTTGCCGGTCTTGCGGATGTGGCGCAGCAGGTGGTCGTCGGTGAGCGAGGCGGAAGCCACTTTGTAGACCAGGGGGTGGAACTGCTCCATCAGGTCGACGGACTGCTCGTCCCAGGGGGAGGCGAACCAGTCGATTTTGAGTTGCTTGCAGAAGCTCTGAATCTCCGCGAAGTCGTCGACGCCGAACTCGAGGCCGCGCTTGAGGTCGCCATTGGTATCGCCGAAGGGGTTGGGGCGCGGAGTGGCCAGCTCAGCAGCGGTGTAGACCACATCGACGGTGCGCTTCTGGAACTTGACGGCGTCGCAACC
>DASRLB010000054.1:0-13543 GCA_035648695.1 Acidobacteriaceae bacterium | reverse complement strand
GCCTACCCCGCCCCCTACATCCCCCTGGCGGACCGAACTTAATCAGCTTTCGTTCGCGCAGCAAAACGGCCGATGCCGAAGAAAACGAACACCGAGGTCAGTGCAACTCCAAAGCACATGCCCGATGCAAGCAATTGAAGTATGTCTACGTTGTGATAAGCAGCGAAGCGAGGCCGCTCCATAACACTGAAGAAGCCGAACAATCCGATAGCAAGAGCGCTTGCCGCGCTAGTGAGCATAGGTCTACGGTTGAACATGGCGGAAATTATAGCCCCCCGCCGACACCATCCGGCAAACTAAAAGGGCCGCAATCATCGCGGCCCTCTATCTTTCTATTCCCTATTCCCTATTCACTGTCCTTACTTGCTTCCCGGCGGCACAATTCCGTTCATCCGCAGGTATTCCACCATCTGTCCGTAGTGGTCATAACCGTGTGCCACGCCAAATGCCGCCAGCGTCGCGCGCGTATTCTGCCCGTCTATTGGCTTGATCGCCAGAAATGCATTCGCCGGGGTGATCGTCGCGATCGCCTTGTGCGCAAACGCCAGTGAGCCCGTCAACATTTTCAGCGCCTCTTCTTTTGAAACGTTCGGGTCCGTGGTCATCTTTTGCAGCGCGGCCATGTCCACGTCCGGCTTCATGCCGCCTACCGAGCTGTAGAAGTAGTAGTTGGCCAACGCAACGTGCGTCACCTCCTGGCTGAAGGTCCTCACCGTGTCGAACTTGGCCGGTGAACCCGCTGCAAACGTCGCCGCAGCCGGCGCGAAGCTGTACTTATCTGCCGGCATCGCCTTCGCTACGCCCACTACTTCATCCTCGAAGAGTTTCAGCAGATCGTCCAGCGCTTTGGACGGTTCTACCGCTGTTCCCGGCGCAACCGCCGGTGCCTTGGCACCCATCTGCGCCCGCGCCGTCATCATCGAACACGCACTCACCAAACAACATGCTGCCATCATTCGTAACCGCATACGCTCACCTCGAAAAGTTGTTTACAAACGCCTTCAGCCTACCAGACGAACGCCGCAGGCAATCCCCCAACTCAGGTCTCTTCCGTCACATAAAATCAAATCATGCAGCGCATCTACCTCGACGCCAACGCCACAACCCCTCTGCTTCCCGAGGTCGTCGAGGCGATGCGTCCCTTCTGGCAGGAAACCTTCGGCAACCCCAGCTCCGCGCACCACGCCGGCCAGCGCACTCGTTCCGCCGTCGAGCACGCCCGCGCCTCCCTCGCCGCCCTGCTCAACGCGCAGGCCAAGGAAGTCGTCTTTACCTCCGGAGGCACGGAGAGCGACAACCTCGCGCTGGCCGGAGTTCTTCAGCCGTATTTAGACCGTCGCGAACCGGTCCATCTCATCACCTCGGCGATCGAGCACCACGCCGTGCTTTACGCCGCCGAATCGCTCGAAAAGCGCGGCATCGAAGTCACGTACCTCGCGCCCACCCGTGACGGCGTAATCGACCCCGCAGCCCTCGAAGCGGCGCTCCGGCAGCACACGCGGCTGGTCTCGATCATGCTGGCGAACAACGAAACAGGAGCGATCCAACCGATCGACAAGCTGGCTCGCATCGCCAAAGCCCACGCATCCAGCCCGATCTTCCATACTGATGCCATACAGGCAGCCGCGAAACTTCCGCTCGACCTCTCCAGCGAGTTCAAGAACGTCGACCTGCTGTCTATATCCGGACACAAGATGTACGCTCCGCAGGGGACCGGCGTCCTGTTCGTGCGCAAGGGAGTGCAACTCGCTCCACTCTTCCACGGTGGCCCTCACGAGCGCCAGCGCCGTGCCGGCACCGAAAACGTGCCGGGGATCGTTGCTCTCGGCTGCGCCGCGGAACTGGCCCGTGAATGGCTCTCGAACAACGGCGCACAGCAACTCGCCGCCCTCCGCGACCGCCTCGAATCCGGGCTGCTTGCCGCGGTCTCCGGGACATTCGTCAACGCCGGTCCGGCGCCGCGCGTCGCAAACACTACCAATCTGTGTTTCGCGGACGTCGATGCCGAAGCTCTGATCATCGCGCTCGATGTCAAAGGCATCTCGGCGAGCTTCGGCGCGGCCTGCCAGTCCGGCGCGACCGAACCGTCGCATGTGCTCACTGCGATGGGGCTCTCGCACAGCGAGGCGCGGGCGTCTGTGCGCTTCTCGCTCTCGCGGCTCACGACGCCGGAGGAGATCGATCGCGCGCTCGAAATCATCCCGGCTGCGGTTGCGCGCCTGCGCTCGCTCGTTTGACTTTCTGCCGTCACGAAGGGCGTAGCATGGAAAGTGGGCGGTTCCAGCTGGAAGTGCAGCGACTGTCCGCTGGGAGTTCCATGGGACGTAGTCGAATCGCGAAAGATGTGCTGAGAATATTTGCCGGGTTGCTTCTGGCTTTAGTGGCATCGCCGGCGACGCTCGCGCAGGGCTACTCCGCGGACAAGCCCATCGGAGCGACACCCCAGCAATTGCCGGCGTATCTCGCCAAGGCGGGGCTGGAGCAGCGGCTCGGGCAGATGTTGCCGATGACGGCGGAGTTTACCGACGAGACCGGGCGGAGCGGCGCGTTGCAGAGCTGGTTCAACGGCAAGCCGGTGGTGATGGCGCTGATTTATTACAACTGCGCGATGCTGTGCCCGCAGGTGGTCCACGGCCTCGAAGTGGGCCTGAAGCAAACGACGCTTGAGCCCGGGAAAGACTATAACGTGCTGGTCTTCAGCATCGATCCCGCGGACACGCCGGCGGATGCGGCGAAGCAGAAACAGGAATTTCTGGACACGCTGGGCAAGCCCGAAGCCGCCAACGCCGTGCATTTCCTGACCGGCAACCCCGCGTCGATCCAGGCGATCACGGGCGCGACCGGGTTTCACTACGTCATGGTACCCGGCCCGGACGGCAAGATGGACCAGTACGCGCATTCGAGTGTCATCATGTTCGCGACGCCGGAGGGCAGGCTGTCGAAGTATCTTTCCGGCATCGACTACCCGGCGCGCGACCTGCGCATGGCGCTGCTCGATGCGTCGGCGAAGAAAATCAGCAACCCCGTGGACCTGCTGATACTGTATTGCTGCAGCTATAACCCGGTGGTCGGAAAGTATTCCGTTTCCGTCATCCGGATTCTCGGGATCGCGGGCATGTTTACGCTGGCGATCGTGATTGGGATGATCTTTCTGCTGTCCCGCAAACCGAAGATGGAAGCGGCGTAAGGCCGATCGACGGCAGAGCGATGCGCTACTCTTCGGGTTCCGTCCCGGAGTTCAGCTCCCGCAAGGTCGCAAGCTGCGGATGCAGCAGTTTCGCGGTCAGCGCCTTGGTCAGCGCATCGACCGCAGCTTGCTGTGCTTCCGAAAGAGGCTCGGCGGCGAGGCGTGCGACCGTGCGGGCGAGTTCCTGCCGGCGAAGGGCCTCGGCGGAGAGTTGGAGTTGCTTGATGGCTTCGACCGCCGGCCGCGCGGAGCGGCGCTGCTGGTAACGCTCGACTTCGAGGCTAACGATGGACTCGGCCGCTTCCGCTTCCTTGCTGCGGCTGGCCTGGTTTTGCGCGGCGACCTGCTGGAGGTCGTCGATGTCGTAGACGAAGCAGCCTTCCACCTCGTTGACAGCCGGGTCGACGTCGCGGGGAACGGCGATGTCGATAAAGAACATTGGGCGGTTGCGGCGGCGTTGCAGTATCTTGCGTGCGTGGTGCGGCGTAAAGACATGTCCGGCGCCGGTCGAGGTGACGATGATGTCCGCGCGATGGGCTTCGGCGTGGAGTTGCGCGAAGGGGATGACGCCGGTGGTGATCTCCGGTGTGCGCAAGGCAGCGGCGACTTTTTCCGCACGCTCCTCGGTGCGGTTGGAGACCAGCAGCGTCCGCGCGCCCTGCTGGATGAGATGGCGGGCGGCAAGGTCGGACATTTTGCCCGCGCCGACGATGAGGACTGTCTTGCCGCTCAAGGAACCGAATATCTTGCGTGCGAGATCGACGGCGACCGATGCAATCGAAACCGAGGAACTGCCGATCTGCGTCTCCGAACGGACCCGTTTGGCGACGGAGAACGCGCGTTGCAACAGCGGGTCGAGCGTGGACTTCACCGCCCCGACTTCGCGGGCAACGGTCCACGACTGTTTGACCTGGCCGAGAATTTGCGGCTCGCCGACGACCATCGAATCAAGCGACGAGGCGACGCGGAAGAGATGACGGATGGCTTCGCGCTCGCGGAATTCGTAGAGGTGCGGCTGGAGCGACGACGGCGCGACAGCGAAGTATTCGTGTACAAAACGCGGAAGGATGAGCGAGTTTTCGGCCTCGCGCCCGGTATCGGCGGAGGTCTCGTGGTCGATGAGGAACTCCACGCGATTGCATGTGGAAAGGATCATGGCCTCGCGAATCCCGGGCTGGTGCGCGAGGGTTCGGGTCGCGTCGGCAAGGCGCGCGGTCGAGATGGCGAGCCGCTCGCGCACCTCGATCGGCGCGGTGGTATGGTTGACGCCGACCAGTAGCAGCGTGCCGGATTTGTTTTCCGCGTCGCTCATGGCGCTTTGAACCTGTGTACCGAGGAAAACTGGTTGGCAGCCCACACCGTGAGCACGAATAGGAACGCGAAGCTCGACAGATATACCGCTCGACGTCCCCGCAATCCCGAATGCTGGCGAATGAAAATCATCAGCATATAGGCGACCCACATGGCCAGCGAGAGCAGCACTTTGGGGTCGGCGAAGAACCTGGGGCCGACCGTTTCGAGCGCGACCACCGAGCCAATCAGCAGGCCGGCGGTCATGCAGGGCAGCCCGAACAGCAGCGACTTCAATGCAATCTGGTCGATGGTTTCGAGCGGCGGCAGCTTCATCGTCGAAGCGCGGCTGGGCACGGCGTGCTTCGATTTGAGGCGGCGTTCCTGGACGAAGTACAGCACGCTCGCAAGCAGCGAGATCAGCAGCGCGGCGTAGGCCGCCAGCAACAGCGCGACGTGCAGGAAGATCCACACCGGACCGGCGAAGGGATAGGCGATCGTCTCGCGGCCGGCATGGAACGCGGGCACCAGCGTCAGCAGGACAGTGACCGGCAGCAGGAAAATGCCGAAGGCCATGGTGCGATATTTTGCCGCGAGGAGAAGGAATGCCACGGCCAACAGAAGGCCCAGCAACGATAAGGTTTCGTGCGTGTCCACGGGACGCGCGCGGTGGGCGGCGTAGAACGTTTCGGTGATGGAGACGAAGTGGAAGAACGCTCCGGCGAGCGCGACCGGGACGGCGAGATGCCGCCAGCGCTGCCGGTTATAGAGCGCGGCGGGCAAGACCGCGAGCGCGGCTATGCCGTAGAGAAGGACCGCGACTCGGAGCCAGATGAGGGACATGGAAGCATTTTCGCCGTAAAATTCGCGGGCGTTTTTCGCGCAAATCGGCGGACTTTCAGTATATCGCTCAGTTGACCCGATAGCTGTGCAGCGTGGCCAGCAGGACGAGGTCGCTGTTCTGCCGTACGTCCTCGATCAAGCCCCAGAGTTCGTCGTCGTAGGCCGCATCGTCATCGACCGGACTGCTGCTTTCTATCTGCAAAATTCGCCAGCCGTACGACGTCAGGCAATTTCGCACCTTCGCCTCGACCGCCGTGCGATCGCTGCCCGCGCACACCACGTTGACGAAGCCCGGCTGCGCCACTTCCGGCGCGGTTTCGGTGAAGGCAATCACTCCGGCGAGAACGATCCATACCTGGTCCATAGAGTGGCCTCAGCGGGCGCTGCCGGCGGCGACGTTCTGCTCAAAGTAAGCCCGCAGCTTGCCTTCGATAAGCGCAAGCGGAACGAAAAAAGGGCGGTCGGTGACTTCGACGGTGAGCTTGCCATCGGCGTAGTCGTACTTGCCGGTAATGCCGTCCTTGCTGAGAGTGCCACTGGGGCCGTTGATGGCAATGCCGTCGGCGCGCAGGCGAGCGGCGGCGGCGGCAAACTGGGCGTCGGACATCGGGATCGAAAGCATTGGTTGAGTGTAAAGGGCAACGCCCCGCAATGGGCAAGTCCCCGCTGCGATATCCTGAAGTTTCCGCAAGTGAGCGACCCCGCCGCCATCCCGATTCTGCACGATGCCACCGAAGACGCGCGCATGAAGTCGGCGCTGGCGCGGGCGGACGAATCCAGCCAGACGCCGGTGATGCGGCAATACTTTGCGGCCAAGGCGGAGCACCCCGACTGCCTGATGTTCTGCCGCATCGGCGACTTTTACGAACTGTTCTACGAGGACGCCATCGTCGCCAGCCGCGAGCTGCAACTGACACTCACCGCCCGCGATAAGGCGAAGCAGCAACCGATGTGCGGCGTGCCGTATCATTCGGCGGCGATCTATCTTCAGAGGCTGCTGCGCAAGGGCTACAAGATTGCGCTGTGCGAACAGATGGAAGATCCGAAGGCGGTGAAAGGCATCGTGCGGCGCGAGGTGACGCGGGTGCTGACGCCGGGGACGGCGCTCGACGTAACGCTAGGAGCGGGAGATAGCCAGTGGCTCGCCAGCGTTGCCGCAACGGGCTCCGGCGCGGGCGGGGGCGTGGGTGTGGCGCTGATCGATCTTTCGACCGGCGAGTTTCGCGCGACAGAGTTTGGCGGCGCGCAAGCGTGGGCGTTTGCTGTCGATGAGCTTGCGCGGCTGCATCCGGCGGAGTTGATTTTTGCGGCTGGGGCGGATGAGTTCGGCTCCAGGCAATCTCGATTGCGCACGGCCGGTGAAGAGGCCGAAGCGAATGCGTTGGACGGCGTTGGCACGCGGACGCCGGTGGAGGATTGGGTCTTTACGGCGGACTATGCGCTGCCATTGTTGCGCCAGCAGTTGCGCGTTCATTCGCTCGACGGCATGGGCATGGCCGGCCACGAGGCAGCGGGCGTGGCTGCGGGCGCGATCGTGCATTACCTGCGACACACCAAGCAGGGCGCGCTCGAACACCTCGACACGCTGCGGTTTTACGAGCGCCGCGACTGTCTTGAGTTGGATGCTGTTACGGTGCGGAACCTGGAGTTGGTCGAACCGCTGTTTTCGAGCGAGGGCGCGCAGACGACTCTGCTTTATGCGCTGGATGCGTGTTGCACGCCGATGGGGAAACGGCTGTTGCGCGCGCAACTGCTGCGGCCGATGCAATCGCTCGATACGGTGAATGCGCGGCTGGATGCGGTTGCCGCCGCGACTTCGGATTTGCGCAAGCGCGAAGGCGTGCGTCGCGCGATGGATGGCGTGCTCGACCTGGAACGGCTGCTCGGCCGCGTTGCGCTGGAGACAGCCGGGCCGCGCGAAGTCGTCTCGCTGGGCGCGACCGTGGGCCGCCTGCCGGGTCTGCGCAGAGCCGCGCTGGAGTTGGTGACGGCGGGTGGGCGATGGGACGGACTGTGCGCGGCTTTCGATACGCTCGACGATTTGCACGAGATGATTTCGCGCACATTGGTCGACGAGCCGCCGGTGTCGTTGAGCGATGGCGGCGCGGTGCGCCAGGGTGTGGATGCGGAGCTTGATGAGCTGCGCGGGCTTTCGTCGAATGGTCGCCAGATGATCGCGGCGATCGAAGAACGGGAGCGCGCGCGCACCGGCATCGGATCGCTGAAAGTCCGCTTCAACACAGTGTTCGGCTATTACCTCGAAGTCACCAAGGCCAACGCGAAGTCCGTGCCCGCCGACTACGAACGCAAACAGACGCTGGTCAACGCCGAGCGGTTTACCACTCCCGAACTGAAAGAGCTTGAGACGAAAATCCTGACCGCGCAAGAGCGCAGCGGCGAGATCGAGCGCAGAATTTTTGGCGAGTTGCGGAGGCAGTTACTCGAAGCAGCAACCCGCGTGCGCGAGACCGCGCGATGCGTCGCGGAGATCGACTTGCTTGCTTGCTTCGCGCATCTCGCATCGTCGCGCGGGTGGACGCGGCCGGCAGTCGATGCGAGTGGCGTGCTGGAGTTTGTGGCGGCGAGGCATCCGGTGGTCGAGCGCAGGTTGGAGGAGCAGGGTGGGGGAAGATTTGTGCCGAATTCACTGCATTTGTGCGCGGCGGCTGGAGAGTCGTGGCAGCCCACCTTAGGCGATGATGAAACCATCGCCGAAGATGGGTCACCCCAAGGTAGTGGCGGAGATGGTGGAGTTAGCAGCGGCGTTGGTGGCGGGCCGTCGCTGCTGCTGATTACCGGGCCCAACATGGGCGGCAAGAGCACGTATCTGCGCCAGGCGGCGCTGCTGGTCATCATGGCGCAGTGCGGCTGTTTTGTGCCCGCGGAGCGGATGCGGCTGGGCCTCGTCGACCGCGTGTACACGCGCATCGGCGCCAGCGACAACGTGGCGCGCGGGCGGTCGACGTTCATGGTCGAGATGACCGAGACCGCGGCGATTCTGAATACCGCGACGGTGCGCTCGCTGGTGCTGCTGGATGAAATGGGGCGCGGCACGGCGACCTACGACGGCCTATCTTTGGCATGGGCGACCGTGGAGCACCTGCACGACGCCGTCGGCGCTCGCACGCTGTTTGCGACGCACTATCACGAATTGACCCTGCTGGCCGATCGGCTCGCGCGGTTGAAGAATGTGCGCGTGACCGTGCGCGAAAACTCCAACGGGATTGTGTTTCTGCATACGGTCGAAGCGGGCGCGGCGAACAAGAGTTACGGCATCGAGGTGGCGCGGCTTGCGGGCTTGCCGGCGAAGGTGATCGGGCGTGCGCGCGAGGTGCTGAAGGTGCATGAGCGCGCGGAATCGCAACAGGTGCGCGAGGCCGCGCCGGAGCGTACGCCGACATTGCAGATGACGATGTTTACGCCGCTTTCGCAGAGGATTGTAGATCGCATCGAGGAGATCGACGTCGATGGCCTCACGCCGCGCGATGCGCTCGCGTTGATTGCGGAGTTGCAACGTGAACTGAAGGGTGGCGGCGCGTGAGCGAAAGCGGGCGCAGATTCCCTGCGGGAATGACAACAAGAAATACAACGCCAAAAGCTATGGTGGTTGCCGGGGTGATGAGTGGGACCTCGGCGGACGGCGTGGATGTGGTGGTGTGTCGGGTGTCGCCTTCGGTGAAAGTGGGCGGGACGCCGCGGGTGAAGGTGTTGGGGCATCGGGCGTTTTCCTATAGTGCGGAAGTGCGCGCGGCGGTGCTGGCCGCAATGGATGCAAAGCGGACGAGTGCGGCGGAGATGGCGCGGTTGAATTGGCGGCTTGGTGAGATTTATGCGGAGTGCGTGGAAGCGGCCGCGAAGGATTTGAAATTGAAGCCGCGGCTTGTGGCCTGTCATGGGCAAACGGTGTATCACCAGTCCGTTGCGGGCAAATATTTGGGCGCTGACGTGCGCGCGACATGGCAGATCGGCGAGGCTTCGATGATTGCGGAGCGTCTGCTCATACCGGTGGTCAGCGACTTTCGTCCTGCGGATCTTGCGGCGGGCGGGCAGGGCGCTCCCCTGGTCCCGATGCTCGACTACTGCATCTTTCGCGACGCCAAAAATAACCGCCTGCTGCTAAATCTCGGCGGCATCGCGAACGTGACAGCACTGCCCGCCGCGTGCGGCGTCGCGGATGTACAAGCATTCGATACCGGTCCAGCGAACATGGTCATTGATGCCTGCATGCAGAAGCTCTACGGTCGCGTCTACGACTCCGACGGCACCGTAGCCTCACGCGGACGCATATTAAATTCTGTCATCACAAAGTTTATGGCGAACCGTTACTTCCCCGCCCCGCCACCGAAATCCTGCGGACGCGAGGAGTTTGGAACGGCGTTTATCACACGCTTTCTCGCCGCATGTGAGCGCGAGGGCGGGCGCAAGCAGGATGTCATCGCCACGGCTACAGCATTTACATCGGCCACGATTCTCGATGCGTACGCGCGATTCTGCTGGCCTCATCTTGGCCAGCGCGCTCCCCTGGCGCGGGCGACCGAGATGTTCGTCGCCGGCGGCGGCGCTCGCAATGCGACGTTGATGCGTATGCTGGCGGAAGGCTTTTCGGCGTTCGGTGTGAGTGTGGCGCCGATGGAATCTCTCGGCATTGCTGCGGAAGCGAAAGAGGCTGCCGCGTTCGCTCTGCTGGGCTGGCTGACGTGGCATGGGCTGCCGGGCAATGTGCCCAGCGCCACCGGTGCAAAGAGGCCTGTAGTGCTTGGCAAGGTGACGTATGGAGCGTGAAGCAGGCTGCGTCACCGCCAAAAGCATTTGGATTTTCGCGGCGGCACTCCTCCTCTTGACCGTGCCCGGTTGCGGGCCGCGTCGCAGCGATGCGAACACGCTGCGTTTCATCATCGAAAGCTCGCCGAATAATCTTGACTTACGGCAAGGCACCGACGCGCAGAGCGAGCGAGTTGGCGCAACGATCTACGACGCTCTGGTTCGGAAGGACGAGCACTACAACCTACAGCCGTGGCTGGCGACAAGCTGGGAGCGGCCTGATGCGCTGACGTGGATATTTCACCTGCGCGATGGCGTGCGCTTTCACGACGGCAAGGCGATGACCGCGGAGGATGTTGCGTGGTCGATGCGCAGCATGATCGACGGCAGTCTGATCACTGCGAAAGGCGGTTCCTTCGCAGCAGTCGACCACGTCGAGGTGCGCGATCCCCTGACGGTGGTCGTGCATATGAAGCATCCGGACAACGCTCTGTTGTTCAACCTGAGCGATGGATTGTTCGGTGTGGTGGAACGCGGCGCGGGCAAGGACGAAGGGCTGCATCCGGTCGGGACGGGCCCGTTTCGCTTCGTCAGCCAGGTGCAGGACAAGGAAGTCGTCGTCGAGCGCAATCCGGACTACTGGGCGGGAGCGCCGAGGATTCAGCGCGTCCGTTTCGTCGTTTCGCCCGACACGATCACCAGTGCACTGGAGTTGAAGAAGGGCTCCGGCGATGTGTTGAGCAACGTCCTCACGCTCGACATGGTTCATGCGCTGCGCGATCAACCGAACCTGCGCACGCAGACCGGGCCGGGGTCCGCGGTCGTCTATGCGAACTTTAACGTCACCGATCCGGCATTGCGAGACAAGCGCGTGCGGCAGGCGATTGCATGCGCGATCGATAAGCCGGCGCTGATCCGCGCGCTGTGGCGCGGACAGGCGGTGCCGGCGGATACTTTGTTGCCGCTGGGCCACTGGGCGACCGCGGACGCGAATGAGCTTCCGCAGTATCCGCACGATGTCGCCCGCGCAATCCGTTTGCTCGACGCGGCGGGACTGAAGCCGGATGCGAAGGGCGTTCGACTGCGCTTCACGTTGAAGACTTCGACCGACGAGACGACTCGCCTGGAAGCGCAGGCGATGCAGGAGGAGTTGCGCGCCGTTGGAATCGAGTTGACGATACGTTCCGCGGAGTTTGGGACGTTCTATTCGGACATCACGCACGGTGCGTTTCAGATGTATATCCTGCGCTGGATCGGCTCGAACGAAGACCCCGACATCTTCCGTTACGCATACGCGACGCAAAGTTTTCCGCCCAAAGGCGGCAACCGCGGGCGTTACTCCAATGCGCGCGTCGATGCGCTGCTACAGGCCGCAAGCGCGGACACGGATCAGGATGTCCGTCGCAAGGAGTATCTCGAGGTGCAACAGATTCTCGCGGATGAATTGCCGAGCATTCCGCTCTGGTATCCCAACAACGAGGTGCTCCACTCCACGCGGTTAACGGGTGTAAAACTCGAGCCGGGCGGGAGCTTCGCCTTCCTGCGCAGCGCGGAGTTGCGATGACGCAGGCGTTTGGGTGCATCGGACGTGATGACCGAGGAGTAGCATTCTCCAACTCTGGAGGAGTTGCAAACCCCCACTATGAGGAGTGATCCAATGTCTGGATTTCACAATCTCTCGCCCGCCGCGTTAGCCGAGCCGAAGCAATCGTGGCCAATAATCAATTGCAACTGATTGACACCGCTCGAAGCGTGTGCTTATAATTCGTCTCGGTTCAGCCTCCATCCTCCAAAGTTCAACGAGAGTCAATTCCCCGGCAACGGCTTTGGTGCGAAATGAAACCGATTGCATTGAGCCCGAAAATCCCCTCTATGCACTCTCGCTTCCGTCGGGCCTCGCTGTCGATTTACGCTCCTGTCAAGGCTGGCCGGTATCTTTGGGTCACGTAGTCGAAGAATTGCAATCGCTCTGGTATGAAAATGTCGTGAACCGTTCCGGGAGCGCTGCGCGTTCACTCGGCACGGGCATCGCGATGAAGAACGAATCTTTCAGGAGGACATCGCTGTGAACCTGCTTACGCAAAAGCACAAGAATCTGGTGCCGGTCGTATCGATCGTAGCGGCGCTCGTCCTGGCGACCCTGTTCGCAGGCAGCAAGGCGCATGCCCAAACCGTCACCGGTTCCATTTATGGCACGGTCACCGATGCCACCGGAGCTGCCGTCCCGGGGGCCACCGTGACGGTTATCGCCCTCGAAACCGGCGCCGTTACCGCCGCCAAAACGAACACCTCCGGTGAATACGTTTTCCCCGTGCTCAATCCCGGCTCCTTCAAGGTCTCCGCCGCCATGACCGGGTTCGAGACGATGACCCAGAACGATCTTCACCTCGCCGCCAACCAGAATGTGAACGCCAGCTTCACCATGAAAGCCGGCGCCGTCGCTACCGAGGTCACCGTCGAGTCGTCCACCGAGTTGATCGACACCCGCGAGTCGCAGCTAGCTGAAACCATCGACCAGAAGCGCATCGTCGACCTTCCTCTCGTCAGCCGCAACGCCTATGACCTCGTGCAACTGGTCCCCGGAATCTCCAACTTCTCTGAAAGCGCCACCACGGGCGACACCGTCGGAACCACCTTCTCCACCAACGGCCTGCGCGTCAACTTCAACTCGTTCTATCTCGACGGAGCTTACGACACCGAGTTCTTCCGAGGCGGCGGCAACATCCTTCCTCCACCGGACGCCTTGCGCGAGTTCCGCATCATCACCAGCAACTTCGACGCCGAGTTCGGCCGCTACCCCGGTGCGGTGGTCAACACCGTCACCCGCTCAGGCACCAACACCTACCATGGCGTCGCCTATGACTACCTCCGCAACCGCGTCTTCAATGGCAGAAATTACTTCACCCAGATCGGCACCAGCGCTCCCCAATACATCCAGAACTACTTCGGCGGCGGTGTTGGCGGCCCATTGGTTCTCCCGCACCTCATCAAGGGGCACGATAAGCTCTTCTTCTTCGTCTCCTACCAGGGCATGCGCTTTCACACCCAGACCACGATCAATCCAACCGCTCTCGTGGTCCCCACCGATGCCGAACGCACCGGAGACTTCTCTTCCAGCGACACCAAGCCCAATGCCACTTATTGCCCATCGTTTCACTGCCCGCTCGATGCCGCCACCCAGAACGTCCTCGCGTTCGTTCCTCACGCCGATCCGGCCCTCACCACCACCACTGGCAGCGGGGCCAGCCTCAAGCACGCCTATCATCCCGACGCGCAGCAATACTCCACGCCCACCATCATCAACCAGTACATTGGCCGCTTCGACTATCAGATCAACCCGGCCCATCATGCGCAGTTGACTTACTTCCGCTCGATCGGAAGCGCGGTCAACGCCACCCAGAACGGCAATCAGATTCTGGATTTCAGCGTCGCCAGCACCAACGTCAGCCAGGTCAATTACGT
>DASRLB010000053.1:0-22769 GCA_035648695.1 Acidobacteriaceae bacterium | reverse complement strand
TCTAGTGCCGCGGTTGCTGCCGGGGTTTCAGGCTGCTGTGGGGCGGACTGCTGGGGGGTTTGCTCCAACTCTTCACTCACTTCGGTTTACTCCTTGTTCGCGGATACAAGCTCCGCGCTGCGATCGTTTACGGGTTCGTCTAAATCTGTGGCTATTGTCTCGCGTGCGGCGGCTAAACGCTTCGGCGCGAGGATGCTTTGCAGGCGCGCCACATCGTCGTCCATCGCCTGGACCAGCTTCAGCGCGCTGTTGGGAGCCAGCTCCGTGCTTTCGGCGTGTGCTGCGTCTTCGAGATGGCGTCGCAGGGCGCTCCAGTCGCCGCCGAAGCGCTCGTGCAAGGCTTCCGCGACAGCGGCGGGGCCGTGGTCGATGGTGATGCGGGCGACCCCGCACTCCGATTGCAGGAAGCGCAGCAGGCGGCGGCGAGCCATGCCGGTTGCGGCGTTGGTTGCTCCGGCGCGCTGGTAGAGGTGGCCCATGGACTCGGCGAACTCCACCGGCGAGGTGCGGGGGATCGCTACGGGCATCCGTACCGGCCCGTTGCGGCGGCTGAAGCTGAGGACCAGGAGCACGGCGATGAGGACCAGCTGAGCGAACAGCCAGCGCAGCGGCAGACCCTTGGCGGCGTCCCAGAAACCGGGGGCGACGCCGTGGTTGTACTCGTCGAACAGCACGGTGCGGCCCGGGGCGCCGGCCGTGGCCAGCAGCAGGCGCAGGCTCGCGTCTTCATGCAGGCCGGCGTTGGTCAGGGGCATCGACGAACTCCACCAGATGGCTTCGCCCTTGCCGACGGCGTAGCTGACGACCACGGCGTCGTCGCCGCAGCGCTGCTCGACATGCAGGGCGGCCCCGAGCTTGGAGTCCTTTTCGTCCCATGTGCCGTTGTCTCCCATCGCAAGCTGTCCGGCCTGGGCGAGCGGGCCTTGGCCCTCGGGCGTGGTGTAGCAGAGGCCCGTATGGAGGGCGGTCGCGGGACGGGTCTCGCCGTTGGGGAGCAGGGTTTCGCCGCCGGTGTCGAGGACGTGGCCGCCGCGTTCGAGGAAGCGCTGCACCGCGGCTTTGGTGTCCTTCAGGCGCTTTTGGGGAATGACCGCGTCGGCCATGATCAGGGTGGTATGGGCAGCGTCGAGGCGGTCGAGGTCTTCTTCGGGAGCGTCCCAGCGCTGCACTTTGTAGCCGAGCTGGCCGAGCAGGAGGTAAGCCGCCTTGGCCCCGGCTGTGCCGCTGTTGTCGATGGTGGGACGGGGGTCTCTGTCCGACCCCTTGGGGGCGAGGATGCTGACGATCACGATCAGCACAAAGACGACGGCAAACATCCAGAGCAGGATGCGCTTGTCGGACGTGCCGCGGGCTCCGGTCATGCGGCGCCCGCCCGCGAGTTGTCGCGAAGGTTGTCGTAGAAGCCGCGGGCGCGCTGGTAGTCGGCGGCGTCGGCGTCGCGGAGGCCGTACCACAGGCGCTCGAAGATCTGCGTCAATCCGCGCAGCGCGCCTTGCTGGGCGGAGCCGGGCTTCAGCAGGCGGACGTACTCGCGGGGCGTGCGCGCCGGATTGTGGCGCCAGGCGCGGCGCCCTTCGAGCATGACGATAGTCGCCCAGTAGAGGCAGTGGACGGCGTCGCGCCAATCGCCGGCCCGCGCAGAGGTTTCGGCCTGGGCCGCCCAGTCGTTCGATTCGCGGCCCCAGGCGAGTTCCGTCGACTGCGCGTTGAAGGCCACGGCCAGGCGCTGGCGCTGTAGGCTGCGGCGCACGAAGAACAACAGGCCGACCGCCGCACCGCCGAAGAGCAGGAATTCCAACAGCCTGCCGATCCAGGGCATGGCGTTGCCGAGGTCGGAGAAGCTGCTGAGTCCACGCTCCACGGCCAGCCAGAACCTCGCGACCATGCGGTCGAGCCAGGATTGCTGCTCGACTTCGGAGAACTCCGAGCCGGCGAGGATGCGGTCGGCATGTTTGCGGGCGGAGGCGAACTGCGCGGGGACCTCCGGCTGGCCGTTTTCGCGCAGCATCTCGGCCAGGCGCGCGGAGGATTGCTGCATCAGTTGGGTGCGCTCGGCGGGCTTCGCCGTTCGGGACTGGTCGAGCGCATCGCGCAACCACCGCCAGCGCACCTGGAACGTCTGGCTGGCCGGGGCTTCAATGCGTTCGTCGGGACCGACTTTCCCGGCGTCGCAGGCGGTGGCGGACGCCGTGCAGGCCTCGACCAGCGCCTGCATCGAGGCGAGGCGGTCGCGGAACTGCTGCATGGATTGCTTCTCGAACTTGCCGGTGGTGTGGATGGCCACAGACTGTGCGGACGCGGCGGTTCCGCTCAACAGCAGCAGCGCCAGGCCCGACAGCAATCTGAATTTAGAGCAGGGGAGCATTCGGCTCTGCCTCGGCGGTGGGCGCGGCGTACGGCGTGGGGTACGGCGGCGCGGAATCCTGTGCAGCAGGCACGGCGGCCGCCTGCTCCGGCCCCAGTAGAAATTCCAGGTCGAAGGCTTCGCGGCGCACCCGCTGGTCGAAGTAGATAAGGCACGTGCCAATGGAGAATACCGGCGAGACCAGCGTGCGCGAGGCGAACCCGATGAGCAGCAGCGAAACCTCGGCAAGAACATGCGGGGCAGCAGGCGTTATGCCCATGACGAGTGCGATCGGCACCGCGACGACCCCGGCCACCAGGAACAGCGCCCAGATGATGAGGAACAATACAAAGATGCGCCCCTTCGCGCCGGCGGCAAGCGTCTTGCTGCGGCGCATGGATTTGCGAACGCCGAGGCCTTCGACCACCTTTGCGGGGATTGCCAGCGAGTTGCGGATATAGGCGATCATGCCGAAAACGCAGCCGCCGAGCATGGCCAGAACCAGAACGAATATGACGACGGCAAACGCGATGTTTTGCTGCACGAGGTGCATCCCCGCGATGACGAAGATCGGAATGGCGAACGCCAGCGGCACCCACGCCAGGCTCCACGACTGCCACATCGCGATGCCGATCCAGGCATACCACTTGCCGCGCACCGCCCGCAGCGACGACGCGATCGATGCGGGCCTGCCCAGGTACACCTCGGCCATCGCAAAGCAGGTCGCAGCCTGCGTCACGCAGTAGATGAAGAAGTAGATGAGGTCCGCCGAATAACCGACCACGATGCCGGCCGTGGCAATCGTTCTGGGGTTCCTGGTGAAGTGATGCAGCAGGATTCGTCCTGTACCGGCAGCGACGAGTTCGACCGCGGCCGCCACCGAAGCGAGACCCGCGAACAGCCAGAAGCGCGACCGGTACAGCGAGAAGGTGCGGTCGAGTATCTCGCCGAGCGTCAGCGGGCGCAGCTCATACGCTGGCGGCCCCACGGCGGGGGCGGCGACGACGTTTTGATACGGGGAGGGCGCGGGCGCTGCGGCCGGTGTCAGCCAATCCTGTTCGGCCATAAATCTCTTCTGCCTCGTTGCGAATTATTGCGAGCTTTGCAGCGGATGTTAGCACAAGCCCGCGGCGGTTAAGCGATCATCTCACGCAGGGCGGGGGACACATGTAACGTAGCTTCGGTGGCTGCCTGAACCTGCTCCACGGTAAGGCCGGGCGCGATCTCTTCCAGCACGAGACCGTCGGGCGTGACGGCGATCCACGCCATTTCGGTGGCGACGGTTTGCACTACCGCGACGCCAGTCAGAGGTAAAGTACAGCGCTTCAATATCTTGGCCCGGCCGTCCTTGGTGGTGTGCTCCATGGCGACAATCACGCGGCGGGCGCTGGCGACGAGGTCCATCGCTCCGCCCATGCCTTTCAGCATCTTGCCGGGAATCATCCAGTTGGCCAGCGAGCCGCCTTCGTCGACCTCCATCGCGCCGAGGATGCTGAGGTCGATGTGGCCGCCGCGGATCATCGCAAACGAGTCCGCCGACGAAAAGAACGACGTGCCCGGCAGCACCGAGACCGTTTCCTTGCCCGCGTTGATGAGGTCGGGGTCTTCTTCGCCTTCGAGCGGGTACGGCCCAATCCCCAGCATCCCGTTCTCGCTCTGAAGCACTACATCCATCCCCGCCGGAACATGGTTCGCGATCAGCGTAGGCATCCCTATGCCGAGGTTCACATAGAACCCATCCTGCAACTCCCGCGCCACGCGCCGCACAATCAGATCCCGCTTCTCCATCCAAACCTCACAACTCACAACTCACAACTCAAAACTCAAAACTCAAAACTGAACAAGTCCCGCTCTTCTCTACGCTCATAGCTCTAAGCTCTGAGCTGTCCGAAACCTCACCGCCCTATCTCCGCCTCAACTGCGCCCGTCTGGTCTTATTCACTATTCACTAGCTGGCGACTATTCACTGCATTCCTCGACTATTCACTGCGTTTCCTCACCGTGCGACGCTCGATGCGCTTTTCGCTGGGCGCGCAGTAGATGCGCTTGACGTAGATTCCCGGAGTATGGATGAGGTCGGGGTCGAGTTCGCCGGGTTGGACGAGTTCCTCCACCTCGGCGATGGTGATGCGTGCGGCGGTCGCCATCATGGGGTTGAAGTTGCGGGCGGTGCGGCGATAGACGAGGTTGCCCTGGGTGTCGCCGCGCCAAGCTTTGACGAGGGCGAAGTCGGCCTGGAGTGCCATTTCCAGCAGATAGCGGCGGTCGTTGAAGGTGCGCTCCTCTTTGCCCTCGGCGATGATCGTTCCGACTCCCGCTGGGGTGTAGAACGCGGGAATGCCCGCGCCGCCGGCACGAATCCTCTCGGCCAGCGTCCCCTGTGGAATGAGGTTGACCTTCAGCTTTCCGGCGAGGACCTGCTGCTCCATCAGCTTGTTTTCGCCGACGTAGCTGCCGGTGTGCGAGGCGATCAGGCCGGCTTCGAGCATCAGGCCCATGCCGAACCCGTCGACGCCCATGTTGTTGGCGATGGTGTGCAGCCCGCGCGCGCCGCGGCGGACGACGGCCGCGATGGAGTTCTCGGGAATCCCGCAGAGGCCGAAGCCGCCGAGCATGATGGTCGCGCCGTCGGGGATGTCGAAGAGAGCTTCGTCGGCGGTGGCAAAGACTTTATTCATGCGAGGCGAGAGTATCGGGCGGAGGTAACGAGGGTCAAGCGGCGGCGCGGATGGGGTAGGGGATCCGTTGGAATCTGATTCACGCCACGTGTTTGGATAATGCCAAAGTTGCACGAACATCGCCCATCCGTGCTGCCAATTCGGGCAAAACTGGGTCATACTTAAGCACAAGCGTAATTTTGCGCTTGCGTAATGCCGAAACAGGTGTGTAGAAATAGTCAACTTGTTGGCAACCTGTAGGTTCGAGCACGTGAGGAAGTCACCGTGAAAATCTTTGGCAATGGGCAGACCAAGCAGCAAGTGCCTTCCCATGCCGATGTGCCAATACTGGTCAGGTTCTGGCCGGAAGATGACGTGTGGAACGCTAGTGCCCTTGATTTGGGTGTTGCCGTATGTGGCGACAGCTTTGAGGAGGCTAGAGACAATTTCGATGAGGCATTGAAATGTCACTTCGTCCTATTGATGAAGATGGGGCGGGCTGAGGAGACGGTCGAACGCTTGCGCCTTGCTGCTTTGGATAGGGGCTTTTACGATCGGATAAAACCGAGAGAAGCCTTCGAGAAGTTCCCCATCCCGATACCGGCAATGACTCCGTGCTTCGCCTAGACTAATGGAGCAAACTTCCTACCCAACTCCGATGGAAGCATTTTGTCGGGGCATTATCCGCGCTCAAGTACAGTGAACTCCGTTCCTCCGGCGGGTCGGCGAGGCACTTCCAGCGAGGAGATGAAGACCCTCTTACCTTCCATGAGCCCCACGGCGGTAAGACTATCAAGCAAGGAACGCTGACAGAATACCTGCGCAAGCTGGACATCGACAGAGCCACTTTCATGGCGGCGCTTGAAGGGACAGTGGAAATCGGCGCAAGCGTTCAGGACGGGGAGCGATTTCACAGGAAGGAAATCGCTGCCGGAATCTTCGTTTCTAACTGCTCAATCTGTTGCGAAATGATTGCTACTGGATTGGAGCAGGAGGTAACAGCAGCAGAGGCATCCCACGTTTGCCCCATATCGCTGGCTAAGAGCTAGGTCGCAAGGTTACCGATTCTTCCGCTGTCCAAATGCGGTGCGAGTCCAGCTTCCACTGCGGGCATGACGCAGGAGAGTGCAATCCAAGGGCATTTCAAACGGACCGGATACCGCGGGTGTAAAGCATTTGTAACTCCATAGGGGTCGCGAGCGTCTTATAGGCAGGCGTGCCCTGGCATTGCCACAGGAGATATTCCATGTACCCCTTGCGCGCCGCTCTTTGCTTCAGTTTTCTGTTATTTGCCGGTTGCGAACCGGGGGTGGCCGCTGCTCATGGAAAGTTGCCCGTGCCGGCGGTCGATGCTCCGTTGGCCGCGACGCCCGGAAAGGCGACGGCAATCTTCGCCGGCGGATGCTTCTGGGGAACGCAGTCGGTGTTTCAGCGCGTCAAGGGAGTGACCGCAACCAAGGCGGGCTATGCCGGGGGATCGGCTGCGACCGCGACCTACGCGCAGGTAGGGACCGAAACCACCGGCCATGCCGAGTCCGTCCGTGTCACCTACGACCCCTCGAAAATCACCTACGGCATGCTGCTACAGATTTTCTTCTCGGTGCATGACCCGACGACGCTCAACCGCCAGGGTCCGGACGAGGGCACGTCTTACCGTTCGGCCATCTTCTACACCACCGACGAGCAGAAGAAAATCAGCGAGGCATACATTGCGCAACTGACGGCGGCGAAGGTGTTTCCGCACAAGATCGTGACCGAGATCACGCAGTCCAAGGGCTTCTACGACGCGGAAGCCTATCACCAGGACTACGCCACACTGCACCCCAACGAGTCGTATATCCAGATTTGCGACCGGCCCAAGGTCGAGGAGTTGAAGAAAGATTTTCCCGAGCTTTTCGTGGAGTACAAGGCTAAGTAGCCGCGTTCACGACAAGCGTTGCAGCAGAGTGTCGAGCGTGGCGTGCCAGGTCTCGGGGTCGGGGTCGTCGGACCATAGTTCGAGCAACTCTGACGGCTCGGTGCGCACGCGGTGGACGACTTGGCGCGCCTTGAGCAGCAGTTCATCCGAAGCGGTCAGATTCGCGCGCTCCGCCCATTGCGCAATCACTCCGGTATAAGAGTTGCGTTCGCCCCACTGCCCGCGCAGACGGGCGACCACGTCCGCGGCGACCAGGCCCTGCGCGGCGAGCGGCGCTTCGAGCGTTTGGTTGGCGTTGAGCACTTCGTTCACAGCGGCGTGGATGCGGGAGAGGTCGAGACTGTCGACCACCTCGCCCACGAAATCGCATGCATCGTCATTGTCGTAGATTCCCTTGCCCCAGGCTCCCATGCGGTTTCTCCCTAGTGCAGTTTGTACGGTTCCTTCACCACGATTGCGGGCGGAACCTTGGGCGCATCTACGGTCGTTGCGCCTTCCAGGCCCTGGCCTGTCACGTTGGCGATCGAGAGCAGCGGACCGGCGAATCCGGTCACATGGATATTCTTTACACTCACCTGCACAGCATTGGCTAGTGAAATCCCCTTGGCGCACGTCCCGGAGATGTTTTCCAGTACCAAACCGTCCAGCGGCTTGCGGGCATCCACGCTGAAGCCGTCGACCAGGAGCGGTACGTCGGTGACGCGGATATTCGTGAAGCGGAAGTTTTTGGCGGTGGGGATGCCCTCGTCGCCGGGGACGGGAAACTCGTCCTGAATGCCGGAGTTGGTGAGATTGAAGCGCAGGAAACCGTCGCATGCGGGGCCGATATCGAGGTTGTCGCCGACGATGTTTTCGATGAATGCGCCGCGGCCCGGGCGGGTCTTGATGTAGAAGGCGCATGTGTTCTTGCCGGTCTGCGTAAATTTGCAGCGCTCGACGCGCACGTCGCGGATGCCGCCCGAGGTCTCGCTGCCGATGCCGATGCAGGCGAAGATGTTGTCGGCAAAAGTGCAGTCGGCGATGGACACGTCTTCGGTGGTCTGCATCAGGGCGAAGCCCTCCGCGCCGCGGCCGGACTTGAGCGAAATGCAGTCGTCGCCGGTGGCGATGTCGCAGTGCTCGATGCGGACGTGCTTGCAGGAGTCGATGTCGATGCCGTCGCCGTTGCCGGTGTTGCTGCGGATGGTCAAGCCCTCGATCAGGATGTTGCGGCAGTTGGTCGGGTGGACGTTCCAGATGTGCTGGTAGGCGGTCGAAAAATCCTTGAGGTGGATGCCGTCGCAGCGCAGGAACTCGATGAGCGCGGGGTGGCGGTAGCTTGGTTCGCCGGTGAAGATGGTGCGGCTGGGGCGGCCTCCGAGCAGGGGGCTGCCTTCAATGTGGCCGGGGCCGGCGATGCCGATGCCGGTTGCGTCGATGGCGTAGATCAGCGCGATGTGGCCCTGGATCCAGCGGCCTTCCCAGCGGACGGTGGTGACGGGGTAGTCGGCCATATCGCCTGAGCCGGTGAGAATGGTGTCCTTCTCGAAGCGCAGCAGGGTGTTCGAGCGCATTTGGATGGCCCCGGTGAGATAGTTGCCGGCGGGGATGAGCACTTCGCCGCCGCCAAGCACGGCGCAGCGGTCGAGCGCCTGCTGGAGCGCGACCGTGTCTTTGGTCGTGCCGTCGGCTTTGGCCCCGAAGTCGAGGACGTTGAGACGCGCCGGTCCGGTGCCGACCGGGGGAAATCCGGCAGCGCCGTGCATGGGCTTCCAGGCGGTTGTGGCTGCGGGCTGGGCCGCCCGCGCGGTAAGGCCCATTGCGCCGGTGGCCAACGCGGCAGACTTCAGGAACGAACGGCGCAGCATCTTGTCTCGCATAGTTTTGGTATTTTCCCTTCGCTGGAAACGATACATTGTCTCCCCTGACCGGCGCGAGCGGCGGTCAGACAGCCGTGTTTGCAGGAGCGCGAGGGGTGCTATAGTGCGATTTACGAACTAAAGATTGCGACCGTAGGCGGCGGAGCAGACTTGACGATTGTGCCTCTGGCCGCGCAAAGTGGAAAAGCCATTATGTTCACGATAACCTACGCGGCCCGAACCCGCTCCGCCGAAGCCCGCGCAACCTCTGCGAACTCGCACTGGCCGGGCCGCTCCCCCACGCGCCCGTCCAGCGTATCGTATGACCTGCATCGCCACCCCGCGCGGCCCGCCGCGGATGAGGTTTCTGTGTCCCCCATGCAACCAATGTCCCTCGCCCGCCGTGCTTTTCTGTTTCTGCCGCTGCTGCCGGTCCTGCTGCCGGTCCTGCTGCTGGTCCTGCTGCTGGTCCCCGAATTCGCCGGGGCGCAGGCGCTCAACACCGGGACCATCGCGGGCAACGTCGTGGACTCGCAGGGCAGCATCGTTCCCAATGCTTCGGCGACGCTCACCAGCACAACCCAGAATAAGGCGCTGACAGTCAAGGTCAATGGCAAGGGCGAGTACCTGTTCACCGACGTCGCCGCCGGGACGTATACGCTGCGCATTACCGCGCCGACGTTCGAGGCGTACTCCGTGCCGACGATCGAGTTGAACGCCGACCAGAACATGCGCATCGACGCCAGGCTGCAAGCGGGCGGCGCATCCGAGACGGTCACCGTAGACGCTCCTTCGCTCACCGTCGATACCCGCTCGGCGACCATCGCCACCGTCATCGACCAGACGCTGGTGGAGAACTTGCCGGTGGACGGCAACAACGTCGTCTCGCTGTTCGCGCTGCTGCCCGGCGTGACCGGCTTGAACGCGCCGACGACCTTCACCTCGGATACGGACGGCCCCACGTTCAACGTCTCGGGGGCGCGCAGCAATCAGAACCTTTTTCTGCTCGACGGCCTGTTCTGGAACAACAATTACTACAACACGGGCCTGAGTTTTCCGCCGCCGTACATGGTGAGTGAAGTGAGCGTGCAGCTCAACAACTTCAAGGCGCAGTATGGGCGCAATGTCGGCAGCATCGTGAACGTGCTGACGCTCTCCGGTACGAATACGGTGCATGGAACGGCGTGGGAATATTTTCAGAACAGTGCTTTCGACGCGGCGGACTATATTTTCCAGCGCAATCCTCACCTGGTGCAGAACCAGTTCGGCGTCACGGTGGGCGGCCCCGTCCGGCGGGACAAGGCGTTTTATTTCCTCGGCCTGCAGGTGCTGCGCAACGCGGGCGAGGTGGTCTCGATCGCGAGCACGCCGACACTGGCGGAGCGCGGTCTACTGGCGCCGGGCGTGCCGCGGCCCTGTGTGACCTCGTATTTTGTGGGCATGAACTGCGCCTACTTCGGCGACGTGCTGGCGTACAGCGTCAAGCCGCCCTCCGCCACGCAGCTTGCCGCCGGCACGGCGGGCATCAAAAACCCGGTGGGCTCTTCCAATACCGACGCGGGAAGCGCGCTCTCGGAACTGAACTCGCTGTACAACTCGCAGGGCGGCGTGGGGAACTCGGCGTGTGTGCAACTGCTGCAAGCTCCCGGGGGCGCGGGCGCGCATAACTATCTCGAAAACGCCGAGATTCCCTCGGTGTGCTTCAACCCGGTGGCCGTCAACGTCTACAACCAGTTCGTTCCGCTGCCCACCATCTTCTCGACGCCGTCTCCCGGCGGCACGCTGCCCCAGGCCGTTACCTCCGCCAAGCAGCCGCGCAACGAGTACGACGGGCTGGCGCGGATCGACTACAACCTCAACAGCCATCACACCATCGATGCCCGCACCTACATCACCAATGCGGACGACTATACGTCGAACAGCTCGGCGTCGGGTCTAGGCGTGGCGACGTATGAGATCGACAACAACTCCGCGGCTATTCTCTCGGGCAACGTCGGCGATACCTGGGTGGTGCGCTCGAACATGTTGAATGTGGCGCGCTTCGGTTATAAGCGCTACAACTACACGATCGTTCCAACCAACACCACCACCGGCGTGGAGCTGGGCGCAAACTTTGTGCAGCGGGGTTATCCTGTGCTGCCGCGCATCGAGGCCGCATCCAACCGCTTCACGCTGGGCAGCAACAACAGCCCATACTCCTACAGCGTGAATGCGAACTATGAGACCGACGACAGCTTTAGCTGGACGCTGGGCAACCACAACGTGCAACTTGGCGCGCAGTTCCTCAGCCTGGATTACATCCATCGCTACGACGAGGAGCCGGTGCTCGAGGCGCAGGACCAGAACACCGGCCTCAGCACCGCGGACTTTCTCTTTGGGCTGCCGCAGACGACCACCATCGGCAACGCTACCAACATCTCGGCCAAGCAGCATGCGTTTTACGCCTATGCCCAGGACGACTGGCGCGCGACCAGCCGCCTGACGCTGAACCTTGGCCTGCGTTACGAACTGCCGTTCAACTGGTACCAGCCCGATGGACAGTCCATCACGTTCATTCCCGGCTACCAATCGAAGGTCTTTCCCCAGGCCCCGTCGAGCATCGCATACCAGGGCGATTCCGGCATCAGCAACGGCATCGTGGCAACGGAGTTCCATAACTTCGCGCCTCGTTTCGGCTTCGCCTACGACGTTGGCGGCAACGGCAAGACGGCCGTCCGTGGCGGCTTTGGGCTTTTCTACGACACCCTGAACGCGAACACGGTAGGCGTAGGGCAGCCGTACCACTACGAGGCCACGTATAACTTTGCACCCGGCAGCTTTTCGGAGCCGACGTATCAGTTGCCAGATGCGCCCCCGAACTATATCAACCGCGCCAGCGCGCAGTTCGTGGTGCCCTACAGCATCAACTATGCGGACGCCAACCTGACCACGCCGTACACCATGGCGTTCAACTTCGGCGTGCAGCAAAAGATTCGCGTGGGCACCCTCGAGATCAATTACGTCGGCAAGCTGGGGCGCCACCAGGTCATTCCGTTCGACCAGAACCCGGCCATCTACGACTGCAGCGGCGCATACTTCCAGGCCAACCCAACGCTCTATTGCCCGGTGGCCGCGTCGTCTTCGGCGCAGGCCGCGTCGTATGCCCTGCGCGTCAAGTACGCCAACTTCAACGCCGGCGGACAGGGCATCGTCGACAACGCGACCATCGCGACCTCGAACTACAACGGCCTGCAGATCATCTACACGCAGCGCAAGACCAAACCGCTTTCGACGGTGGCTTCCTACACCTATTCGCGCTCACTGGACGAGCAGTCCAACGGCGCGACCAACACGGCCAACGTGCCGACCTACAATATCCGCGACAACTACGGCCCGTCCGACTTTCACGCGACGCACGTTTTGAATATGGGCTGGAACTATGAACTGCCGCGAGTTCGCGAGGGCAATGTTGTCGAGCGGGCCATCGCCAACGGATGGACGTTTGCCGGCATCTACGCCGTGCGCACCGGCAATCCTTTTACCGTCACGATCTCCGGCGACCGCTCTCTGACCGACTCTCGCACGCAACGCGCGCAGGTGTGGCAGCCCGAGCTGGGCGTGGCCGGCGATCCGCGCCGCCATCGCGTGGACAAGGTCAACCAATGGTTCAACCTGGCGGCCTTCAGCGATCCGCGCATTCCCGGCTGCTCTGGCCAGAACCCGGTCGGCACGGCGACCACACCCTGCGTTTATGGCCAGCCGGATTACGGTCACACCGGCAACATCGGGCGCAACTCCCTATATGGGCCCGCCTATCAGCAGATCAACTTCAGCGTCCGGCGCGATCTTCCCTTCAGCGAGGCGATTAAAGGCGAGTTCCGCGCGGACGCTTTCAACGTCTTCAACACGCCCAACCTCGGCAAGCCGCAGTCGTCGTTCTCCGCATCCAGCGCGATCGGCGTCGGCCAGATACTCAACACCGTCGGCACCAATGGCGCGGCGACCACCAACGGCCGGCGTATACAGCTTTCTTTCATCCTGCACTACTAACGCAGCTCGGCTTCAAATTCGGGACCAACTATGACGCTGTCTCCTAAGAACGCCAACTCTCTTCTCCGGCTCCCTACCTGCGCGTGCGGTCTCGCGCTGTTCTTCGCCGCCGCTTCTGCCCCTGCGCAAACACCGGCGCTCGTCCCGCTGCCTTTTGTGACGGCTGTCGCCGGAGTTCCAGCAGGCAGCACAAACGCCCAGTGCAGCGCCTCCGCCGACATTCCGAATAATGTGGGGACAGATCTTGGCGACGGCTGTCTGCCGACGCAGGCGAACCTGGTCGGGATCTACGGAGCGTTCACCGATAGCGCCGGCAACATCTACATCACCGAAAACGGAACGAACAACGACATCCGCGTCATTTACGAAGGCGGGTCGGTACTGACCCAGTTGTTGATTGCTTCGAGTCCGGCGATCACCGACTTCGCGCCGGTCCCGGGACACATTTACACCCTCGCCGGTGCGCGCGCCAGCACACTGGCCAAGGTGAGCGGCAAGTACACCTGCAACGGCGTCGCCACCGGACCGGTCGCGCTCGACAGCGCGGGCGACGGTTGCCCAGGCACGCAGGCCTACATCAAGCCGCGCGGCATGTCGGTCGACGCCAACGGGAACGTCTTCTTCGTTTCGACCGGCGGCGGCAATGTGGTGAAGGTGCTCTACGCCGGAGGCACGCAGGTAGCGAACCTGATCGCGACGGAAAATCCTGGCGTTACGCCGCAAGTCGGATACGTGTACCAGCTTGCCGGCCAGTCCTCGCCCAGCTACAACGGCGACGGCGGTCTGGCCAAGGCTTCGGCGCTGATCGTGGTGCGCGATATCGTCGTCGACCCGAGCGGCAATCTCTACATTTCGGATGGCACCAGCAGCGCGACTTCCGGCAACACCGTGCGCCGCATCGACGGCGTTACCGGCATCATTACGACCTATGCGGGTGGCGGCGGCAATTGCGCGCAGCCCTCGGCAAGCTGCCCGGAGAATGAGAGCGGAGACGGCGGCCCAGCCACACAGGCGCTGCTCGATGGCCCCTACAATCTGTTTCTCGACCGCTTCAACAACCTCTACATTTCGGAGTACGCAGGCGACCGCATCCGCGTTGTCTACGCGGGCGGAACGATCGCCGGCATCGCCAGCCCGGTCGTTGGCGACATTTACACTTACGCCGGCGGCGGCACCAGCAGCACCAACGGGACGCTCGCGAACCAGGCCAAGTTCGGCTCCGTGCAGGTTACGGGCATCGATCAGGCGGGCAACATTTACCTGGAAGATGGAACCACCAAAAACATCTGGCGCTTCGACGCAAACACCGGCGTCGGCTACATCATTGCCGGACGGCCGTCGGGTTCCGCGCCTACCGCCGGCAATTTCTGCAACGGGACGAACGGCCCCACATCGCTGGACAACTTCGGCGACGGCTGCCCCGCAACCGAGGCTGCGCTGTCCGATATCGGCCGCATCAGCTTCGACCCGCAAGGCAATTTCTACACCGGCGAGAACGGCAATGGGATTGTTCGCCGCTACTCGTACAACACGCAATTTCCGGCGACGAATGTTGCGTCCACGGCGACGCAGCCGCTGGCATTCGAGGCGCTCTCGCCGGTCACGCTGGCCGCGGAGAGCTTCACAATGCAGGGGCAGGCGACCACCGACTACATCGATGCTGGAACTGGAACATGCGCCGCGACTTCCGCTCTGGCGGCTGCGCAGGTGTGCGTGTTCAATGTGAACTTCACGCCCACGCACGATGCCGAGCGGCCCGGCGCGCTGCAACTGTCCGGCGCGACCGGCGTGCTGACAACCTCGCTGCTCTCGGGCGTCGGCGTGGCGGCCGACCTTGCGATCGATCCGCCGACACACACCTCCGCCGGCACGGGGCTTGCACCCTCTGGAGTCGTAACAGATGTTTTCGGCAACATCTACATCGCCGATCGGACCGGCAATCAAGTCCTCAAGGGCTCGGCGACCGGCTCCACGCTGACGCCCCTCGTCACCGGGCTCAACAAGCCTTCGGGCCTTGCGCTCGATTCGCTCGGCAACCTCTACATCGCCGACACGGGCAACAACCGCGTGCTGGAAACGACTTCGGCGGGCACGACGATTGCGACTATCGGCAACTCGCTGAACGCGCCCCAGGGCGTGGCTGTGGACGCCTACGGCAATGCGTTCATCGCCGACACCGGCAACAACCGCGTCGTCGAAGTAACGCCCAACGGTGTGCAAACCGTCGCGCCGCTCACCGGTCTCGCCGTTCCCACGCAACTCAGCTTCGACTCCACCGGCAATCTCTTCGTCGTCGACAGCGGCAACGGCCGCGTGGTCGAGCTTCCTGTCGATGGCAACCAGACTACGGTCGCGCTGCCTGGAGTCACGCCCACGGCAGTTGCCGTCGGTCCATCCGGCACCATCTACGTCACCGATTCGACCAGCCTGCAACTGCTCGCCTTCGCGCCGGGTGCGACCACCGGAACGACGCTGCTTACCGGGCTCATCAAGCCCGCGGCGATCGCGGTCGATGCCGACGGGAACATCTATATCGCCGACTCCGGAGCCACCAGCGCGACGTATCTCGAACGCAGCCTTGCCAACGTCACGTTCCCCATCACCAACGTCAACCAGACCAGCACCGCGAGCATCAATCTCACCAACGTAGGCAACGCCCCGCTGGACTTCCCCACCGCGAATCTTTCCAGCCTCACCGGCTCGCAAGAGTTCACGCTCGCGCCTTCGACGACCAATGGCTGCGCTACCGGAACGGCGTACGCACCGGGCGCGGAATGCAACTTCACGGCGAGTTTTGCGCCCACCGTACGAGGCGTCGTCACGGCCTCCGCCACATTCAACACCAACGCCGCGAACGCTGCCTCCGCGTCGCTTACAGGGAACGGCCAGCAACTGGTGACGACCGGCAGCACTATCGCGGTACAGTCTCCGGCGGGCGCGATCGTGTATGGCCAGCCTGTCGTTATCGCGGCGTCGGTTACGCCGTCGTCGAACATTGGCGCACCCACCGGCACAGTCGTCTTCACCGTCGACGGTCGCGCCCAGGCGCCCCTGGCGTATGGGACGGGAACGTATTCGCTGACGCTGAACCCGGTGGTAGGAACGCACGCCGTTTCCATTGCTTTCAGCGGCGATGGGCTGTACGCATCGAGCGCCGCCGACACCAGCTTTACCGTCGGCCTGGCAGCTACGACGACGACGCTGGCGGTCGCTCCTCAAAATGGAAATGGAGCGATTTCACTGGTCTTCACGGCGACGGTCAATTCGGCGACGGCCAGTGGCGAGACCGGTACGATTGCGTTTTACGCGGGCACGCAACTGCTCTCAACGCAGCCGCTCAGCACCACGACTCGTACCGCGAGCTACACCACTTCGACCCTCTCTTTCCCGTCCAACAGCTTCACCGCGGTGTACTCCGGCGATGCCAACTTTGCCGGCTCGACCTCCGCGGCGGTCGTCGGGGCGGGCGACTTTGCCATCGGCAGCAACACGCCCTCGATCTCGATCCCGCAAGGCGGCGTCGCGGCGGTCAATTTCGTCATCGACGCGCTGTATGGCGGGACCGGGACCGTCACGCCGGCCTGCTCCGGCCTTCCGGCGAACAGCGTTTGCCGTTTCGAGCCGACGACGATTGCGCTCAACGGCAACACCGCCGTCCAGATGGAGATTTACACCAACGTGAACTCCAACCTGGCGTCCAATTCCGAGCCACGGAGCTTCGGCGGCAACGAGATATTTCTTGCGGCGCTGTTTCCGCTGGGTCTGCTCGTCTTCGGTCGTCGCTCGCGCCGTCTGCGCATCGCGAGCCTGCTGTGCTGCGGGCTGTTCCTCGCCACGCTGCCGCTGACGGGCTGCGGCAGCGGATCGACGGCCGCGACCGGCAATGAAGGCCTGGTGACGCCCGTCGGAACGTCGACCATTACCGTCACGTTCGCGGGGGCGGCGCCGTTGGCCACGCACACCACCGGTTTCACGTTCACCGTCGTCGCGAATCCCTCGGGCATGTAACACCGCTCCCTCGTCCGCAATCTATTTTGTTCAAACACTATACAAAAAGCCCAAAACGGTTGGCACGGACACGCACACGCCGCGTCTAAATGATATAAAGCTGCTATCCGATAGAGGCGTTTTCACCGACATGCAACGATTCCCGCTCACGCAGAAACAAAGCGCATCCAACCGTACGCCGCGTGAAATCAATCGCAACCTCATCTTCAATCTCATCCGCCGCCGCCAGCCGATTTCGCGCGCCGACCTGGCGCGGCTCTCCGGCCTGCAGCGCAGCACCGTGTCGCTCATCGTCGAGGAGCTGATCGTCGACCGCTGGGTCCTCGAAGGCTCCACCGGCAAGCTGCCTCGCGGACGCCACCCGACGTTCCTGCACCTCAACCACCAGCGCAGCGTTCTGGCCATCGACATCCATCCTTCGCAGACCACCATCGGCGTCGCGGACATCGGCGGCAACGTCGTTTCGCAGAGCGTCGTCCGCATCCCCGACGACCCCGCCAAGGCCATCAACGCCATCATCGGCGCCGCGCGCAAGATGATCATCGCGCACCCGCAAAACTCCTTCGACGGCATCGGCATCTGCCTGCCGGGCCGCACCGATCTCGATACGCGCAAGCTCATCTTCGCGCCCAACCTGCATTGGCCGGTGCTCAGCATCAAGCCGCGCATCCAGCGGGCCACGTCGCTGCGCGTCGAAATGGACAACGTCGCCAACGCCTGCGCGCTCTCCGAAGTCTGGTTCGGCGAAAGCGATTCGCAGCACGACCGCGTAATCGTCAACGTATCCGAGGGCATCGGCACCGGCATCTTCGCCAACGGCGAGCTGGTGCGCGGAGAAAAAGGCATGGCCGGTGAGTTCGGCCATGTGCAACTCGACCCCAACGGGCCGCCGTGCGCGTGCGGTTCGAACGGCTGCTGGGAGACGCTCGCGTCCAACAACGCGGCGCTGCGCTACTACAAACAATTTGGCGGCAAGCAGAAGCTCGCCGACTTCCGCGCGCTCATCGCGCTGGCGCAACAGGGCGACCAACCGGCGACTTCCGCGCTCGAGGAAGTGGCGACCAACCTCGGCCGCGGCGTGCGCATGATTGCGTCCGCGCTGGCGCCGCAGGAGATCGTCGTCGTCGGCGACATCGTCAGCGCGTGGAGCATCTGCGGCCCCATCGCGCAGGCCGAACTCGAACGCAATTCGCTCTCTCGCTCCACCGTCCTGCGGCCCTCCAGCGAAGGCGCGCAGGCCCGTCTCCGCAGCGCCGTCGCCCTCGTCCTGAGCGCCGGCTTTATCTAAACTCCGTTTTCGTTGCAATCACGAACTATATCGAGACTCCGCTATGACTCGCCTCCGCATCCTCTTGCTCGCATCCTTGCTTGTTGTCCCCATGGCATCCGCCCAAAGCGCGGCGGCCCCCGGCGCTGTCGAGCGCGCTTCCGCCGGCGATTCGCCCAGCGATCCCGGACCGCTGGCCACCGATCTCTCGCCCGCGCTCACCCGCAAAGACATTCGCGCGGCCATGAAGAAGGTCGCCAACTGGCAGGTCGCGACCGGCGAAAAGCGCTTCAACCAGCAGTGGACATTCGCCGCGCTCTACGACGGCCTGCTTGCCTACTCGAAGGACACGGGCGATCCGCTGGGTCACGACGCGGTACTGCGCATGGCGGAGGGCTTCCAGTGGCAGCTCATCGAAAGCCGCTTTCCCCACGCCGACGACCAGCACATCGGCTACTCCTACGAAGACCTCTACACCGAGCATCCCGACCCCGTCCGCATTGCCGCGACCAAAGCCACGATGGACCGCCTCGTCGCGCGCAAGGACGAACCCAAGCCTCTCTGGTGGTGGTGCGACGCTCTGTATATGGCGCCGCCCGTGCTCGTGCGCTTGTCCAAAATTACGGGCGACCGCAGGTACATCCTCTACATGGACCACGAGTGGGACGTGACCAAGTCGTTGCTTTATGTGGACGACGAAAAGCTTTACTTCCGCGACGCGACGTTCCTGCAGAAGACCGAAGCGAATGGCAAAAAGCTGTTCTGGTCGCGCGGCAACGGGTGGGTGCTTGCCGGTCTGGCGATGATCCTCAGCGAACTTCCCGCCGACGATCCACTGCGTCCCAAGTACGAAACTCAATTCCGCGAGATGGCGACAAAGATCGCGTCGCTCCAGGGCAGCGACGGTCTCTGGCGCACCGGCCTGCTCGATGCCGCGGCGTACAAACTGCCGGAAATCTCCGGGTCCGCCTTCTACACGTACGCGATTGCCTACGGCCTGGATCACGGCCTGCTCGACCGCGCGGCCTTCACTCCCGTAGTCAAAAAAGCGTGGGCCGGGATGGTCGCGCATATTTACGCCGATGGTCGTCTCGGCTCGATTCAACCTATCGGCGCCGCCCCGGACGCCTTCCAGCTTTCATCGAGTTACGTCTACGGCGTGGGCGGCTTTTTGCTGGCTGGATCGGAACTCGACCGCATGACGAACCATGGAATCGGGCGCCTTCCGGCGCGGCCGAAACAGGGCACTGCGAAATAATCGCGGATAAACCTCATACCCACAAGACCGGCTGGCGGATCGGAAAATTCCTGATGATTTCGCCTGCCTTCGGATCGGCATCCAGCCGCTTCCACAGCGCGATCCATTGTGGTTGGTCATAAGCCAGGCCGCCGAATAGAAGCGAAGGTTGACGCACCGGAAGATCGTCGAAATATTCCACATCCGGCTTCAACGGCCACTTTTTCTTATCTTCGATAAACGGAAACATATATTCGATGACTTTTTTCATCCCGCGCCCATCGCCAGTTTTGAACGCCCACAAGTTATCGCGGGGGCCACTCAATATCTGACAAATCGCCGAAAGTATATCCATGTCGAACAGCGCATAACTGTATGGCTTGGTGCGCGCGAGTTCGAGCGGAAGGCTTCCATCGGCGGCGACCTGGTTCGGGATGAGCACCGTGCGAAAGCGCTCGCGGCACCACTCCATCCACTTCGTATTTCTTGTGTACATCGCAAACTCCGCGGCCTGCATCACCCAGCAACTTCCGTGATTGTTCTTCGCGTCGCGTTCTTCGGCGCCATTCTTCGATGTCGTCATCCATTGCAGATAATCGGCGAACCACTTCCCCACTACGGCGTTAGTCGCCTTACCCAACGCACCTTCCATCACCTTCGCGGCGCGCGCCACTTCGACGAGGTGAATGGTGTCGATGATCCCAATCCCACGGCCTTTGTTCACGCCGGAAATTGCCTGCGCGTACTCAAGGTTTGGATTCATCTTCGTCTTCTCATCCACAAACCACGCCGTCAGGTGCTCGCCAACCTTTGCCGCATACTTCCTCCGCATCGCGGCATTGCGCGCAATCTTCCACGCCGCAGCCAGCGCCGGGACCTGTAGGCTCAACCGCACCATCGCCTCGCGATGCGCCGTGAAATTCTGTGGATTCGTTTCGCCGTCCCGCCGAATATAAGGCCCGCCGGGATTCTTCGGGTCGGGCCACCAATAATCGCCTTCCGAGTAAAAATCATGCAGGCCGCCGGCGCTCCGCGGCGAGTGCGACGCAGTTACCGCAATCGGCTTCTCATTCAGATAAGCATTCGCCGCGCGCAATATCCGATCGCGATCGATGGCCGCCACATCGACCACGGCTGAATCGCCGGCCCCGACGCCCTTTGCCGCAACGACCGCACCGGCCGCCGCACAGAATTCTCTACGATTCATTTTGCCTCGATGACAACCGCAACGCATTTCATTTGTATTCGCCCAGTCGTGTGAATCGAAAGTGCGGAAACGCTTGACCTGCATCCAAAAACATGTGAACGATAGCATATTCGAGGTAGCGCCTTCCTGATGTTTCCAATTGAGACACGCCACACGACCGATTCTTCAGATAGTATGCGGCAATGAGCTCCGAAACAGAGAACCAGCAGCGGCGCGCTCGCGTCGCCAAGCCCAAACGCGCCAACCCAGCGCGCACCAGGCCCGCAACACTCGCCGATGTTGCGGCGATGGCGGGCGTGGTCGCGATGACTGCTTCGCGCGCCTTGAACCGGTCCGGCTACGTCAGCGCCGACGTCCGCGAGCGTGTGACGGCGGCTGCGCGCGCTCTTAAGTATCGCCCCAACATGCTGGCCCGCCAACTGCGCGGCAGTCGCCTGCACGCCGTCGGCATCATGCTGCCGGACATCGCCAACCCCTTCACCGCCGAGCTGATGAAGGGCATCGCACCCGTGTTGCGCGCCGCCGGCTTTACAGGATTTATCGCCACCGCCGGCCAGAGCGTCGAAGACGAAAGCGCGGCCATCCAGGCCTTCGTCGACCACCGCATCGACGGCATGTTGATTGCCACGCGCGGCACGCAGATGGGCGACGAAGTGCTCAAGGGCATCTCCGCGAACGGTGTGCCGGTGGTAACGATCGGCCGTCCGGTCGCGATTCCCGCCATCGACTGCGTCACCGCCGACCACTACCAGGGCGCGTTCGACGTGGTCTCGCACCTCATCGCTCTGGGACACCGCCGCATTGGCTTCATCGGCGCTTCGGCGGCGGATACGACCCACCTGCGCCGTTACAAAGGCTACATCGCCGCGCTACAGGCCGCAGGTATCGCGCCAGATCCCGCTTATGCCGTGGGCACGACCTCGGGCCCGGCGTTTGCGACGGAAGAGGACGGCTTCCTCGGGCTGATCGCCCTGCGCCAACTCGCGGAGCCACCCACCGCCGTCTTCGCGCGCAACGACTTCGCGGCCATTGGCGCTCTCCGCGCCGCGCACACGCTGCACCTGCGCGTGCCGCAGGACGTCGCCATCGCAGGCTTCGACAACATTCCCATCGCGGCCTACCAGACGCCGCCTCTTACCACGGTCGAGCAACCTATCGTCGAGCAGGGCCGCATCGCCGCGGAGCTTCTCCTCAAGCGCATCGACGCCACCAACAGCCGCCGCCAGACCGTGCAGCTCCCATGCAAACTGGTCGTCCGCGAATCCACGGACCTAACACAAAAAGGCGCCGTGGCCGCGGCGCCTTAGACCGTTTGCGAGCTAGCTGAACAGGAAGCCGCCATTGATATCCACGCACGCGCCGTTCACATACGAAGCGCCGTCCGACGCGAGGTAAGCCACCAGCTTGCCCACCTCATCCGCCTGTCCTTCGCGGCCCAGCGGAGTCATCCCGGCAACCTTCTGCCGCACCTCCGGCTTGGTAAAGTCGTCGTGGAACTTCGTCGCGATCATTCCCGGACAAACCGCGTTCACGCGAATGCGCCGCGGCCCCAACTCCTTCGCCAGCCCGCGCGTCATGCTCATCAACGCGCCTTTGGTGGAGCCGTAGGCGATGCTTCCACCGCCGCCGCCATCGCGCCCAGCCTGCGACGACACGTTGACGATTGCGCCGCCATCGTTCATCAGCGGGATCGCCGCCTGCGTCATGGCGAAGACGCTCTTCACGTTCAGCGCGAACACCTGGTCCCAGAACGCATCGTCCATCTCGTCCATTTTTTTGCGAGCGACCAGGCCGCCGACAACGTTGGCCAGCACATCGATCTGCTTGCCAAAATCCGCAACCGCCTGCTCGGCAAACGCGCGCACCGCGGCGGTGTCCATCGCGTCGACTTTGTACGCCTTCGCCTTGCCGCCCGCGGCCTCGATCGCCGCAATCACCGCGGCGGGATCGCTGCCGTGATAGCTCAATGCAACCTCCGCGCCCATCGCCGCCAGTTCGACCGCGACCGCCGCGCCGATATCGCGCCCACCGCCAAATACGATCGCCAATTTATTCGACATCTGACTCATGTTTCTCTCCCTCTACAAAATATGTACTGCAACAAACTCAAGTGCCCGGCACTTCGACCCGCCGGATCGGGCCGCCGACCCACAGCAGCAGACCCAGCCCCACCGGCGCCAGCACGCCCGCCAGCGTCAACACAAATCCGTAGCCGAACCTGTGCGCCATGGGCGCGGTCGCAAGGTTGAACAGCAGGCTCGCGA
>DASRLB010000052.1:0-3107 GCA_035648695.1 Acidobacteriaceae bacterium | reverse complement strand
CGTAGAGGCAATCGAAGCTGAAGATGCCGGCGAAGTCGGTGGGGAAGGAGGTGTGGGCGCGGATGAGGTTTTCGTCGGCGCCGAACTTGAGCAGGTGATTGCCCCTGGACCAGGAGAGGGCGTCGATCACCTCGTAGTGGGACTCGTCGAGGAGGGTGGGAAAGTTGATATTGCGGCCGAGTACTGCAACTCCGGTGATGCTGATAGCGGGACCGATGGGGTCGTTGGGCACCTGAATGAGGAATTGCGGCGAGTATTGAAAGTGGAATTCGTTGAGCAGGTTCGAGGTGAAGATGTGGGTGTACTCGCCGAGGTAGCTGAAGTCCTGCAGGCGATCGAAGCCATAGTTGCTGATGTCGCTGTTGATGCTGCTGGCGTCGAGTGAGGGGTTGGCGTGGATGTAGTGTCCGTAGAGGAAGCGGAAGGTGAGTGTGTTGGCGGGGTCGATGCTGTGGTCGAGGCGCAGGGAGGCGATGGTTTGCGCGGTGGACTGGTTGGTGGTGGGCGAGCCGTTGACGGAGGTGACATCGCCTCCAACGATGGGGCGGAGGCGGAGGATGGTGTTGATGTCGTTTGCGTAGCTGAGGTTGTTGGAGACGTTGGTGTTGAGGCCGAGGTATTCGCCTGAGGCGAAGAAGAAAGTCTTGTCGCGGCGGATGGGGCCGCCGAGGGTGGCGCCGAAGTCGTTCTGCACGAAGATGGGCTTGGCGATGAAGTAGGGGGTGGCGTTGAGGGCCTGGTTGCGTGCGAAGTAGAAGAGGTCGCCGTGGTAGGCACCGGTGCCGGTCTTGGTGACGACGTTGATGAGTCCGCCGCCGGCGTTGCCGTACTCGGGGAGGAACTGGTTGGTCATGACCTGGAACTGGGCGATGGCGTCCTGCGAGAGGGTCTGGCGGACGGTGCCGTTGAGCTGGCCGTTGTTTTCGACGCCATCGACCATGATGTTGTTGGAGCGGGAGCGCTGACCGTTGACGCTGAGGCCGCTGCCTTGTCCGCTGGTGGCCTGGGGGGTGATGCCGGGGACGGTGAGTGCGAAGTCGGTGAAGTTGCGGCCGTTGGAGGGAAGGTTTTCGATCTCCTGCGTGGAGATGGTTTGGCCGGTGGTGGTGCGGTTGAGGTCGACGATGGGGACTTCGCCGGTGACTTCGACACTCTGCTGCGAGCCGCTGACCTGAAGGGTCAATGGGAGCGAGGCGGACTGTGCGACGGAGAGGGAGATTCCGGACTCGACGAGGTCGTTGAAGCCCTGCTTGGTGATGGTGAGCGTGTAGTCGCCGATGGGGACGTCGGCGAAGCGATAGCGGCCTTCGACGTTGCTGACGCCGGTGCGGGAGATGTGGGTGGCGTGGTTGATGAGCGAGAGTTTGGCCCCGGTGACGAGGGCTCCGCTGGTGTCGTGGATGTCGACTTCGAGGCCGGCGGTGTCCGACGACTGCGCGACGGCCGGGGCGGCGAGCAGGCCGAATACGATGGCGAGAGAGCAGAAAAATTGTGAGGCGAAACGCATGAATTCGAGGGTCTTCCTTGTCTACAAAAAGGCCGCCGGGGCACGCGCCGATGAAAACTGCGCAGAGGGCAGCGGGTTCGCTTCGGGTGATGAATGGAAGGTAACACTGGAGCGGCGGTGAGGCAACAATGTGCGCGGCTACATTGGACGTTTCGATGTGTGATGAGTGCGGTCGTGGCTGAAGCCATGAAGTTGGGGTAAGCTTTGTCTGCGATTACATGCGGCGTTTCAGGGAGACTGCGATGAACAGAGTTTGGCTGGGGATTTTCTGTTTCGTGTTGGGCGCGGCGGTAGTGAAGACGGATGCGCAAACGGCCTTACCGTTGGCGAAGACTCCACCGATGGGGTGGAATAGCTGGAACCATTTTTCGCGCAGAGCGACAGACGCGGATATTCGCGCGGCCGCAGATGCGATGGTGTCGTCGGGGATGCGCGATGCCGGGTATGTGTATATCAACATCGACGGTGGCTGGCAGGGGGCGGAGCGCGATGCGAATGGCGAGTTGCATCCCGACCCCGCGAAGTATCCGGATATGAAAAAGCTGGCGGACTATGTTCACTCCAAGGGGCTGAAGTTTGGCGTGTACTCTGGGCCGGGGCCGCAGACCTGCGGCGGGCAGGTTGCGAGCTTTGGGCACGAGGAGCAGGACGCGCAGATGTTCGCGGGCTGGGGCGTGGATTTTCTGAAGTACGATCTTTGCAGCTTTCGCAAGATCATGGTCGCGGAGAGTGGAGGCGACCTCGATAAGGAGCGCGCGATACAGGAAGCGGCTTACGTGAAGATGGACCAGGCGCTGATCAAGACGGGACGGCCGATCGTTTTCAGCATGTGCCAGTACGGGACCGACCGCGTGTGGGAGTGGGGAGCGCAGACGGGCGCGACGATGTGGCGAACGACGAACGACATCAAGGACAACTTCGATTCGATGACTGCGATCGGGTTTGCGCAGGCGGGGCTGGCGAAGTTCGCGGGCAATGGACACTGGAACGATCCGGACATGCTGGAGGTTGGCAATGGCGGCATGACGGCGGATGAGTATCGAATGCACATGAGTCTGTGGTCGATCATGGCGGCCCCGCTGCTGGCCGGGAATGATTTGTCGAAGATGACGGAGGAGACGAAGTCGATCCTGATGAACAGGGAAGTGATTGCGATCGACCAGGACCCGCTGGGCAAGGCCGGCGATCGGGTGTGGGCGGTGGGGCAGACGGAGATGTGGTCTCGGCCGCTACAGGGTGGGGCGACCGCGGTCGCGCTGTTCAACAAGATCAATGGGCCGACGCGGTTGACGATGCGGTTGTCGGATTTGGGGATTCGGGGGACGGTGAAGGTGCGCGATGTTTGGGCGCATAAGGATGTCGGGGCGATCAAGGACAGCTATACGGTGGATGTTCCGCGGCATGGGGTGGTGATGGTGGTTTTGACGAAGTAGGGTTCTCGGTTCTGGGTTCTCGGTGTGCGTGCAATGGAAGAGTGTCGGTTTTCATGAGCTTAGAGCTAAGAGGTGATGAGCGAAGAGGAAACGCGAGGCGCAGGCGCGTGGGTGTTTCTAGAATGGGTGCATGGAGTTTACGCGCGAGTTGAAGCGGTGGGTGGAGG
>DASRLB010000051.1:0-4896 GCA_035648695.1 Acidobacteriaceae bacterium | reverse complement strand
GAATTGAGGAATGGCGTTGGAGATTGGCAATGTGGCGCTGCTGCGCGAGTATGTCACGTACCTGCGGGTGGAAAAAGGGCTGCGGCCGCTGACGTGTGAGTCATATCAGTGCGACCTGGAGCAGTTTGCGGAGTTTGCCGAGAAGTGGAACGTGACGCTGCTGACCGCGCGGCAGGAGCATGTTGCGGATTTTATGCGGGACAAGCGGGAGCATGCTGTCGAGTCGCGGTCGATTGCGCGGAAGCTGAGTTGTTTGCGGGGGTTCTATCGGTGGCTGCTGAAGGACAAGCGCGTGGCGCATGATCCGACGGTGAATATCGAGTCGCCCGCGAGTTGGAAGGTGTTGCCAAAGAGTTTGGCGGAGAGTGAAGTTGTGGAGATGCTCGCGAAGACCGGCGTCGCGGCTCGGAGCGATGACGCGAGCGAGTTGGCGTTGCGGGACCATGCGATGTTGGAGCTGCTGTATGCCGGCGGGCTGCGCGTGGGGGAGATCGTGGGCCTCCGGGTGGAGGATTTGCGGCTCGATATGAGCACCGTGCTGGTGCGAGGCAAGGGGGACAAGGAACGGATCGTGCCGATTGGGCGGGCTGCGATTGAAGCGCTGGAGCAGTACATTGCGCGTGGCCGGCCGGGGTTGGTGGGCAAGGCGCGCGGGATGCAGCGGGTGCTGTTCCTGTCGGTGCGGGGGAATGCGCTGACGACGCAGGTTGTGTGGTCGATGGTGCGGGGCGTGAACCGCAACGCGAGTCCGCACAAGATGAGGCATAGCGCGGCAACGCATATGGTGGAGCATGGAGCGGACCTTCGTACTGTGCAGACCTTTTTGGGTCATGCGGATATTGCGACGACGCAGGTGTATACGCATCTCGCGCTGGGGAGATTGAAGCAGGTGCATCGGATGCATCATCCGCGGGGGAAGAAGAGGGCGGAGACCCATGGGTAAGCTTTCAGGACGAACCCTGGCGTGGGTGTGGACGATCGCCGCTGCTGCTGCACTGTTGTCTGTTTTGCCGATGATGCCTGCCTGCTTGCATCAAACTCCCTGCCGTGCGCTGCTGCGACTGGGTGTTTCAGGTCCCGCCGGGTACCTGCTTGTCTCTATGACGTCAAGTCCTTATCCACTGAATGTGGCTTTGGCCGCAACATGCAACTGGCTGGTATTTTCCCTGCTGGGTATAGGCGTCCTGAAACTCTGGTCTGGTCGCAGGCAACGGGCCGGACAGCCGTATGAGGAAATGGCCCATGAAGGTTCGGGTGTAGAGAGCAGTGTGAGAAATTCTCAGCGTCGGCAAAAGAGCGCAGCGGTGCGCGCTTCACAGTGGGCCGTATCCGCTGCGGCCGGTGTGCTGATCACTTATGTGGGAAGAGCCTCCATCTACGGCATGCTTGCGCCAGGACATGAACGGAAACTGTGGCTGGCGTTACTGAATCTGCCGGGGGTTGTAGTGGGTTCCCTTGTTGGAGGCATCCTCACATTTCCGCTCAGGCTTTTTACACCGGGCCGGCTGCTGCTGGTGCACCTCGCCACGGTCGATGTGTTCTGGATGTCGGATGTGTGCAACTTTCTGTTGTATGCACTTATCGTTTCTTGCCTGATTGGGTGGTGGCTGCGGCGTGCGCGCTAACGATACATTTCTTCGGCTTGCGGAGCGGTTCCTCGCGATGCTGCGCGATGAGCGCGGTGCGAGTGATCATACGCTGCGCGCTTACTCGCGGGAGGTGCTCGCTTTTGCGAGTTATCTGACGAATGAGCTTGGTGAGGGGGCTTCGGCGAAGGACGTCGAGCATACGCATATTCGGTCGTATCTGGCGACGCTTTATGATCGCGGGCTGACCAAGGCCAGTGCGGCGCGGGCGTTGGCGGCGGTGCGGAGCTGGTTCAAGTGGATGGCGAAGGCCGGAGTGGTGGAGGCGAATCCGGCGGTGCTGGTGAGTACGCCGAAGCTTCCAAAACACTTGCCGCGGGTGCCTAGTGTGGAGGAGGTAAATCGGGTTTTGGATTCGCTGAGCGGTGAGGCGTCGAGTTCTGAGGTTCCCCACTCATCGCGCAAACGGCGCGCGATGAATGGGCCACCCGGGCAGTTGGAAGCCGCTTGGCCGGAGAGGGACCGGGTAATTTTTGAGTTGCTGTATGGGTGTGGGATTCGCAATTCGGAGCTGGTGGGGTTGAACCTCGATAGCTTGAAGTGGGGCGATGATGCGGTGCTCGTCCGAGGTAAGGGAAAGAAGGAACGGTTGGTGCCGTTGGGGGATGAGGCGGCAGCGGCGATTCGCGCATATCTGCCGCTGCGGCAGGCGAAGCTGGAGACCGCAGGCAAGGGCAAGCTGGCGCATGAGGGGGCGTTGGTGATGAATGCTCGCATGCGCGGGAATTGCCGTCTGACGACGCGCAGTGTCGGACGGATTGTGAAGGCTACGGCGCTGGCGCGGGGGCTGGCTGCCGATGTGCATCCGCATACGCTGCGTCATGCGTTTGGGACGCATATGTTGGAGGAAGGCGCGGACCTGCGGGCGATCCAGGAGATGCTGGGGCATGAGCGGTTGTCGACCACGCAGAGGTATACGCAGTTGACGGTGGGGCAGGTACAGAGGGTGTATGAAGAGACGCATCCGCGGGCGCGGTGAGGGTCAGTCTGCGTCGCGGTTTATGATGCTCACGCGGAAGGGCGGAAGGGCTTTTTCCGCGGGGTCAATTTCGAAGGCCTGCACGGTCTTTGCGGGGTCGTAGTCGCGCCACAGCCAGATCATTTCTTCAGGGAACATGGCTGAGCCATGCGCCTGGTTGTGCGTGCCGATGCCGAAGCTGAAATGGAAGTCGTAGCCCTTGAGCTTGAGCGCGTTGGCGAGGCGGATGTTGGCCAGCGGCCAACTGCCGTAACGGTCGTTTTCCTGATCGTTGGCGCCGTCGGCCAGCAGCACGCGGATGTTGCGATGGTCTTCGCGGAGGACTTTTTCGGGGTAGTCCTGGCCACCTTCGGTGATGCCCGGAGTCTCTTTCCACTGGATCGCGGTGAAGCTGCCGATCCACGAAATCACGCGGCTGAACTGGCCGGGCATTTGCCATGCGGCGTTGAACGCGCAGATGCCGCCGGACGAAGAACCGGTGATGGCACGGCTGTAAGCGTCCTTGCGGAGGTTGTACTGCGCGGCGACGGTGGGGATGATTTCGTCGCGCAGGAAACGGTCGTAGCGATCGCTGACCGTGTCGTAAAGATTGCTGCGCATGGAGTCGGGCATCGTGCGGTGCCACTTCTCGGAGTAGGCCTTGACGGCGTTGTAAGTCGGCGTGCCGGGTGAGTCGTCGATGGTGCCGGGGTTGATGAAGATGCAGATTATCACCGGGATTTTATGCTGCGCGATGAGGTTGTCGATGACGTTGAGCGCGGGGCGGTTGCCGTCGCGATGGATATAGCCGCCGCCGTCCTGAAAGACCATGAGGGCGGCGGAAATTTTGGGGTCGTACTGCGCGGGGACGTAGATCCAGTAGTCGCTCTTCATGCCGTCGTAGATCTTGCTCGTGTGGACGAGCTTGGCGGACAGCGTTCCCGACGGCACGCCGGGTTGGAGGTAGGAGAGCGGGTCGAATGCGGGAAGGTCGACGCTGCCGCCGAAGGGCTTGCCGTCGATGACGTAGGCGAATGAGTGGGCGCGGCCGACGGCGTCGATGCGCGCGACGGCGTACCACAGGCCGGGGGCGGCTTGCCGGGTCTGCGGGCCGGGCTTGTCGTCGATGAGCAGTGTGGGTTGCAAGGCGGCGTCGACGGCGAAGAAGAAGTCGGGGCCGTGGCTGAGGGCGGCTGTGCCGGTCTGGAGCTGCTTGGTGTTGAACGCGGAGGTAATGGCCGCGGCGAGGGTGGGATCGTGCGCTGCGGCAAGGGCGGCGAGGTGAGTCGCCGCAGGTTGCGGAGACTGCGCGAGGGCGGAAGTGGCGAGGGCTGTCGCGAATAGGACGCGGAAGAATGACTGTGCGGTCATGGTGGACATCGTATACCCGGGACGGATAGGAAAGTGCTACCGAAAGGTTGCATTTCGGCGGCGGTCGTTCTAATATGCAACTCGGAGGTTGCGAATGAGCGATCGTATTGAGAAGCAGATTGAGTTGACGGCGCCGGTTTCGAGGGTGTGGCGAGCGATTTCGGATTATCGGGAGTTTGGTGAGTGGTTTCGGGTGAAATTGGACCAGCCGTTTGTGGCTGGCGAGGCTTCAACCGGACACATGACTTGGCCGGGGTACGAGCATGTGCAGTGGGCGGCGGTAGTACAGAAGGTCGAGCCGGAGACGCTGTTTTCGTTTACGTGGCATCCGTATGCGATCGATCCGAAGATTGACTACTCGGGCGAAACGCCGACGTTGGTGGAGTTCACGCTCGAAGAGACGGCGGCGGGGACGCTGCTGCGGGTGGTCGAGTCGGGATTCGATAAGGTGCCGAGCCATCGTCGCGCGGAGGCGTTTATGAGGAACGAAGGCGGATGGACGTCACAGATGAAGAACATCGCGGCGTATGTCGCGGCGTAGCGCGGCGCGGGCGCGGGCTACGGTGTTCGCCGCTCTGGGCGACGAGACGCGGCTGGCGTTGCTGGCCCGTCTGTACGACGGGCGGCGGCGGTCGATCGCGGAGCTGACGGAGGGGTCGAAGCTGACGCGGCAGGCGATTACGAAGCACCTGCGGGTGCTGGAGCGGGTGCGCGTCGTTCACAGCGTGCGGGCGGGGCGGGAGAGCTTGTTTGAGTTCAATCCGCAGCCGATGGAGGACCTGAAGGACTATTTGGAGGTGGTTTCGCGGCAGTGGGATGAGGTGTTGCTGCGGTTGAAGGCGTTTGTCGAGAAGTAGTGGAGGGCGGCCTCAAATGCTGGGGTGCCCCATTCATCGTGGCTTCATCACGATGAGTGGGGGG
>DASRLB010000050.1:0-10808 GCA_035648695.1 Acidobacteriaceae bacterium | reverse complement strand
TTTGGCGGTCACATGGACGGGCTGGCCCGAGGGCAGCGTCATTATGTCGAGCGAGCCATCCGGCTCTTCCAGCACCGCAACCGCATTGGCCGACGACGCACCCGCGGCGATATACGTCCCAGCGGGCACCACGCTCTGGCCCACCTGCGACGATCCCGGGACTCCGAGAATCGGCCGCAGCGTCTCATCGGCGGCGTTCCAGAAATAGCCAAGCTGCGGCCCCTGCGTCGAGGCCGCGGGCGTCGTCGTGCCGGGCAGGCTGCTGGCAGGCAATCCAACGCCACTGCCGCAACCCCAAAGCGCTCCCAGGGTAACCGTGCAGAGAGCAACACCCAATGTTCGCGAAAAGGAGCGAATCCGAGCAGTTTTCATTGGCCTCCTCCCATGGAGCCTGGGAGTGATGCATAAAAGGGGAACAAATGGACAATACCCAGCTAAAGCGGGCAGGTCAAGCAAATTTACAGATGGCCGGGGGCCCGAAACCGTCGTCCTACGAAGCGAAAATCGGATACTGGCTTAACGCACCCTCGCCCAGACCGGATGTTCCAGTTCCAACAAAATTCAGATCGCCTGACGAATTTCGGTGCATGTGTGCCTCCGCCGGTGCGACACTTGCTTCGAATTCCGTAAATCCGTCAGGCGCGCCAGCACGTAGGAACAGGCAAAAGAAGGAGAAAAATCCTTGATCGCGCATATTTTTGTATCACTGCTGCTTTTATCCGGAAGTAGCGGCCCCCAGGCCAAGGTCCCGGCTGCGGAACGCAAGGCCGCTCCCGCGGCCATGCTGCTGGAGATTACGCTCGAGCGCAAACGCGACGGCAAGATTGAAACCATGGCCGCTGGCCACGTCTTCGACAACGGAGACCAGGTCCGCCTCCGCCTCAAAAGTCACTACGACGGCTTTCTCTACGTCATGGACCAGGGAACCTCCGGCCAGTTCGCGACCGTCTTTCCCGCAACCGACGCGGGCATCAACAACCGCATCGAGAGCGACAAGGAATACTACGTTCCCTCCGGGAATGACGACTGGTTCGACATCACTGGCCCCGCCGGGTTCGACACTCTGTACTTCATGCTGAGTCCCGTGGAACTCGCCCGCCCCGCGACCGCCAACTTCGTCGCTCCCGGCCCGCTCAGCAGCCTGCGTCCGCGCTGCAACGACAAAATCTTCCGCGCCCGCGGCGAGTGCATGGACGACTCCGCCGGCCCCGCCGTCGTCCCGCCCAACCAGCCGCTGCCTGCCCCGCTCCAGCCGATGGCCGGTTCGGCTTCGCGCGACATCATCTTCAGCAAGAAAGCCGGTGCCACGGTCGGCGTCAGCGGCGGAGCCTCAGCGCCGCTGCTCTACACCTTCCGCCTCGCGCACCGCGAAGCGCAAGCCGGTAAGAAGGAGTGACGCAATGAACTTCAAGCCTCGAATATCGATAGCGGCGGCCGCACTCGCACTCTTGTGCGGCGTCGCGGCAGCACAGGACACACCCCAGAACGGCGACTCCCGCGACCTCAAGGTTCAGCAGAAAAAAGGCACGACGACCGTAACAATCCCGCGCAGCTATGCGGTCGTCATCGGCATTTCCGAATACAAGAATCTCCCCGCATCCGCGCAACTCGCCTACCCCAACCGCGACGCCGAGGATATCTACGCTGCCCTAATCAGCCCCGAGGGCGGCCAGTTCCCGGCAGAAAACGTCCACAAACTCATCAACGAACGCGCCACCGTCGCCAACATCCGCCACGAAATCGAGGAGTGGCTGCCCGCCGTCACCCAGGACAACGACCGCGTCCTCATCTACTTCGCCGGCCACGGCTTCGTCTCCGGCGGCAAGGGCTGGCTCGCCCCTTACGACGTCGATATTCACAACATTCCCGCCACCGCCTATCCCATGGACTCCCTGGGCAGCTACGTCGGCGGCAAGATCAAGGGCAAGTGGAAAGTCCTCATCACCGACTCCTGCCACTCCGGCGCGATCACTCCCACGGCCGATGCCCAGACCGACCGCAAGCAGGTCAACGACACGCTGCTCGACCTGCAAAAATCCCTCTTCTCGCTCACCGCCAGCCGCGACCGCGAGCAGAGCTTCGAGAGTGACAAGTGGGGCGGTGGCCACGGCATTTTCACCTACTACGTCGTCAAGGGCCTTGAGGGTGAAGCCGACACCAACGGCGATGGCATTGTGGATGCCGACGAACTCGCCGAATACGTCCACACCAACGTCCGCCTCGCCACCGGCGGCGCACAAAATCCGACGTCAGAACGTGGTAGCTTCGACCCCAACATGGTGCTCGCCTACAACGCATCGCGCGTAAAGGGCCCGGCGCTGCTGGCCCCGCAGTACGGCAACCTCATCATCGAAGCCAACATGGACAACACCGAAGTCTTCGTCGATGGCAGGAGCGCCGGCGTGGTGAACAAGGGCACGGCGCTTCGACTGCCGGGCATTTCGCCAGGTGCGCATACGATCAAGGGCGTCCACATGGGCTACGAGCCCGACGGCCCCCGCGAAGAGCAGGTCTACCCCGGCCAGGACACAACAGTCAGCGTGCGCATCCTGATCGCTCGACGTGCCAATCACGCGGCGGTGGAGGAACTCGACAAGGGCATCGAGTTCTACAACAACGGCGGCGCGGAGAATTATAAGAAGGCCGCCGATCATTTCCAGGCCGCGATAAAACTCGACCCCACATACAGCATGGCGCTGCTGTATCTGGGGCGCGTCCAGAATGCGCTGTTCGAAGACGACAAGGCCCTCGCCTCCCTCAAGCAGGCCATCGAGCTTGACCCCGATTATGAAGAAGCCCGCGCGAGCTATGCTGCCGCTCTACTCGACGCGGGCGACCTGGACGAAGCTGTACGGCAGCTCAATGTAGTCACCCGCCGCGAGCCCGAACGCGGCATGGCGTGGTACCTCCTCTCGCAGGCCTACGCCCGCAAAGCCGACTACGCCGACGGCAAAACCGCTGCCGAAAAAGCCATTGCCATCACCCCGAAAAACGCCGAAGCCCACTTCTGGCTGGCTGAATGCCTCCGCCAGTTGAAGGACCCAGCCGCCGCCGAGACCGAGTACCAGAACTACCTCGCACTATCCAATTTCGATACCGGCAAGGCCGGCCAGTTGAACTACTACCTCGCCGGATTCCTATTCGGCATGGGCAAAAAATCGCGCGCCACACAGTCCGACATCTGGAAGGAACTCCGCGGCCAGGCCAACCTCGGCCTCTGCGACAGCGAGTGGATGCAGAAGCAGTTCGACCCCGCCATCGGCTACTGCCAGACTGCGCTGAACTACATGCCCAACGATCTCTTCGCGAACTATCGCCTCGGCGTCATCTACTCCGAAAAGTTCAATCGGCAGCAACAGCTCGGCCTTCTCGCCGAAGCGAAGTTGCGCTTCGAGGCGGTCATCGCCGCCAACCCCGACACCAATGAGGCGGACCGCTCGCGCACGTACGTGAAGAATATCGACTCCGTTCTGGCGCAGGTGAAGTAGCCTCTTGAAAATCTGGCAGCGTCCGTTGCCGTTGCTCGAAGCCGCCGTGAAAGATAGGCTTGTCCAAACGCAACGAATGAGACCGATCTCCCTACTGCCGTGCGTGTGCGCTCTCCTGCTGCTGCGCGGCCTCGCGGCCCAGCAGCCGCCCGTCGATGCGCAGCGTTCCGCGCAGCCCGAGCAGCGCATTCCACAGCAGAAGCCTGCAACGCTCGCCGCCCTGCAAGGCCTCGTCCTCGACGATACAGGCCGTCCCGTCCCCGGCGTCGAGATCCGCCTCGCCAAGGCTGCCGCGACGACCTCCGGCGATGGAATTTTTCGCCTTCTCGGCGTTCAACCCGGCACCTACAACCTCATCCTCACGCCCCAAGACGCCGCCTCCGTCCGTCGCCTTGCCGTCGAACTGCACGCCGGCGAGGTGCTCTCCATCGAAGTCCACCTGCCTGCCGCCACAGCGGCTACGCAATCGCCACTGGCGCAATTCCCGCAGGAAACGCTCGGCGACAACAACTACCGCGAGCTCAGCCGCCGCCCCGACGCTGATGGCGCGGTCGTCGTGCCGAAAGAAATTCCGCTCCCTCCAGCCGCGGCGAACTTCCAGCCGCAGCGCGACCGCTGGGGCATCCCGATGCCCGACTACCATCGCTACGACGAAGGCGAAACGCCCTACGTCCTCGGTCACTGGTACGATCCCTTCGACCGCAACGTCCTGAAGGCGGACCGCCCAATCTTCGGCAAGACTTTCTTCTCCTTCACCGGCGACAGTATTACCGCGGCCGACGTTCGCCGCTTGCCCGTGCCTTCCGGCCAGTCTACGGCGCAACCGCTCGAGCAAGGATTCTTCGGACGCGGCGGCCAGTTCTTCATCGCCCAAACCTTCCGCATGACCTTCGACCTGTTCCACGGAGACACCGCGGCCTTCCGCCCTGTCGACTGGCGCATCCGCATCACGTCCGCAGCGAATATCAACTACCTCGACGCGCGCGAAAATCAATTCGTTTGCCCCGACGTACGCTGCGGCACCACGCGCCTCGACGGCCACGTCAGTCTGCAGGAAGCGTTCGGCGAAGTGAAGCTCCACGACTTCGGTCCCAACTACGATTTCGTCAATCTCCGCGCGGGCATTCAGCAGTTCGTCTCCGACTTTCGCGGCTTCATCTTCGCCGACGAGCAGCCCGGCGTGCGCCTCTTCGGCAACCTGCGCTCCAACCGCATTCAGTACAACCTCGCCGGCTTCGACCTGCTTGAAAAGAACACCAACAGCGGCCTGAATAAGTTTGCCCGTCGAGGCCGCGAGGTTGCCATCGGCAACGTTTACATCCAGGACTTCTTCGCCAAGGGCTACACGACGCAGTTCAGCTATCACTTCGTCCGCGACAACGCCTCCACGCACTACGACGACAACGGATTCCTCGTCCGGCCGGCGCCCATCGGCACCGTGCAGCCCCACCGCATCGACGCGCATTACTTCGGCTGGACTGGCGATGGACACATCGGCCGCACCAACGTCACACACGCCTTCTACGAAGTTCGTGGCAACGACCAGCTCAACGAGATCGCCGGCCAGCGAAACGAAATCGACGCGCAATTCGCCGCGGTCGAGCTCTCGCAAGACCACGACTGGCTGCGCTTCCGCACCTCATTCCTCTTCGCGTCGGGCGACAACAATCCCCGCGACCGCGTAGCCCGGGGCTTCAGCTCCATCGTCAACGGAGTCGCTTTCGCCGGCGGCGAGTTCAGCTTTTTCAACCGCGAAGGAATTCCGCTCACCCGCGCCGGCGTTGCACTCACCGCGCCCGACAGCTTCCTCCCCGACCTCCGCTCCAGCAAGGACGAAGGCCAGTCGAACTTCGTCAACCCCGGCCTCTACCTCTACAACGCCGGTTTCGACGCCGACCTCACGCCCACTGTCAAGCTCGTCGGCAACGTCAACTTCCTCCAATTCGCGCGCACGCAGCCGCTGGTCTTTCTGCTGCAACAAAATGCAATCCCACGCACCATCGGTTTTGACAGCGGCATCGGCGCCATCTACCGTCCGCTGCTCTCGGACAACATCACCATCCACGCCGGCGCCACAGCGCTAGTCACCAGCTCCGGCCTTCGCCAGATCTACACCAGCCAGACGCTCTTCTCCGTCTTCGCAATCGTCAAGTTTCAGTTTTAGTAGGATGGCTAACGTGATCCGCATCGCATCGCCAACGCCAACGCCAACGCCGACAGCACGCGCACTGCATTGCGGCTGTGCGTTGTTTTCGATCGCGCTTGCATCGGTACTCTGGGTACATCTCATCCGGCTCCCAAACGTTTCCGCACAACAGAATCAGCCATCGCCAAAGCCCGTCGCGGCTCCGCACCGCATCCTGAACACACGCAACGAATCGCCCCAGCAAGCCGCCGCCGCGAGCGTCGGCTGCATCACCTGCCACGTCGGCATTGAGCACGCCAACATGCACGCCGAGGATACCGTAGTCCTCGGCTGCGCGGACTGCCACGGCGGCAACGCTTCCATCCAGATCGCCGGAGCGAAAGACTCCGCCGGGTACAACGCCGCTAAAAACAAAGCCCACATCCTCTCCCGCTTCGCACCCGACGCCGCACGCGGAGGTCATCCAGTTCGTGCCTACACCCGCTGGCTCCAGGAGAGCTACGACTACATTCGCTTCGCCAACCCCGGAGATTTGCGTGTCGCGAACGAGACCTGCGGCGGCTGTCACGCCGAAGAAACCCGCAACGTCAAGACCAGCATGATGACCCACGGCGCCATGTTGTGGAGCGCCGCGCTCTACAACAACGGAGCCTACCCACTCAAAAATCCACACTTCGGCGAAGCCTACGACGCCGACGGCAAGCCCGAGCGCCTCCGCACTTTCCCTCCGCCAACTCCTGAAGAAACGCGGACAAAAGGTGTGCTGCCGTACCTCGATCCGCTCCAGCGCTGGGAGTACTCCCAACCCGGAAACATGCTGCGCGCCTTCGAGCGCGGCGGCGATAAGCGCTCCGAAATCGGCAATCCTGACCGCGACGATCTACCGGGCAAACCCGACACCAAGCTCAGCGACCGCGGGCTCGGCACCGGTCTACGCACCGACCCCGTCTTCCTCGGACTGCAAAAAACGCGGCTGCTCGATCCACTTCTCTCGATGCCCGGGACCAACGACCAGGCCGGCGACTATCGCGGCTCCGGCTGCACAGGCTGCCATGTGCTCTACGCCAACGACCGCGACCCGCAACACTCCGCCGCTCTCGCGCAGTTCGGTAACACAGGCCACAGCATCAGCACCGACGCCGCAATCAACAAATCCGAAAGCGGCCATCCGCTGCAACACGGCTTCACCAAGATGATTCCATCGTCGCAGTGCATGACGTGCCACATCCACCCCGGCACCAACATGGTGACGACCTACTACGGCTTCACGTGGTGGGACAGCGAAGCCGATGGCGACAAGATGTATCCCGCCAAACAGCACAACCCGACAGAGCAGGAGCTGCACGATTCGCGCGTCCGCAACCCGGACGAAAGCGCCGCGCGCGGCAACTGGTCGAACCCCGATTTCCTCGAACAAACCGGAACGCCCGAGTTCAACAAAGGCCTCAAAGACACGCAGTTTGCGGACTTCCATTCCCACGGCTGGATATTTCGCAAAGTCTACAAGCGCGACCGCAAGGGCAACCTGCTCGACGCGAACGACAACTTGATTCCGGCGGACGACCCAGAGGCGCTCGGCAAAGCAGTGCATCTCGCCGACATCCATCTCGAAAAAGGTATGCACTGCGTCGACTGCCACTTCACGCAGGATGTTCACGGCAACGGCAAGCTCTACGGCGAAACCCGCAACGCCATCGAGATCGGTTGCGTCGACTGCCATGGCACCATCGAGCACAAAGCGCTGCTTACAACCAGCGGCCCGGCCTCTGCGCGCGACCTTTCCTCGAATATGCTCCGCATGAGAACACCGTGGAAACAGGCACGCTTCGTCTGGCGCGACGGCAAGCTCTTTCAGCGTTCCAACGTCGACGAGCACAAAGAATGGGAGATCGTGCAGGTGCTCGACACCATCACGCCGGGCAACGCGCACTACAGCGAAAAGTCGCGCCTCGCGAAGACGCTGCAAGTCGACGGCGTCACCTGGGGCCACACCGACGACATGCAGAAACTCGCGCACAGCGACAAGCGCATGACGTGCCAGAGCTGCCATTCCTCCTGGACCACATCATGCTTCGGCTGCCATCTTTCGATGACCGCCAACCAGAAAATGCCGATGCTGCACAACGAAGGCGAGACCACGCGCAACTGGACCGCGTACAACTTTCAGGTCCTTCGCGACGATGTCTACATGCTCGGCATTGACGGCACGGTGACGGGCAACAAGGTGTCGCCGGTGCGTTCATCATGCGCCATAATCGTCAGCTCGCAAAACGCCAACCGCGACTGGATTTACCACGAACAGCAGCCCGTCTCCGCGCCCGGATTCAGTGGCGAAGCCTTCAGCACCTACGTCCCGCATACGGTTCGCGGACGCGAGACGAAAGGTTGCACCGACTGCCACGTCTCCGCGGCCGGCGACAACAACGCGTGGATGTCGCAACTGCTGGTCCAGGGCACAAACTTCCTCAACTTCATGGGCAAATACATTTACGTGGCCAACGGCAGCAAAGGTTTTTCCGCTGTCCCGGTTGCCGCAAGCACCGAGCCGCCGGTGATTGCGGGCAGCGATTTCCAAAAGCTCGCATACCCCGACGACTATAAGAAATTCGTCGCGGGAGGACGCCAAATTCGCTCGGCGTACGAGCACCGCGGTGACGATGTCCTCGACATACAACTCCGCGGAGAATATCTTTACGCCGCGATGGGCGCCGGCGGCTTCCGCATCTTCGATGTTGCCAACGTCGACGTAAAAGACGATTCCGAACATGTGACGACGGCGCCGGTATCTCCGCTCGGCCAGAAGTTTTACCTCAAGACGAAGTACGCAACGGCAGTCGCATCGCCCTCAACGCTCGCGCTCGATCCTCTGCGCAAACAGATTGCGGAAAACGAAGAGCAAAGTATTCATCCGCTCTACGCCTATCTCTACGTTACCGACAAATACGAAGGCCTCATCGTCGTCGGCGATCCGAAGACTGGCGTTGGCACGCTGCTCGACGGCAACCCGCGCAACAACTTCCTGCGCCGCGCGGCGACGTTCAACCCTGGCGGAGTTCTGAACGGGGCACGCCGCATCGCGCTCGCCGGAGCGCATGCATTCATCCTCTGCGAACGTGGGCTCGTCGAGGTCGACCTCAACGAGCCTTTGCATCCGAAAGTTGTTGCAGTGGATACGACCATCAAGCAGGGGACAGGCCTCGCCGTGCAGTTCCGCTATCTATTCGTCACCGATGCCGACGGCCTCAAAGTCTTCGAAATCACCAAGCCCGGCACCCTGCGTCCCACCGCAGCCAGCGTCCAAATCGCCGACGCGCGGAGTGTGTATGTCGCCCGCACCTACGCCTACATTTCGGCGGGGCGCTCGGGAATCGCAATCGTCGATGTAGAAAAGCCCGAGCAACCGAAGCTCGATCAAATGTTCAACGCCGGCGGCGTGTTGAACGATGTCTACGACCTGAAGATCGGTATGGTCAGCTCCAGCCAGTTCGCATTCGTCGCTGACGGAAAGAACGGCATGCGCATCGTGCAACTCTTCTCCCCAAGGACGCAGCGCAACTTCTACGGCTTCAGCCCCGAGCCCGTGCCCGTTCTGATCGCGACACACAAAACGAGCGGCGCAGCGCTCGCGATTTCGAAAGGAGTCGACCGCGACCGTGCCGTCGACGAAGACGGCAACCAACTTGCCGTGTTCGGCCGACGCGGCGCGCGGCCTTTCAGTGGCGAAGAGATGCGGCGCATGTATCTCCGCTCCGGGGAACTCTACACCGTGACCGACCGGCCGCCCGCACCGGCCTCAGCAAGCGCGAAGCAGTCCACCGCATCGCGTTAGCGAGACGGTACTAGCTCATCGATGCGAAATGCGGGCGACGCAGTATCAGGGTGCTGACGTCCGCCTTCGTGATACGCATGACACAGCGAACAACCGCTCTCGGCATGGCCCGCGGGCAGCGCCCCCTGGGGGTTCGACTGGCCGTCATGGCAACGCTGGCAGGTCGCGATACCGGGCAGCAGCAGATCTTTGCCGCTGGTGCTTGTGAGCGCGGCAGCATGACACTCCGCGCACTGCACAGCCCCGTGCGCGGAGTGGCTGAAAACGGCCGACGTATAGAAGCGCTCAGGCTGCTTCGCTGGCGCAATGGTGGGCACGTCGAGAGCGGTAGCGATAATGCGTGGAAGATTCTCGGAGCCGGAGACCGCATGGCACAACGAGCACTTCTGGCGAAACACAATCGTCTCGGCGCTCACGAGGGCCGCTTCATCGTTCGGCGCGACGACCGACATTTTTTCCCGCACGAAACGCAGCACGGCAGCAGGGTCCGTGTGCGGCGCCTGTGCAGTGATGCGGCGGTCGAACTCCAGCGAGTGGCAACTCCGGCACGAGCGATCGAAGTCCACCGGAGCCATGCGGCCGGTCTGTGCCGTACCGCGTTCACCCATGTCGGAGATGCGATGACAACTCGCGCAGTCGAGACTCACCTTCGTGCCATTGGCACCGGTAAGATTTTTTTTCAGATGCGCCTCGTGGTTGAACTTCAAGCCGAACGCACCGTTGCGAATGTCACTCGAAGCTGCTCGCAGCGCACGAAACTCGGGATGCCCGTGCGTGAAGCTCTCAATGTGCGTTGCGACCGTTGGAATCGCGCCGCGCGTTTCGAGATTTGCATGGCACTGCGTACACCCTTTCACCGGCGCGGACGCGAGGTGCATTGCACCGATGTGTTCGATGTGGCAACTGCTGCAAGGCTTCGCGCCTGCCGCGACGTTCGCGTGGTGCGTCCCCACCTGGTGGCAGCTTAGGCAGGCGGAGTCGGGCACATTATGGCGCGCGCCGATGACGGGAAGCCAGCCCGCGCCGCGGATCACGGGCTTGTGACACGTATCGCATTTCTGCGCGAACACCGCATGTGGCGCCGAGATGGGCCCCGCGGAAAACGCCGTCGCATTGCGCGCTGTCGACAGGCCAATCCACACGACTGCCGCAAACAGCGCGACCGCCGCCAGCCGCCACTGCCACAGGCGAATCGGCGAGCCTCTCTTAAAGTAGTCGAGGTCATGCCGCTTGGCGACCGACTTCGATGTGCGTTTGCGAATTGCCAGGCGAGACCTCCTTTCAAGTTGTCAGTTGTAAGTTCTCAGTGGCATGGTCATCAACTGGAAACTGGAAACTCGCAACT
>DASRLB010000049.1:0-10386 GCA_035648695.1 Acidobacteriaceae bacterium | reverse complement strand
AAAGGCTCTACCAGAAGACCGCAAGACGACTCGCCAGCAGTGCACGTCAAGAACTACATCACGCCCGGCGGGCTTGAGCGCCTGAAAGAGGAGCACTCTTTTCTGCTCAACAAGGACCGCCCGGCTGTGGCGGTGGTCGTGGCGTGGGCTGCCAGCAATGGCGATCGCAGTGAAAACGCCGACTATCAGTACGCCAAACGCCGGTTGCGGCAGATCGATGGGCGGATTCGCCATCTCTCCAAGCGGATGGAAGCTGCCGAAGTGGTGGATCCGGAAGCTCCGAGATCGGGCCTGCGGGCGACGAAGGTATATTTCGGCGCAACCGTGCTCTATACCAATGCCGCGGGAGTGGAGCGAGAGGTGAGCATCGTCGGCACCGACGAGGTCGACCTCGACCGCAACCATGTCAGTTGGGTGAGCCCTCTGGGCCGCGCGTTGATGCAGTCGGCTGAGGGGGACAGCGTTGTCCTCGAAGCACCGGGTGGCAAAGAACGCCTGACGGTGCTGGAGGTGCGTTACGAGCGCATTGCCGTAGAACCCTTCCGCGAACCTCCGGGCTCCTATGCCGCTGCAAAACAGTCATAGAGCGGAATCGATGCCTGGCGTGTACCCACGAAACGAAATGAGTCCTCGCAAGGGTAGAGAACCCACCTCACCCCTTCCCCAGCGCCTTCAAATACAAGTAATAAAACTCCACCCCCTGATAAAACGAACTTACTTTCAACCGCTCGTCCTTCCCATGCGCGCGGTCGTCATCGAAATCCACACCCATCCCGCTAACCCCATAGCTCGGAATCCCCGCCGCCATCGTATAAATCGAATCACTCGCCCCAACCGACATCGACGGCACCACCGGCATCCCCGGCCACATCTCCGCGACCACCTGGCGCAGCGGCCCGAACACATCCTCGCGCACCGGCGGCGGCGGCGCGCTCTTCCGCTCCGAGCCCATCGCCATCGCGCTCCCACTGTCGGTCACATACTCGATCTTCATCCCCGGGTCCGCAAACAGCGCAATCAGCTTCTGCCGAATCTCCTCCTGCGAGTACCCCGGCAGAATCCTGCAATTCACATTCGCCTGCGCCATCGCCGGCAGCGCGTTGGGCGCATGACCGCCCTTCAACATCGTCGCCACGCACGTCGTCCGCAGGACTGCATTGTCGCCAGGGTCTTTTGAAAACTCCGCCACCGCCTCCATATCCGGTGGAGTCGCCAGCAGCCCGCGAATCAGCGCCGCGCGCGCCGGGGTCGCCACCCTCTCCGTGGCCTCCAGCTCCGCCCGCGTCACCGCATTCAACTCCATCGGAAACGGATGCGCCTCCAGCTTCTCCAGCGCATGCATCAGTTCATAGATTGCATTGTCCGGCCTCGGCTGCGAGCTGTGGCCGCCGCGGTCCACCGTCGTCAACCGGAAATCCGCATAGAGCTTCTCGGTCGCCTCGACCCCCATCTGCGTCGGCTTCCCTTGCCGCAACTCCACTCCACCCGCATCCGGGTTCAGCACAAAATCCGCCACCATCAACTCCGGCCGGTTCTTCAGCAGCCAGTCCACCCCGTTCGACTGCCCACCCTCCTCATCCGCCGTCAGCGCGATCACAATGTCCCGCTTCGGGACCCACGCCTCGCGCCGCAGCCGGATAAAATTCTCGACCAGGTCGGCGTCCTCTTCCTTGATGTCCTGCGTCCCGCGCCCGTAAAAATACCCATCCTTCTCGACAAACTTGTAAGGATCGGTCGTCCAGTCCTCGCGTCGCGCCTCGACCACATCCAGGTGGCAGATAATCAAAATCGGCTTCAGCCCCGACCCCGCCGCCCCGCGATACCGCGCCACAAGGTTCTGCTTCCGATCGTTCGGCCCCGCGAGCACCAAATCCGCTGCCGGAAACCCCGCCGCCAGCAACCGGTCCCGCATCGCGACCGCTGCGGCCGTCACGCTGCCATTCGAGTCTTGAGAATTGATCTCAACCAGCTGCTTGAAGATCGCCCGCGACAGCTCCCGGTCCTGCGCCGGCAATTGCGGCGAACTACCCTGTTGTGCCGCCAAAACGCCACTTAACGCCACTATCCCCACACAAATGCTCAAACCTCTTACTTTTCCGCTCAAAGCCGCCTCCACGCCACTAAGTGGCACATAAAGCCACAAATTTTTCGTGGTTCTATACTCGCATAGCACCCGATGTTTGCCACCGCCAATCCCACGCCCGCTATCGAACTCACCCGCGTTTCCCGCGTATATGGTGTATTTGCAGCACTTCGCAACGTCTCGCTCAAAATTCCCGCGGGGTCCAGCGTTGTCATTCTCGGCGAAAACGGCGCCGGGAAATCCACCCTGCTCCGCGTGATCGCCGGACTCACGAGTCCGAGCCACGGCCAGGTTTCTATCTTCGACGCACCGCCCCGCGACCAGTCCGACCGCCTCGCTTACATGTCCCACGAAACCATGCTCTACGACGAACTCACCGGCCTCGAAAACCTCCGCTACTTCGCTGCCCTCCAACCCCCCGGCCTCACACCCGAGGCGGCCCTCCGCGAAGTCGGCCTCGACCCGGCTCTTCCCCGCCGCGTCGGCGAATACTCCCAGGGCATGAAGCAGCGCGCCTCGCTCGCCCGCGTCCTGCTCACCCAGCCCGATCTCCTGCTGCTCGACGAGCCCTTCTCCAATCTCGACGTCGCCTCCGCGGCACACATGGTCGAGTTGCTCCTCAATTACGTCAAAACCCCGTCCACCACCGGCCACAACCGCACCCTCCTCCTCACCACGCATCAAGCCGGCCTCGCCCGCCCGTTAGCCGGTACCACCCTCACCCTGTGCGCCGGCGAAGTCGTTTCCGAGGCCGTGCAATGAAGAAAACCAACGCCGCCCGCCTCCTCGACACCCTCAGCATCCCCTACGATCTCCGCGCCTACGACGTCGACCCCGACGACCTCACCGCCCTCTCCGTCGCCCGTAAAATCAACCTCCCCGCCGAGCAGGTCTTCAAAACCCTCGTCACCGTCACCAACGACGGCGAGCATCTCTTCGCCGTTATCCCGGGAAACGCCGAGCTCGACCTCAAAAAACTTGCCGCCGCCGCCGGCACCCGCAAAGCCGAGCTCGCCGCCCTCAAAGAAGTCGAGCCTCTCACCGGATACATCCGCGGCGGCGTCACCGTCCTCGCCGCCCGCAAGCCTTTCCGCGCCTTCGCCGACGAGACCATCGAACTCCACGACATCATCTCCGTCTCCGCCGGCCTGCGCGGCCTCCAGCTCATTCTCACGCCCGCCGACTACCTCCGCGCCACCGCCGCCACCCTCGCCGACCTCACCAAAGCGGTGCATCCATGAACTACGCCCGCCACGTCCTCACCCACCTCCGCAAAGACCTCCGCATCGAGTGGCGCACCAAAGACTCGATCAACGGGATGCTTTTCTTCACGCTCCTGGTCGTCGTCGTCTTCTCCATCGCATTCGACCCCACCTCCTACCCCACCATCGCCCGCCAAATCTCTGGCGGCCTGCTCTGGGTCGCAATCCTCTTCGCGGCGATGACCGCCCTCAACCAGTCGTGGGCGCGCGAAGTCCGCAACCACGTCCTCGACGCCCACCGGCTCGTCTCCGCGCCCGCATCGACGCTCTTCGTCGGCAAAGCCCTGGCCAACTTCCTCTTCGTCACCGCGGTCGAAGTCGTCCTCGCCCCGGTCTTCGCCATCTTCTACAACATTCACCCGCTCGGCAACGGCTGGATACTCCTCGTCATCCTCCCTCTCGGCACCTGGGCACTGGTCGTCAACGGAACCTTCTTCGCCGCCCTCAGTCTCCGCACGCGCAGCCGCGAGTTGATGCTCCCACTCATCCTCTTCCCCATCTCCATGCCCGCGCTGCTGGCGATGATCCAGGCCACCACCAACGTCCTCACCGCCGACTACCCGCCCAACCTCTGGATCAAGGTCCTCTTCGGCTACGACATCATCTTCACCACTGCCTGCGTCCTGCTGTTCGAGACCATCCTCCACGCCGATTGAAGTCACTGTAGGCCCAACGCCCCAATCTGCCTCAGCGTGCAAACTGCACGCAGATAACGTTTACACTAGCTCCATGTCTGTCCCGCGCCTGCTGATTTTCGACCTCGACGGCACTCTCATCGACTCCTCAGTCGATCTCTGCAACTCGGTCAACGCCACGCTCGAAATCGCCGGCAAGCCCACCCTGCCCCACGCCCTCATCGCCACCTACATTGGAGACGGCGCGGCCATGCTCGTCCGCCGCGCCCTCGGAGACCCCGGAGATCTCGACTCCCGCACCCCCATCTCCGACCGCGGCAACAGTCCCTTCCACCGCGCCTTCGATTTCTTCCTCGCCTACTACCGCGTCCACAAGCTCGACAACACCCGCGTCTACCCCGGCGTCCTCGAAGCGCTCACTGAAATCCGCGCCGCATACCCATCGCTGCCGATGGCCGTGCTCACCAACAAGCCAGTCATTCCCTCGCGCGAAATCTGCGCCGCCCTCGGCCTTACGCCGTTCCTCTTTCAGAACTACGGCGGCAACTCGTTCCCCACCAAAAAGCCTGACCCCGAAGGCCTGCTCACGATCGTCGCCGAGGCCAGCGCCCTCACCGCAACCGCCATCACCCCAGCCGAAACCCTTATGATCGGCGACTCCGACGTCGATGTCCTCACCGCCCGCCGCGCCGGCGCCATCTCGGTCGGCTGCACCTACGGCCTCGCCCCCCACACCCTCGCCGCCGCCGAACCCGATCTCAGCGTCGCCAGCCCATCCGAGTGGCCTCGCCTCCTCGGCCTCGCGTAGAGCAGTTTTCATTGATTCAAGGCCCTGGCCCCCACGTTGGCGGCGCCACCAAACCAAGGGCCAAAGGCCCGCCCTATACCAGCATGGGGCGTAGCCCCATGTATTCGGCAAGCGGTAAATCAGAGCGCTGAAGGCGCGACCTATATTCGCGGCACCACCCATCGTCGGGCCACCGCTACTTCCACGCCCCCAACAACCGCCGCACCACAATCAACTCCCCCGTGTGGTACGCATTGTGGTCCGCGATCAACATCGCCTCATGCAGCAAATTCTGCCCATCGCCCCACGGAAACGCCTGCACCAACTCCGCGTTGTCCGCCTCGTTCAACAGCTCATGGAACGCTTTACGATCGGCGCGAATCGCAGCCAGCGACCCCTCCCACGCCTTTTCACCCGCCGGAGCAGCCTCTTTCGGCCAATAGTCGTCCGGCCACTTCATCGCCTTATACGACCCATCGCGGTTGTCGCAGAAGTCCAGGATGTCGCGCTGCGCAATCCGCAGATGCTCCACGATCTGCCACCCCGAATACGGCAGCCCCTCCGGCACAACCCCGCGCAACTCCACCGGAAAGCCCTTCACCGCGGCGTCGAACGTCGCATGGGCCTTGCCCCCATCGAGCAGCGTCACCAACTCCCGCCGCAACTCCGTTCCCAGACTTACCCTCGCATCGTTCATGTCTCTTTGGATGCGGAACACCCCTTCCCTCGCCGCAACCTCAATCGTATTTATCCCGCAGCCGCTCCAGCCGCGCCTTCACGTCCGGCCACTCTGCCGCGACAATCGAATACCGCGCCGAATCCCGCGGCGTAAAGTCCGAAGCCATCCGATGCGCGCGCAGCACGCCGTCCAGCCGCGCCCCCATGCGCTCCATTGCCGCCCGCGACCGCTCGTTGCGCCGATCCGTATGCAGGCATACGCCGCACATCTGCCACACTTCGAAAGCATGAGTCAGCATCAGCAGCTTGGCTTCGGTATTCACCGCCGTCCGGACAGCCGGCGCCGTCAGCCACGTATAGCCGATCTCGCACACATCCGGCGTGCTGCGACCATACTGCGCATGCCCTTCCGGCCACGACCACCGTTCCATGGCCCAGAACCGCGTCGACCCAATCACCGCGCCATCATCAGCCCTGACAATCGCAAACGGGACCGCCGTCCCCGCCTCCCGCCACGCAATCGCGGTGCCCACATATCGCGTCACCGCGTCCTCACCCTGCGGGACAAGACTCCACCGATAAATCGAGGGGTCTACCGCCGCCGCGGCCACCAACCCGTCGACATGCCGATGTTCCAGCGGTTCCAGACGAATGCGCCGTCCGCACAGTACAAAATGTTCCGATTCCATAATGTCCTCTGCATACAGATTTTACGCAGCCGGAGCCAAAGCATCGATTGGGCCCCCTCGATTCGAGCCCACGCAACCGGCGATCGACCGAAAATTATTGCCGCACATAAGTTCGGGCGCCCGAAGTCTCCTTCAGGCGCCCGCAACCTTACTCCCAGATCGGCACGGTTTCTAAACGGCAATACTGCGGCAGGATCGAGGGCCGCAAGTTGCCTCTCACCGCAGTTCCGGTCGAGTCTGTCACCGTGCCGTAAATTGGGCCTGTGGTTGTCTGGGCTGCCCGTTGCGAACTTGTCGAGATCGCACCCAACCAACCCCCACCCGTTATCATTACAGTCGCAGGAGGATTTTTCCCATGCCCCGCATCAGCCGGCTCGATCGCTCCGAAGTTTCCCCCGATCTCACCCCCGTCTACGACAAGTTCCTCCGCGACCGCGGCAACGTGCCCTACTTCTTCCGCACCCTCGCCCATCGCCCGGAAATCTTCCGCACCGCGGCGGCGCACATGGAAGCCGTCCTCAAAACCGGCACGCTCCCCACCAGGCTCAAAGAGTTGGTCGTCGTCCGCACCTCGCAGCTCAACTGCACGGCATACTGCCTCGCCAGCCACACCGCCATCAGCCTCAAGCTCGGCTGGTCGCCCGAGCACATCGAAGCCCTCAAGTCCTGGCGCGATTCCCCACTCTTCAGCGAAGCCGAAAAAGAAGCCATCCACCTCGCCGAGGCCATGACCAACGCCTCGCACGAGTACACCGACGCCGACATGGCCCGCCTCCGCCGCTTCTATTCTGAAGGAGAAGTCATCGAGCTTATGGCCGCCGTCGGCCTCTTCAACTACTTCAACCGCTTCAATAACCTTCTGCAAATGGAACCCACCAAACCCGCGACCGCCGAAGAACTCGCCGAAGCCGGCATCGAGCCTGTCACCGCATAGCGGCCCTCACGGATACAGCAGCACCGCAATGCTGTAGGTGCTGAACGGCTGGTTCCCCGCCCCGGCGCAAGCCCCCACCGCGGCCTCGCTGTACTTCCCGCTGGCAACCCTCACCTTCAGCGCATCCGGAATCCGCAACAGGTCCCCCGACGTATACCGCATCACGAACATCGGCTGCCGCGCGCCCGCGAATCCCGTCGACTGCGCGCAAGTCCGTCGCGCACCCTCATCGGCCGGCAAAATCGCCACTGGCCCGGCCGCCGCCACCAGTCGCCCCACCGCCTGCTCCTGTTGTTCGAGCGTCAGCGACTCGACTGCCCGCTCAAAATCCTGCACCGCATAGAGTTGACCATTGCGCGACCGTACGCTGATCCCCACCGCATCCACATGCGGGTCGAGCAGGTTCGCGCGATGCCCCGGCGAGTTCATCCACGCATCGTGGATCCGCACCGCCGTCTGCGCCTCCGCCACATTCTCGGCGATCAAACTGAATCGCGCCCCCGCACTCTTCCCACGCGCCGCCAGCTCCGGCTCCCCCGGATACTGGTGCGAAATACTCTCCCGCCTCGCCATCTCCAGCGAGTGCCCCTGCGCCGCGCGATACAATGCCGCGTCCCAGCGCAGCGTCGGCAATCCCCGCGACGCGCGCTCCGCATTCGCTGCCTGAAAAAGATACTGCTCCGCCACCGAAACCGCCTGCGCGCGCACCTGCGAAAACACCGCACAGAAAACCAGCCCGACGACCAGACGGAGACCCATATACACTCAAACCCGCGTTCCAGAAAAATGCCGCGCGAAACCTACTCTCATTCAACGCTCATTTCACCCATCGCGCTCCCACTTCCCTGCATCCTACCCTCTCAGCCGCACAACCTGGGTCGCGGCCGCACAAACCCAGGGTGACCCATCTAAGGTGGGCACGAACCGCAAAGACCTGGGGTGACCCATCTTCGCCGCGCTCTTTGCGGCTAAGGTGGGCTCGAACCGCCGCACAAAAGGAGACCGCACATGGCTGAAACAACCGAAAGCAGCAACCCAACGCCGCACGTCAACACCATCGACCCCAACGCGCCCGCCGGCAGCCCCAATTCCCTGGGCGCCGAAAGCGTCCGCGACGGCCGTCCCGCAACCGGCGACAACGTCGTCGAAGCCATGGACGAAGAAGGCCCCGCCGTCCCGCCCGAACCCGGCAATCCCGGCCTTTAGTTCTCCACCGGAAGCCGCTCCCCGTAATCCCGCATCAGGGCGAACAGTTTCCGTGCGCCCCAATATCTTGGAATGTAAATGGTCGGCTCCCACACCGCCCGGAAAAGCCAGCCCAGATAGAGTTTGTCCGCCCACATTGGGATTCGCACCTGGTCGCCGCTCAAAAACGCGATCGCCGCGCCCGTACAATGGATCGCCGGCCCAAAACTCAGACGCCGCTTTAAGTACAAACCCAGCCGCTCCTGTGGCCCGCCCCCGATCGTCAGCACCACATGCCGCGGGCGAATCCGTTCCAGCATCTCCAGCAGCGCCGGATCGTCGATCTCCCGCCCATAGATCGGCGCCAGATAAATGCATTCCTCCGGCACATCGATCCCCTGCCGTTTCAGCCATCGCAGGTTCCGCGCCGCACTGGTCTTGCTGGCCTTGATCCACACCGTATTCCCCGGCGCCCGCACATCCGCACGGCGCAGCAATTCGTCGAGATACTCCAGCCCCGAAAGCCTTCGCATGGAATCCTTCCGCATGTAATTCCAGACCAGCACCATAAAAGCCGAATCAGGCAGCGCCAAATCCGCATGCACCAGAGCATCGCGATATTCCGCGTCAGTCGGAAGGTCTTTCAGCGCAGGCGCCGCAGGCACCACCAGCAGCCCGCCCTTCGCCATCCGGTCCACAGCTGCAGCCGCACTTCCCTGAAAAAAACTTATACCCAGAATCGTCCGATACTTCAGGCTGTCCTCTCCAGCGCGCATAGGCATCATTATCTGCCAGATGCTCCACTGGCCATCTCACCCTCGATCCACTCGAACGTCCGCCGCAGCCCATCGCGCAGCAGCACCGACGGCTCCCACCCCAGCTTTTCCAGGATCAGGGTGTTATCGCTGTTCCGCCCGTTCACGCCCTTGGGAGCACTCAGGTTATAGTTCCGCTTCAGCTTCACGCCCGCAATCTCTTCGACAATATCCACCAACTGATTGATCGTCACCAACTCACTCGACCCCAAATTGATCGGCTCGTCGATCCCGCTCTCCATGATCGCCAGCGTCCCCTTCACGCAGTCGTCGATGTACATAAAGCTCCGCGTCTGGCTGCCATCGCCCCAGATCTCAATCTCGTGCCGCCCACTCCTCTTCGCCTCGATCACCTTCCGGCAAATCGCCGCCGGGGCCTTCTCGCGTCCGCCGTCCCACGTCCCGTGCGGCCCATACACGTTGTGATACCGCGCCACCCGGCACGTCAGCCCAAAGTCTTCGTCGAAATGCCGGCACATCCGCTCGCTGAACAACTTCTCCCACCCATAACCATCCTCCGGCATCGCCGGATACGCATCCGACTCCTTCAGCGCCACCACATCCGGATTCGTCTGCTTCTCGCCGTTATACACACACGCCGACGACGCATAAAAGAACCGCCCCACGCCCTCCGCCCGAGCCGCCAGCAGCATATGCGTATTGGGCAGCACGCTCAACATGCACAGCGCCTTATTGTTCTCGATAAACCCCATCCCACCCATATCGGCCGCAAGCTGGAAAACCATCGCCGCGCCCTTCGCTGCAGCCACACAATTGCCCGCATCCTGCAAGTCGAGCGACACATTCTCGACCCCATCCGTCACCTGATGCCAATCCTCCAAGGGCTTCACATCGACCGCCCGAACGACATCCACGCCATTTGAAATCAAATACTTAACCAGATGCCCGCCAATAAAGCCGCCACCCCCGCACACCACGGCTTTCTCACCCCTCAACATCATGACCCACTCCTGAATATGCCTTTAAACTAACAGACCGCCTTTCGGTAACTTGTCACCGAACCGTCACATCCTCGTACCCGCCCAACATCTGCCTGGCCCATCATGCGTTCGGGTGGCCCATCCTTTGCGCTTTTGCAAAGGGTGGGGTATCGCGCACAGCGCGACCGCTCTCCTCCGCGCCTCCCCAACTCCGGGGTGACCCATCTTCGGCGCGCTTCTGCGCCTAAGGTGGGGTTCCGCACAAAGCCGTTAGCGCCTCTGTAACATAGCCACAATGGCCCTTCCCCCCAACAGCCGCAACCACATCACCACCTGGCTCCGCAACCAGCCCATGGCCACCCTCGGCGGCATACTCC
>DASRLB010000048.1:0-9839 GCA_035648695.1 Acidobacteriaceae bacterium | reverse complement strand
TCGACACCTCCCCGGAGAATCCGGGAAGACTGCCCAGGACCGCGCACTAAATTCAAGTCGTTAACACCTTGACACGCCCGCAATCCAGCGCCAGTTCTAGCTTTCAAGCCGATACCCATCGAATCTGTCGGACGCTATTGTCGCCGTATGTTATTCAACTCATACGAGTTCATTTTTGGTTTCCTCCCGGGGACAATCGTCGCCTTCTTTCTACTCGGAAGATGGCGGCCATCGGTTGCGGCCGCGTTCCTGGCAATCGCGTCGTTTGGATTCTATGCCTGGTGGGATGTTCGCTACGTCACTCTGCTGGCGGCTTCCATCACCGCCAATTACGTAACCGGGCGTCAGATTCTCCACGCGCACGCCGCGTATCGCCGACAGCTCGCAAAACTATGCCTCGTCTGCGGAGTCGGAATTAATCTGGGGCTTCTTGGATACTTCAAATACGCGACCTTCTTTGTCCGGAATGTCGACGCATTCACCGGAATTCAATGGCACATCTCCAACATCATCCTTCCACTAGGGATTTCCTTTTTTACTTTCACCCAGATCGCTTTTCTTGTCGACGTCTATCAACAAAAGGCGCGCGAATATAACCCTGTCCACTACGCATTGTTCGTTACCTACTTTCCCCACCTGATCGCAGGTCCCATTCTCCATCACAAGGAGATGATGCCGCAGTTTGGTTCGCGACAAACATATATTCCAGTCGCCTCCAATTTTTCGATTGGCCTGACGATTTTTTTCATTGGACTGTTCAAAGGTCGTGCTCGCCGATGGGATTGCGGCTTATGCGACAGATCCTTTCTCTTCCGCAGCCTCGGGACAATCGCTCGCTTTCTTCCAGGCCTGGGGAGCAGCGCTCGCTTATACGTTACAGCTTTACCTCGATTTTTCGGGCTACTCGGACATGGCCATCGGCATATCACGACTTTTCGGAATCAAGTTGCCACTAAATTTCAATTCGCCGTACAAGGCTCTTAATATCATTGATTTCTGGCGTCGCTGGCATATGACGCTTTCGCGATTTCTCCGCGACTATCTGTATTTCCCACTCGGGGGAAATCGCAAGGGAAGCACCCGCCGCTACGTCAACCTTTTCATAACGATGCTGCTTGGTGGACTCTGGCACGGTGCAGGGTGGACGTTTGTAATTTGGGGTGCTCTACATGGCGCGTATCTTGGCATCAACCATGCGTGGCAAACTGCGCAAGCACGCCTGGGCATTCGCGGCGGCTCAACCTGGACGCGTGGCCTCGCGCTTGGAACTACATTTATCGCAGTCGTAATTGGATGGGTGTTCTTCCGCTCCGAAGACATTCCTACCGCGATTTCAATTCTTGCCGGAATGGCAGGTGCCCATGGGATCACGCTCCCTGATGCATTTTCCTATCGGCTTGGCCCTGCAGCACCATACATTTCTCGCTTGGGCATCACGTTCGTTCCCGGCGGCGGGTCACTTTTCGTCAAGACCTGGTTGTGGATCTGTCTGCTACTTCCATTTGTACTCTTCTTACCCAATTCCCAAGAGTTGCTCGCCCGCTTTCACCCCGCGCTTGGTATGCACGCAGATCGATCGAGGGGGTGGCTGGAATGGGCGCCAGGAGCTTCATGGGCGATCGCCATGGGTGTGGTTGCGGCGATGGGACTGCTCTCGCTGACTCGCCACAGCGAGTTCCTCTACTTCCAGTTCTGATCGATGTCTCGTAATACCAGCTACTTGTGGGTGGCAGCGCTGACTCTGGGCTGTTGCGTCCTATTGGTCGTCGCGACCAACTTGGTCGTCGACCCCTATGGGTTTTACCGTTGGTTCAACGCCCCCGGATTCAATACGATCAAGCCGCGCGCAGGTCAGCAAATAGTGCGCAACAAGGCGCATGGAATTGTTTTTCGTAAACCGAACGCCATTATTCTTGGTAATTCTCGCTCGGAGATAGGATTTGATCCCCACGCGGCGGCATGGCCTCCTGGTATGCGCGTCTTCAATTCCGGGATTCCGGGAGGCGGTACGCAGACCGCAGTCCAGTTCATGGAGTTCGCCTTAAAACAGGGTGACGTCAAGCTCGCGGTCATTGGCATCGATTTCCTCGACTTTCTCGCAAATCCGACCAGTGCTTCGCCTGAGTCGAATAACACATCCGGACGTAGTATCTCCATGGATCTTGCTGCAGAACTGGACGACGCACGAACCGCGATATTCTCCACCGATGCGCTGAGCGATTCCATTTTGACAGTCCTGATCAGCGGAACCGCTACGCAGCAAGCGTTACGGAAGACGGCTTTAATCCGATGCACGATTACTCCGCGATCGCATCAACCGAAGGTTATAGCGCCCTCTTCCTGCAGCGGAATGTTGAGAACGCCAAGAATTATTTGAGACTGCCAAAGCACGTCGAACCACTGAGTGCACCGCAAGGTCCCAACTGGGTGGCGCTCGCACGGATGCGCAGTATCTGCAATTCAGGGTCGATCCAATGCTATTTCCTGATCTATCCCTATCATGCGGATATTCTGGAAATGTTCGATGCCGCGGGAATGTGGCAACTATTCGAGGCTTGGAAGCGTGACGCCGTAGCGCTCCTTACTTCTTCAGCCAACGGTCCGCCTGCTGTGTTATGGGACTTCAGCGGATATACTCAATATGCCAAGGAACAGGTTCCACCACCCGGCGACAAAACGGTTGCGATGCGATGGTACTGGGAGGCGGGCCATTTCAAGGCCGCGCTTGGTCAGAAAATGCTTGACCGCATGATTGGTGGCAGCACAGAGGATTTCGGGGTACGACTGAGCCTCGCGAACATCGACCTGCACCTCAAACAGTTGCGCGTGCAGCAGGACCGGTACCGGGAAGAATTTCCAGTCGCGTCAAGAAGAGTGCGCGATCTCGTGGGCGGCACCACTATTTCGCGATGACGTGAGTGTTCGTGGTAGATGCGCGGGACCAGGACCGCCTGAACCGTCGCTCGCGGCCTGTCAGTTCGAAAGTCGGCAATGGTTGGTTCGCAACTCAGTCCACGCGGTGAACTTAGCCAACCCCAGGCGCCGTCTAGCGCGGCTTCTGCGGTTCGCCCGTCCCCGCCCCAGCCTGATCGGGCGGGTCGCGCCACTTCCCTGCGGCCACGAGCTTGTTCTTCAATCCCGGCAACTGAAAGCCGAGCGCATAGGCCTTCCATGCATGCTCGAGTGCCTTGTCGTATTCCTTTGCGTCGCAGTACACCAAGCCGAGGTTGTAGTGCAGGTTGGCGTTGTCTTCGGACAGCGACTCCGCTACTTTGTATTCCTCCAGCGCCTTCTGTTTAGCCCCCGTCTTGAAGAGGTAGGAGCCGTAAAGCATGTGCACCGTAGCGTCGTCGGGAGCGAAGCGGATGGCACGGTTGAAATAGCATTCAACCGAATAACGGGCCTTCGGAATGTGATCGGTCTTGTGGATCTCGGCGTAGAGCGCGATCGACCGCAGTGCGCGATGGTGATTCGGCGACGCGCGCAGCGTGTAATCCAGATCTCCGCCGAGATAGCCGGCATTGCCGCGGCGCAGCGTCTCCACATCAGTCGTGAAGTGCGCGCCGTCGACGATCTTGAGTTTATCCTGAGCGGTTCGGTAGTCGTACGGCCCATAAGCGTTGGCCAGCGGACCGCAGACCTCATAGCCTTGGCCCCGGGCGATGCACGGCGCCAGGAGCAACATTGAGAACAGCAGTGCATAAGTCTTCATCTTGCCTCCCTCACTCGCGCATGTCCGGTGGGCGTCGAGTGCAACCATTCCGGAAAAGCGGATTGCAGCCATTGCAGGGTCGCGATGAACGCCGCCTCACGCCACCGGGCGCTGGAAAACGTATGGTTCATTTCAGCAAATTTAACTCGCCGAACGTTGGTGCCCGCCAACACTGCGACCAGTTCGGGAAGCGTCGCACCTTGGGCTTCGAACTCGGCTGCAACGGTATCGTTCCCACTCAGGGCGATCAATAGTGGACGAGATTGCCGGGCAAGGGCTCGGGCGACTCGCTTCGGCAGCGATGGTTCAACCCCGGCCCGCGTGACGCTTCTGTGCAATCTCGGCTTAACCGCACGCCGCGCGATATCCCATACGCCGGCGGCGGACACGCCAAGCAGCACCCGCCCGCTGGCGAGCTTGCGCCAGAACCCAGGGTCGGCCAAACGACGCAGGTAATAGCGCTTCAGCACCACCTGCGCCTCGCTGCGGTCAGTTCTTACCCACGGATTATAGAGCGCCCGACCCGCCACGCGCGAGTCATCGCCATAGAGCGCGATCGCCGAGGCGCCATCGCACAGCCCCCACAGGACGACCCGTTCGAGCGCCGGCACTCTGGCGAAAAAAACATCGATGGCGGCCCGGATATCAGTATCAACGGCTTCGAATCCCGCTGCGGGGCCGTCGCTGTCACCCATACCCCGATAGTCGAAGCGCAGGCACGCCACTCCTGCCTGCGCTAGTGCGCGTGCAAGCATCACGAACTGCCGGTGGCTGCCGACGCGGTACTGGGGTCCACCGACCACGATGACAACCCCCAGGCGCGACGGCGTGTCAGGCAAGCTGGCAATGCCGAGCAGCGTACAGCCGGCGCCGTCAAAGAAGAATGGGATCTCGTGCGGCATCGTGTGAGGCGGGTGCCATGGTCTCGGACGTGGCCTCGATCAAGGCTGCGCAACGCTCGGTTTCGACGCTATGCCAGAAGCCGGGCCCGGCCACCGCATGGAACGTTACGGTGCATCCACGCGCGCGCAACGCATCGATCTTCGCCTGCGCAACGGGATTGGGCGTGGCGTCGGCCGTGGCGCCGACTTCGAGCCAGATCACGTCGCGAACCATCGCCGCTGGGTCGAATGCGGCGCCATCGAGCCCGCGCGCGAGATCGGAGGAGAGCCGATAACCCGCGATTTCGATGTTATCACCGGCCCGCAACTTCTCCCGCATGCGTTGCATGGCGCCACGCTCGGCGCCGCCGTCCAGAAGGTCCGCCGCGAGTTTGAGACGCAGGAATTGGGTTAGATGCGCCTTGCCCGAGAGAACCGGCTGCCACAGCAGCAGCGATGTCGGCTCCGCAATTGCGTGCGTGACAGCACTGGCAAGAAGCGCACCGCCACGCAATCCCCAAAGCCAAAGGGGCGCATTGGTTCGCAAGCGGGCCCAGGCAATGCCGGCGACGATGTCGTCGATCCACGCTTCCCAGGACGCATCGCCGAAATCCCCCGAGCTGTCGCCGCAACCCAGGAGGTCGATCTGCAACGTGCCGAATCCGCGCCCGGCGAGGTCGCGTCCCGCCCAAGCCGTCATTGGCCGCGCCTTGTTCATCTCCTCGGCAAAGGCAGGGACATGCACGACCAGACCACGCATCCCGCCTGCAGACGGCTCGCGCCACAAACACAGTCGCACACCCTGCGCAGCCGGTAAATGGAATACTTCCTGCCGGACGGCCATCTCAGGAATCGCGCTTGCCTTCGACGAAATGCACCAGACTGCCCACCGTGCCGAAGGTCGAGCCGTCGATCTCATCGTCCTCCACCGCGAAGCCGAACCGGTCTTCCAGAGTAGTGAGTATGCTGACCACGGCCATCGAGTCCAGTTCGGGCAGGCCGCCCAACAACGGCGTGTCATGGGTGAACCGCGCCGTGCGACCCTTCAAGCCCAGAATCTCGTCGAGAATCGCCAACACTTGCGTCCTGGTATCCAACCGCCTCCCCTATCCTCTGCTATGGGCAGGGCTACCGCCTGGCAGCCGCCTCCCCTTCACGAGTGCTTTCGCCGGACACCAATCCGCGGAAGCCGGCTTCACTCTGCACTCCTACGCATTGGCTATTATACGGACGACGCCTCTCGCCCCGCCCGCCATGACCGATACGTATCTGCTGCACCATCTAGTTTCCGCGACGGCGGATCGCCATCCCGAACATCCGGCCTTGACCTTCGGCGAGCAATCGCTTGGTTACCGCGATCTGGACGATGCGCTCAGGCGTTTTGCCAGCGGGCTGATCGCGCTCGGCCTGCAGCGCGGCGACCGGGTAGGAATCTGGTTGGACAAACGTCTCGAAACCGTGATTGGTTGCTTTGGTACCGCCGCGGCAGGCTGTGTGTTCGTTCCACTCAATCCACTGCTGAAGCCGGAGCAGGTGGGGTACATCCTGCGCGATTGCAGCGTGCGCATTCTCCTTACCTCTCCCGAACGGCTCGCGTTGCTCGAAGCGGTGCTGCCTGGCTGCCCCGATGTCCGTCACGTCGTCACCTCCGCCGGCCCGGCGCCAGCAACGTCCGCCGGCATCGCCTCCCACACCTGGAGCGATCTGGTAGCCACCGGCAACGGGCGCCTCCATCGTGTCATCGACACTGACGTATTGGCGATTCTGTATACCTCGGGCAGCACCGGGCGGCCCAAGGGGGTTGTCCTGTCCCATCGCAACATGGTTGCCGGTGCAAAAAGCGTCGCTTCATACCTCGAAAACACCGCGGAAGACACGATTCTCGCCGCGCTGCCGCTTTCGTTCGATGCGGGATTCAGCCAGCTCAGCACGGCATTCCATGCCGGTGCTCGGGCGGTGCTCATCAACTATCTGCTGCCGAAGGACGTGCTGAACGCCGTTGTGAAAGAGCGCGTGACCGGCCTCACTGCCGTGCCACCATTGTGGATCCAGCTATCGCAACTCAAGTGGCCGGCGAGTGTCACCGGGCATTTGCGCTACATCGCCAATACCGGCGGACGCATGCCGCTGGAAACACTCAAGACTCTGCGCGCACAGCTCCCCAAGACACGGCCCTATCTGATGTATGGCCTCACCGAAGCCTTCCGTTCGACGTACCTTCCTCCCGAGGAGGTCGACCGCCGTCCCGATTCCATCGGCAAAGCCATTCCGAATGCCGAGATCCTGGTGCTGCGCGAGGACGGAACGCCCTGCGCGCCTGAGGAGCCGGGCGAACTCGTGCACCGCGGCGCGCTGGTCGGCATGGGATATTGGAACGATCCCGAGAAGACAGCCGAGCGCTACAAGCCCCTGCCTCGCCAAGCCTCCGGATTGATGCTGCCGGAGATCGCTGTGTTCTCGGGCGACACCGTTCGCATGGATGGCGAAGGCTATCTTTATTTCATCGGTCGCCGCGACGAAATGATCAAGACATCCGGCTACCGGGTAAGTCCCACCGAGATCGAGGAAGTACTGTATGCCACGCAACGCATCGGCGAATGTGCTGCTTTCGGTGTCCCCCATCCGGTGCTGGGCCATGCCATCGTGGTAATCGCCACGCCGCCTGATGGGGTGACGCTGGACAGCGCGACGCTCCTGGCCGAGTGCCGCGCACAACTACCGATTTTCATGGTTCCGGCGCGAATCGACCTCCGCCAAGGGCCTCTGCCTCGTAACCCCAACGGCAAGATCGACCGCAAGATGCTTGCAGCGGAGTACCGGACACTGTTCGAGGGTGGCGCTCCACCGTACGCCGCATGAGCGCTCCACGACACGCGCCGATGGATCAGTTCCCGGTGGAGAACGACGAGCTCGTCGTCGGTGGCATTCCCTTGACGCAACTTGCGGCGCAAGTCGGCAACACCCCGTTCTATGTCTACGACCGCGCCGTGATCGATGCCCGTGTTGCCGCATTGCGCACCGCGCTCCCCGACGTAATCAAGCTGCATTACGCGATGAAGGCGAATCCGATGCCCGCCGTGGTGCAGTATCTCGCCACGAAGGTCGATGGCCTCGACGTCGCTTCCGGGGGTGAGCTGACAGTAGCGCTCGACACCAGCATGGCACCCCGGGCGATCAGCTTCGCGGGGCCCGGTAAGCGAGAGAGCGAGCTCGCGCAGGCGGTGGCGGCCGGCATCCTGATCAACGTCGAATCGTTTCGGGAAATTCGCTTGCTGGAACGCATCTCCACGCTGCAAGGAAGGCCCGCCCGGGTTGCCGTCCGGGTCAATCCCGACTTCGAGCTCAAATCCTCCGGCATGAAAATGGGCGGTGGGCCGAAGCAGTTCGGGATCGATGCAGAGGAAATCCCCCGCGCGCTGGCCGAAATCGGCGCGCGACAACTGGCCTTCGAGGGTTTCCATATCTTCAGCGGATCGCAAAACCTTCATGCGGAGGCGATCTGCGAAGCGCAAACGAAGGCCCTCGACCTGGCGATCCGGCTGTCCAAGCTTGCACCGGCTCCCGTGCAGATCGTGAACCTGGGAGGGGGATTCGGAATCCCCTATTTCCCCGGCGAGGCGCGCCTGGATCTCGCACCCATCGGCGCGCATCTCGCCGGCCTTGTACAGCGCGCCAACGCAGCATTGCCGAATGCGAACCTGGTGATCGAACTCGGACGCTACCTTGTCGGCGAGGCCGGCCTGTATGTATGCAGCGTACTCGACCGCAAGATTTCTCGCGGACAGGTGTTCCTGATCGTCGACGGTGGGCTGCACCACCATCTCGCTGCGTCGGGTAATTTTGGCCAGGTGATCCGCAAAAACTATCCCGTGGTAATCGCCAACCACGTGAAGGGAATGCGGCGCGAGATCGCGTCCATTGTCGGTCCCCTGTGTACGCCGCTGGATATTCTGGCCGACCGAATGGATCTCGCGCAAGCAAAGGAGGGAGACCTGATTGCCGTATTTCAATCGGGAGCGTACGGGTATACGGCAAGTCCGCGAGGCTTCCTCAGCCAACCGCAAGCCGAGGAAATCCTTGTCTGAGGAACTTTCCGGATAGCCGAGTGCCTAGGAGTCTGCGCGGCAGAAGGTTGAAATGCAGGTCATCGAGTTGACAGATCGATGCGTTGAGTAGCGATGACTACGAGCTATCTTCCCTACGAGCCGAGGCAGCAGATCCTGCTGCCGGAGGCGCTGCAAGACTGGTTGCCGGAAGGGCATCTGGTCTACTACATCAGCGACACTGTCGATAGCTTGGATCTGAGCGCGTTTCATGCGCGCTATGACGCGGGCGGGCCGCGCAACCAGCCGTTCCATCCGGTGATGATGGTCAAGGTGCTGGTGTATGGCTACGCGACTGGCGTGTTCTCCTCGCGCAAGCTGGCGCGAAAGCTGTACGAGGATGTGGCGTTCAGGGTGCTGGCAGCGGGCAACTTTCCGGCGCACCGCACGCTTTGTGACTTCCGGGCGCTGCATTTGCAGGAATTGTCGGAACTGTTCGTGCAGGTGGTGAAACTCGCGCGCGAGTGCGGGCTGGTGAAGCTGGGCACAATTGCGGTGGACGGCACCAAGATCAAGGCCAACGCCTCGCGCCACAAGGCGATGAGCTATCAGCGGATGCAGCAGGCTGAGGCCGAACTCAAGGCGCAGATCGACGCCTTGTTGGCGCGTGCTGCGGCGGCCGATGCGGCCGAGAAGAACGAACCCGAGTTGGATCTTCCCGCAGAGATCACGCGCCGGGACAATCGGCTCGCCGTGATCCGTGCGGCCAAGGAAAGGCTGGAACAACGCCAGCGTGAGGCCGATGCCGCACGCGGGCGCACGCCCGACGATGAGCGGCGCCCACGCGACCCCGACGGCACGCCGAAACGGGGTCCGAGCTACAAGCGCGAGTTCGGCACACCCAAGCCCGACGCCCAAGAGAATTTCACCGATACCGACAGTCGGATCATGAAACGTACCGGCGGCGGCTTCGACTACAGCTACAACGCTTATGCCGCCGTCGACGATCAGGCCCACATCATCGTCGCCGCTGAGTTGACCAACAATGCTGCCGACAGCGAGCGCTTGGCGCCCTTGCTCGACGCGGTCAAGCGTACTGCCGGCGCACTTCCACAACAGGCTCTGGCCGATGCCGGATTCCGCTCCGAGGCGATGTTCGAACAACTCCAGCATAGCCCGGTCGAATTGATCGTGGCGCTGGGC
>DASRLB010000047.1:0-10091 GCA_035648695.1 Acidobacteriaceae bacterium | reverse complement strand
CAGCCGACATCGTGAAGCCGGTCGAGCAAAGGCAGCAGCTGCTTGAAGTGCTTGAGTCCCCGGACATCCTTGGCCGTCAGTTCCTGTTCCATGGGCCCCGGATCGTGCCACGAACCCGTCGCTGGCGCAATACGGCGTTTGTTAGGGGCGCGGGAAACTCATCAATCGCCGTGCCGAACGGTATTAACGAATTGTTACAAATGTGCGCGTTTTCGCCGACACATATATCGAAAAATTGCTTCAATATTTCCGCAACCCTTTGCCATTTCTGGAGTTAAGCCGCACTCGCGGCGCTAGTGCCGCGTGTTGCGCGCGTGATGCGCGCATCACGAGCTCAGCCGTTGTAAACTGCACCACCGCCACTCGCCGGCACGGCTCACCAGCTTCGCCCGCAACGGATTGGTCTCGACATACCGCAGCACGCCACTGGCAAGGATTCGGCGATCTGCTTTGCATCCAAAAGACGGCCAAGCGCAGGCGCCTGGTGGCGTTTCCGGGGTATCGGTGGCCCGGAAGGTCCCCATCCGCCACGGGCTGCCTGGCCGCGGATAGCTCGGGCGCGCGGCTTTTCTAAGCCTCGACCTCCGGTACAATGCACCGATGGTTGCGACGACCTCACCCGAAAGCAAGCTTGAAGAAGAACTTATCGCGCAGCTTGTTGGCTTGAAGTACGTATACCGCTCCGACATTCGAGACCGCGCCGCCCTTGAGAAAAACTTCCGCGAGCAGTTCGAGTCGCTCAACCGCGTCCGCCTGACCGACGGCGAGTTCCAGCGCCTCCTCGACGAGATTGTCACCCCGGATGTCTTCACCGCCGCCCACACGCTCCGCAACCGCAACGCCTTCACCCGCGACGACGGGACGCCGCTCAACTACACGCTGGTCAACATCAACGACTGGTGCAAGAACAACTTCGAGGTCGTCAGCCAGCTTCGCATCAACACCGACAACAGCCATCACCGCTACGACGTCCTCCTGCTCATCAACGGCGTGCCGGTGGTGCAGATCGAACTGAAGACGGTGGGCATTAATCCGCGCCGGGCCATCGAGCAGATCGTCGATTACAAGAACGATCCCGGCAACGGCTACACGCGAACGATCCTGTGCTTCGTGCAGCTTTTCATCGTCAGCAACCGCGACTCGACGTATTACTTCGCCAATAACAACGCCCGTCATTTCACCTTCAACGCCGATGAGCGCTTTCTCCCGATCTATCAATACGCGAGCCCGGACAACTTGAAGATCAAGGGTATCGATCGCTTCGCCGAGGCGTTCCTTCCGAAGTGCACGTTGGGCCAGATGGTCAGCCGGTATATGGTCCTCGTCGAAAGCGAGCAGAAATTGCTCATGATGCGGCCGTACCAGATCTACGCCGTCAAAAACATTGTCGAGTGCATCGGGCAGAACCGCGGCAACGGCTACGTCTGGCACACGACCGGCAGCGGCAAGACGCTCACGTCCTTCAAGGCCTCAACGCTCCTGAAGGCCAACCCAGATATTGAAAAGTGCCTGTTCGTCGTTGACCGCAAGGATCTCGACCGCCAGACACGCGAAGAATTCAACCGCTTCCAGGAGGGCTGCGTCGAGGAAAACACCAACACCGAAACCCTCGTGCGCCGACTCCTCTCCGATGACAGGGCCGACAAGGTCATCGTCTGCACGATCCAGAAGCTGGGCCTGGCGCTCGATCCGGCGAACCGACGCAATTATGTCGATCGCCTCAAGCCGCTTCGAGACAAGCGGATGGTTTTTATCTTCGACGAATGCCATCGCTCACAATTCGGCGACAACCATCAGGCCATCAAGGAGTTCTTCCCCAAGGCCCAGCTCTTTGGCTTCACGGGCACGCCAATTTTCGAAGCGAACGCCGCCGTCAGGAAGATCACCGGCGACGTGCAGACGTTGCGGACCACCGAAGACCTTTTCCAGCAACGCCTGCACGAATACACGATCACCCACGCGATTGAGGATGAAAACGTCCTGCGTTTTCATGTCGATTACTACAAGCAGGACGGGAAGAACGTCCCCAAGCCTGGCGAAACACTGGCCAAGCGCGCGGTCGTCGACGCGATCCTCGCCAAGCACGACGCTGCCGCCGGCGGCCGCAAGTTCAACGCTCTCCTCGCCACCGCGTCCATCAATGACGCAATCGAGTATTACGCGCTGTTCGACGCGATTCAGGTTGGCCGCAGGATGGCCGACCCCAGTTACGTCCCGCTCAACATTGCCGCCATTTTCTCGCCGCCCGCGGACGTCAGCGCTGATGTCCGGCAGATTCAGGAGGATTTGCCGCAGGAACACGAGGACAACAAGCACGATCCCGAGCAGAAGAAGAAGGCGCTGCAAACCATCATCGCCGACTACAACGCCCGCTTCGGCGCCAATCACCGCATTGAGGAGTTCGACCAGTACTACCAGGACGTTCAGAAGCGAATCAAGGACCAGCAGTACTCCAGGGAGGATTTCCGGAAGATCGATCCGGAGGAGCGGTGGCAACACAAGATCGACATCACCATCGTCGTCGACATGCTGCTCACCGGATTTGACAGCAAGTACCTCAACACGCTGTACGTCGATAAAAACCTCAAGCACCATGCTCTGATCCAGGCCTTCAGCCGCACCAACCGCGTGCTGAACGCGAGTAAACCGTATGGCCACATCCTCGACTTCCGCGCGCAGCAGGACGCCGTCGATGCCGCCATCGCCCTTTTCTCCGGCGTCAAGGCCGACCGCGCCCGCGAAATCTGGCTTGTGGAAAAGGCCCCGGCCGTCATCGAGAAGCTCAAACAAGCCAAAAGCGCCCTCGACGCCTTCATGAAGTTGCAGGGCCTCTCCGGCAGGCCCGAGGAAGTCGCCAATCTCAAAGGCGATGCGGCCCGCGTCGCGTTCATCAAACACTTCAAGGATGTGCAGAAACTGCAGACCCAGCTCGACCAGTACACCGATCTCACCCCGGAGCAGGAAAAGAGGATCGAGCAAGTCCTGCCCAAAAACGATCTCAACGCCTTCCGCGGCGTCTACCTCGAAACCGCCCAGCGCCTTCGAGAACAGCGAGCGAAACCCGGCGGCGACAAACCCAGCGATGACGTTGAACAACTCGATTTCGAGTTCGTCCTCTTCGCGTCGGCGACGATCGACTACGATTACATCATGAAGCTCATTGCCGACTTCTCGGCCAAGGGGCCGGGCAAGGCAACGATGAGCCGCGACCAACTCATCAGCCTGATCGCCGCCGACAGCAAATTTCTGGACGAGCGCGACGCCATCACCGAGTACGTTCGCGGCCTGCGGGCCGGCGAAGGGCTCGACGAAAAGGCCATCCGCGCCGGCTATGAGCATTTCAAGGCGCAGAAGGCTGCCCGCGAAGTGGCCGACGTTGCCGCCGCGCACGCACTGGCCGCCGACCCCCTTCAAGCGTTCGTTGACCGCACCCTGAAACCGCCCATGATCTTCGATGCCGAACAACTCACCACTCTGCTTGCCCCGCTGGATTTAGGCTGGCGCGCCCGCACGCAGAAGGAGCTGGCATTGATGGCCGACCTCGTCCCGCTTTTGAAGAAGCGCGCTGCCGGGCGGGAGATCGCCGGACTCAAGGCGTATGAGGAATAAGGCATGCCCGACAACGCCAAGCGAATGCTGACGCCAAAGCTGCGGTTCCCGGAGTTTCGGGAGGAGAATGGGTGGGAGGAAAAGACGCTCATTGAAGTCTCGGATTTTGTGGGCGAGCGGCTTCCTCTCAAGGATATCGCGCGTAGTGATTACGTCAGCACTGAGAACATCCTCCCCGACTTTGCGGGCATAGGGCCGCCTTCCAGTTTTCCACCGACCGGGACAGCAACCCACTTTCGGGTGAACGACGTCCTAATTTCAAACATTCGGCCATATCTTAAGAAGGTTTGGTATGCGACGAGAGGCGGCGGTGCCTCAAACGACGTGATCGTCGTGCGTTCCAAACCGTGTTTGATTGAGGGCTTTCTCGCCGTCGCCCTGAAGAATGACGCGTTCATCAATTACGTGATGAAGGGTGCCAAAGGCGTCAAGATGCCGCGAGGCGACATCGGGCAGATGATGGGGTATCCGGTCGCGCTCCCGTTACCCGCCGAGCAACGGAAGATCGCCGACTGCCTGACGTCGCTGGACGAGTTGATTGGGGACCAAGGGCGGAAAGTGGAGGCGCTCAAGGCCCACAAGAAGGGGCTGACGCAGCAGCTTTTCCCCCGCGAAGGCGAAACCCTCCCCCGCCTCCGCTTCCCCGAGTTCGGCGATGATCAGCGGTTTGAACTGAAGCCGATTGGCGGGATGGCCAAGGTCACCACTGGGGCCAAAGACACTCGGAATAAGGTTGACGGCGGGAAATACCCGTTCTTTGTGCGCTCTCAGAACGTCGAGCGAATCGACTCATTTTCGCACGATGGCGAGGCCGTCTTAACGTCGGGCGACGGCGTCGGCGTCGGCGAGAACTACCACTATATGAAGGGTAAGTTCAACTTCCATCAGCGTGTCTACTGCATCCACGATTTCGATGAGAGTGCAAATGGCGAGTTCTTCTTCCATTACTTCTCGACGCATTTCAAGAAGCGAGTGAAGCAGATGAGCGCAAAGAACTCTGTCGATTCCGTCCGCATGTCCATGATCACGGAAATGCCGATCTGGCTCCCCGTGGTTGCCGAGCAGCAGCGCATCGCCGACTGCCTTTGCTCCCTCGACGCCCGGCTCGCCGCCGAATCCCAAATACTCGACACCTTCAAGACCCAAAAGAAGGGCCTGATGCAGCAGTTGTTTCCGTCGCCGGGAGGGGCGTAAGCAATGCCGTGGACGCTTCAGACGCACTGGCAACCCACGCGCCTGATGGAGGTCGCGGGCTCGGCGGACACGAGCACCGGCGCCACGGAGGTGAACACCGACGCCGGCCGGGCGTACATCAAGCCGATGGGCAACCGCCAGGGGCCGCACGTGCTGGCAACCGACTGGGTCGGCACGCACCTCGCCCGGTGGTTCGGGCTAAGTACCTTTGACGTTGCGATTCTAACAGTCGGGCCGGACGACACCTTCCCGCTTCCGCGAGGGTACACCGCCGAGTCGGGGCCGACGTTCGCGGCGAGGGCGATGGCGGGCGACCCGTGGGGAAAGTCCGGGCTCCAGCTCGATCTGCTGGTGAACCCCGACGACATCACCCGTCTGGTTGTCTTCGACACCTGGACGCTCAACTGCGACCGGTACCACTACGACCTTGCCGCCCGCAGACCAAACCCCGACAACGTCTATCTGTCGAGCGAGGGCGTCGAGCCGGGCAGGCGGCGCCTCGTCGCGATAGACCACGGCCTGTGCTTCATCCGCTCGGGCGAAGACCTGACGGCGAAGCTGTCGAACATCGACAAGGTGCACGATGAGCATGTCTACGGACTATTCCCGGAGTTCCGTAAGAAGCTCAGCGCGGCTATCATCACCGGTTGCGCCGCGCGGTTGCGCGAGATGGACACGGCGACCGCGGAGGCGATGATCGCGACGGTCCCCAGGGAATGGGAGGTATCGCCGGAGGCCCGCATGGCGTGGGCGGAGTTGATCTATCGCCGTGCGGGCTTCGTAGCCGATAACGTGCGACAGTGGATCGAGTTAGTCGCGCCGTGGTTCGAGGCGCAGGGAGAGTGAGCCGTGGCCAGAGGCTTTTACAGCGTCGTGCAGTATTGCCCCGACCGGTTCCGCGCCGAAGCGGTGAACGTCGGATTGGTGCTGTTGTGCGTCGATCCGCACGCGGTCCGCGTGCGGATGACGGGCAACCACGACCGCGCGCGCAGGCTTTTCGCGGTCGCCAAGCCGGAGTTGAAGAACCTGAAATTGGCCACTCACGGCCTGCGGAACAGGATCGAGACGAGTACCGACGAACTCCGATCGTGCGAACAGTTGGCCGCCTTCGCGGCGTCACGCGCTAACGACCTCCGGCTCACCGAGCCGCGGCTGGCGAAGCTGGACGACATCGACGCCGATTTCGAGCGGCTGTTCGTGCAACTTGTCGAGCAGCATTCGACCGCCGCGCTGGCAGACGCCGCGCCCGCCGAGGTGCTTCCGCCCAAGCTGGGCGAGGTGTTTTACCGGCTCCAGCAGGCGCGAAAGATCTGGCAGCCCGGAGTCATCACCGTCCCGGTCTACAAGCGAAAACTCGACATCCCGTATGCCTACAGGAACGGCGTGGTGAATCTTGTCAAACCGCACGTATTCCCTGCCACGAAGCGGGCCGAAACCCAGGCCGCCACGCTGGCCGTCAATGGCGACCTGATAAGAAAGCACCCTATCGACGGCGAACGGCAGCAGTTGATCGTCGTGTCGACCCAGGAGACACCCCAGCAGGCGCGGGAGGTCAGCGACCATGTCGAGCCGTTGTTCGCGGAGTACGGCGTGCGGTTGATCCGTCCGCAGGACGCCGACGCATTCGCGCGCGAGGTGGAGCAGTCCGCACACTGACCGGCGATCGACCTCATGACCGAACTCGATCAAAAACAACTTGGCAAGACCCTCTGGAACATCGCCGACCAGCTGCGCGGGGCGATGAACGCGGACGACTTCCGCGACTACATGCTGTCGTTCCTGTTCCTGCGGTATCTCTCGGATAACTACGAGCAGGCGGCGAAGAAGGAGCTCGGGTCGGATTACCCGGACCCGAACGCAATCAGCAACGGGGGGAAGACTTCGCTGTCGGTGTGGTACAAGGCGAATCCAGACGATGTTGCCAGGTTCGAGAAGCAGATGCGCCGCAAGGTGCATTACGTCGTCAAGCCGCAGTACCTTTGGGGCCACATCGTCCACCTGGCCAGGACGCAGGACGGGAAGCTACTCGATACGCTGCAGAAGGGGTTCAAATACATCGAGGAAGAGTCGTTTTCCAGCAACTTTCAGGGGCTGTTCTCAGAGATCAACCTGAGCTCGGAGAAACTCGGGCGCAAGTACGAGGATCGCAATGCCAAGCTCTGCTCGGTTATCTCCGAAATCGCGCGCGGCATGGCCCTCTTCTCGACCGACTCCGATACCCTTGGCGACGCGTACGAATACCTGATCGGGCAGTTCGCCGCCGGGTCGGGCAAAAAAGCGGGCGAGTTCTACACGCCGCAGCGGATCTCCGACATCCTCTCAGCAATCGTCACGCTCGACAGCCAGGAGCCCAAGACCGGCAAGCGCGCGCGGTTGGAGAGTGTCTTTGACTTCGCCTGCGGGTCGGGGTCGCTGCTGCTGAACGTGCGCCACCGCATGGGGCCACATGGAATCGGCAAGATCTTTGGGATGGAGAAGAACATCACGACCTACAACCTGGCGCGCATGAACATGCTGCTGCACGGGGTGAAGGATACGGAATTTGAGATCTACCACGGCGATACGCTGACCAACGACTGGGACATGCTGCGCGAAACGAATCCGGCCAAGAAGCCGACGTTTGACGCTGTGGTGGCGAACCCGCCGTTCAGCTACCGCTGGGAGCCCGGCGAGGCGATGGGCGAGGACATGCGATTCAAGAACCACGGCTTGGCCCCCAAGTCCGCCGCCGACTTCGCGTTCCTTCTGCACGGGCTGCACTACCTGAAGGATGACGGGGTGATGGCGATCATCCTGCCGCACGGCGTGCTGTTCCGCGGGGGCAAGGAGGCCGACATTCGCAAGAAGCTTCTCACGGATGGGCACATCGACACGGTGATCGGGCTACCGGCCAACCTCTTTTATTCGACCGGCATCCCGGTTTGCATCCTTGTGCTAAAGAAGTGCAAGAAGCCGGACGACGTGCTGTTCATCAACGCGTCCGGGCCGGAGAACTTCGAGAAGGGCAAGCGACAGAACCAACTGACGGACAAGCACATCGCGAAGATCGTCGATGCTTACCAGTACCGCAAAACGCTGGACCGATACTGCCGCCCGGCGACGATGCATGAAATCGCCGATAACGAATATAACCTGAACATCTCGCGATACGTGAGTACGACACAGGATGAGCCGGAAATCGACCTCGCGGCGACTCACCGCGAACTCGTGAAGATCGAGCACGAGATCGGTCAGGCAACGTCTGCACACAACAAGTTTCTGAGGGAGCTTGGTTTGCCCCAGTTGCCGTAGTTCTGTCCGTGTAGGAAAACAGAACGTGGGAAAACAAAACGTGTCAGCCGCAATTCGCGCCAGCGAGGCACATCTTTCCCCAACGGCTGGCAGGGGCGGCACGGATTGCCAAACGGGCGTGAATCCACAAACTGTCCAGCCGTGCCCATTTCCGTTATTACCCTGCGGCGTTGGAGCCCGGCTCGGTTGCTGCTCGCGCTGGCCGTGAGCGTCGCGGTTTGGGCGATCGTCGCGGTTGGATGTTTTTGTGTTGGATCAACCGGCGAAGTCGGTTGGCCGGCGAATCATGATGTCGCGTCGTTTCGCGTCGATGTGGTGTTGCTCTCCTCGCTGATCGGCGCGTGCCTGGGGGCGGCGGGGGCGGTGTATCAGGCTGTTTTACGCAATCCGTTGGCCGACCCATCGCTTTTGGGGGTGAGCAGCGGGGCGATGCTGTGCGCGTATGTGTGGCGATTTCCGTTTGCGGCCATCGGGGCGGCATCGGTGATCGGGGCGATGGGGCAGCAGGCGTTTGCGTTTGCCGGGGCGATGGGGGCGGTGGCGGTCGTGCTGCTTTTGTCGACGCGATGGGGGCGACTCAATCCGGTCACGCTGATTCTGGTCGGCGTGATCGTCAACGCCATCAACGGGTCGATCTTTCTGTTGCTTAACGCGCGGTTTCCGGAGGTGACTGCTGGCGCGGGGGGCGCGCTGGGTTTTTTGGTGGGGGGGATTCAGACGAATCTTGCAACGCAGCAGAAGTGGGCCGGCGCGATCGTCGCGGCAGGGGGGTGGATCGTGCTGATGTACCTGGCGGGGCAACTCAATACCGCCTCGGCGGGCGATGCCGAGGCACAGGCGCTGGGCGTGCGGATTCATCGGCTGCGCTGGATCGCGTTGATCGTGGCCTCCATCATCACGGCGGCGGCGGTTTCACTAAGCGGGCCTATTGGGTTCATCGGCTTGGTCTGTCCGCACATCGCGCGGCTGATCGTCGGCGCCGACCAGCGCCGACTGCTGCCCTGCGCCACGGCCCTGGGCGCGGCCCTGCTGTGCGCCGCGGATGCCGTCACGCGGCTGCTCGCCGGCCAGCGGTTCGCCAACACGCAACTGCCCGTCGGCGTGCTCACCGCCTTGCTGGGAGGGCCGTTCTTTTTGATGTTGCTCTGGCGGCAACGCCGGTCTTTCGAGGGGTAGGGCGGAATGCGAATACGCGCATGGCGCGAAGGGTCCAACCGCGTCCTGCAGGAACGGGAGCTGTTTGCGATACTCGATCAATGCCGGCAGATTCAGTTGAGCGGCGATCGCGCATTCCCGCGTGCCGGCCTCGGCGATCGGCGCGCCGCGCGGGCCCAGCACCTGCGAGCGGCCGGTGTAGGCGAAGTTGGGATCCTTGCCGCAACGGTTCACGCCGATGACGTAGCATTGGTTCTCGATGGCGCGGGCCCTGAGCAGCGTGACCCAATGCTCCTCGCGTACGGCCGGCCAACTAGCGATCACCGCCAGTACCTGCGCCCCGCGCAGCATGGCGGCACGAAAAAGCTCTGGGAATCGCAGGTCGTAGCAGATGAACGGCGCGACCCGAAAGCCCTGCCAATCAAAAACGAGAATCTCACTGCCGGCGGCGTAATGCTCCGCCTCGCCTCCGGGAATGAACGGATGGATCTTCTGGTAGCGCAGAGGCGGGCGGCTATTAGGAAAGGCGATAAACGCCTCGTTGCGCCCGCGCCCATCGGGCCCGCGGCTGGTAATGCCGGCGATGATGCAAACGTCAAATTCGTTTGCGAGGGCCAGAAGAAACTGCTCGGTTTCCCCGCCGGGTACTTCCGCGATCTGGCCGGCGGCCATGCTGAAACCGGTGGCGAACATCTCGGGCAGCACCACCAGCGATCCGGCCGCAACGGCGACCCCTCCCAAAATCGCGCGAAGCTTGGAATAGTTGGCCGGCTTGTCGTGCCAGGCGATGTCAAGTTGGACAGCCAGTACGTTCATCGACAAAGTATAGTCGGGGTTTGGGG
>DASRLB010000046.1:0-8286 GCA_035648695.1 Acidobacteriaceae bacterium | reverse complement strand
GCGACCGCCTGCATCGACCTCAGCGACGGCCTTTCCACCGACCTCGCCCACCTCTGCGAAGCCTCAGGCGTCGCGGCAGAAATCGACGCCCATGCCCTGCCGCTCCACCCTCTCACCGAAGGCGGCCTGCTCGCCGCGCTCAACGGCGGTGAGGACTACGAACTCCTCTTCACCGCCCGCCCCTCCACCCGCATCCCGCGCAGCATCGCCGGAGTCGCCATAACCCGCATCGGCCGCATAACACCGCGCCGCCCGCGCGCGCCCCTCATGGCCCTCATCGACCCCGAAGGACGCCGCACACCGCTCCAACCGCACGGCTGGGAGCATTTCCGCAACGCATGAAAACCTTCCCCCAAACCTGGCTCGCCGAAGTCCTCACCACCCCGCCGCTCATCGCCCCGGCGCGCCAGTTCATGTACCCCCAACGGGTCGCCGGCGAAGAAGACGCCATGAACCGCGGGGCATTGCAACTCCTCGTCAAACCCGCCACCGGCGGCACTTTCCTGGCAACCTGCGCCCTCGGCTTCCGCGACAAATCCCTCCCCAGCGGCGTCTTCGCCTGCCCCGCCCCGGACAACATGCTGGCCGTCGCCGGAGGCTACGCCTACCTCGTCGACACCACCGCACCCGAGCACTGCATACACCTCCCGCTGCGCCCCGCAACCCAAATCCTCTCAGCCGTAGACGAGGGCCTCGTGCTCCTCGCCGGCTTCCACACCGTCGCCGCAATCGGAGCCACCGGCCTGCTCTGGGAGACAGCCAAACTAAGCTGGGAAGGCGTAAAACTCAACGAAATCCGCGACGGCAAACTCCTCGGCGAAGGCTGGAACATGCACACCGACCGCGAAGTCCCCTTCACCATCGACCTCCGCACCGGAACCCACGAAGGCGGCGGCTTCACAAAGTAACCAACTCGCAACTCGAGACTCGCAACTCGAAACTCTTACCCACCCACTTCTGCCACCGCATAAAAACTCAACGCCACATCCCCCTGCTTCAGCACCCGAGTCCGCTCCAACGCCCCATACCGCTCCGCCAGCGCCGCCTTCTTCTTGTGCTCGACTACAACGATTGCCCCCGGCGCCAGCAGCGCCGCATGTTCGCGCCCCAGCAGCCCAAGCGTCCCGCTGTAAGCTTCGGCGTCCTCATACGGCGGGTCGAGAAACACAATATCGAGCGGCCGCTGAGCCTTCGCCAGCGACGCCAGCAGCTTCCCCACGCTACGGTCTTCCACGGAATAGCCGCCGCCTACCTTCAGCTTCGCGAGATTCCCGCGGATCGCGGCCAGCGCGGCGGGGGCCTTCTCCGCGAACCACACATGCTCAGCCCCGCGGCTGATGGCCTCGATCCCGACCGCGCCCGAGCCCGCATACAGGTCCGCAAAACACGCGCCCTCGATGCGTGGCGCCAGCACGTTGAACAGCGTCTCGCGCAGCCGATCGCTGGTCGGGCGCGTCGCCGTGCCGCGCGGCGCTTCCAGGGGACGAGAACGATACATACCGGCAATCACGCGCATCGCTCCATCCTAGCGCGGTCCCGGCAAGATTAAGACGAAGGCCCCTCCGCGCTCGCCGTACACTGGTTGTCTGAAGGAGTTTCATGCTGCGCTTTTCATTTCCGCTGGGCCGCATCATGGGCGTTGAGGTCCGTCTCCACCTGTCGTTCATCCTGCTGTTTCTGTGCGCGCTGGCTTACGGCGAGGCCTACAACAATGCATGGCGCGGCGCCGGCCTGTTCGCGGCGCTGGCCTTGGCGGTGGCCGTCCGCGAGACCGCGCGCTGCATCGCCGCCGCCTACGTCGGCCTGCGCCTGCGCGCGCTCTTCCTGCTGCCGGTGGGCGGCGTGATGGCATTCGCTCCACCGGACTCGGGCATCGATCCGGGCGCGCTTCCGATGGTGCTGACCGCGCCGCTCGCCAACATCGGCATGGGCCTGCTGCTGTTGGGCCTCAGCTACGCGATCGCTCCCAAAGCCAACCTGCTGACCCAGCCATGGATTTCTCCGGAGCACGTTTTACGCACGTTCGTCTGGATGCAGTTCGTGCTCGCTATAGTCAACCTGCTGCCCACCGCCGCCTTCCCGACGCGCCAGTTGTTGCGCCTCGGGCAGCGCGGCGCCGGCAACGCACCGAAAATCGCGGCCCCAACGACCGGCAACGCGGGTCCGGCGTTCGGCCTCATCGCGGCGGTAGGCGTCATGATGGTGCTCACCGGCCTGCTCACCTCAAACCTCTTCGCCGCGCTGCTCGGCTGCTTCGCTCTGCTGGCCTCGCAATTGACGACGCCGCAGAATTCGGCCCAGGCTCCTTCCGCAACCGACGCTCCCGTCGGCGACGGCATGAGGGTCGACGAAGTCATGCTCACCGAGTTCACCCTCATCTCCAACTCCGACACCCTGCGTGGCGCGCTCGACCGCACCGTCCACAGCCTCCAGGACGCCTTCCCCGTCGTCCGCGGCAACCGCCTCGTCGGCTCCATCACTCGTCAAACCCTCGCCGAGCAGTTGATGCTCGAAGGCGACAGCTACGTGCAGGGCTCTATGAACCGCAACCTGCAGGTCGCCGCCCCCCGCGAGCAGTGGATGGCCGTCTTTGGCCGCGTGCGCGGACAGAGCGCTTCGGAGTTCATCCCAGTCGCCGAAGACGGCCGCCTGCTCGGCATCCTCACGCCGCAGAACCTTTCCCGCGCCGTCAACCAGGTCCGCCACACCCGCCTTCCCGCCGAGCCTCGGGTGCCGCGTGACTGATCCCCTGGCCGACGCGCCGGAAAAACCGCTCGCCCCCGGCCTCTACCTTGTCGCCACGCCCATCGGCAACCTCGAAGACATCACCCTCCGCGCGCTCCGCGTCCTGCGTTCCGTCGACCGCATTGCCTGCGAAGACACTCGTCAGACCGCCAAACTCCTCGGCCACTTCGGCATCCGCACGCCCACCGTCAGCTATCACATGCACAACGAAGCATCTCGCGCTGGGGAACTCGTCGAGGCACTCAAAGCCGGCGGCCGCATCGCCGTCGTCAGCGACGCCGGCATGCCCGGCATCGCCGACCCCGGAGCCTCCATCGCTTCCGCAGCGATTGCGGCAGGGATAGCTGTCTTCCCCATCCCCGGCGCCAACGCCGCTCTCAGCGCCCTCATCGCCAGCGGCCTAATCGCAGACCGCTTCACCTTCCACGGCTTCCTCCCCTCCCAGGAAGGCCCGCGCCGCTCCACGCTCGAAGCCCTGCGCGCCACCGCAACTGGCGACCCGGCAACCCACATCTTTTACGAAACCCCGCACCGCATCATCGCCGCACTCGCGGACATCGTCGCCACCTTCGGCCCCCGCCAGCGCCTCGTCCTCGCGCGCGAAATCACCAAGCTCCACGAAGAGTTCGTCCGCGGCGAAGCAGCCGAAGTGCTCGCCCAACTAACCGCCCGCCCCTCGCTGCGCGGAGAAATGGTCCTCCTCCTCGAACTTTCTCCAGAAACTCTCTCAGCCGCGACCCAACCCACCCTCGCCGAAGAAGTCTCCACCCTCATCCGCACCGAAGGCCTCTCCGAAATGGACGCCCTCAAGCGCGTCGCCAAGTCCCGCGGCATAGGCAAAAGCGAAGCCTACCGGGAGTGGCAGCGCTCGCAGAACAGACGAAAATAGGCTCAGCATCTTCAAACTTGCGGCGATGCAGAAGAGCCCTCCGAGGAGGGCTCTTCTGTCTCAGTGTTGTAGGCGTGCAGTAACGCCTCGTTTTTGGAGGGTGGGTTTCACCCCGTCTCCACCGACCGCTACATATTGCGCGGTTCGTGTCTCACGTTAGCGGCCTCCTTAGCCGCTAATGAAGTGCTCCGTCAATACTGCCCATTTCTTCCCTCCGAATTTTTTGCTCTAAATTCTTGACCACTCGTTAGCAGCTTATTCCCGCCCCGCCACCCGGTCATAAACATAACGATCGCTCGTAGTCCCCAGCGACTCGTTATACAAACTCAGCGACCCCACCGCTTCCTTCAACTCTTCGCTGAACTTATGAATCGCCCGAAGAATGTCTGCGGTCGCGGGAATCTCTAGCTTCGACGACTTCAAAAATTTTTGATACCCGCGGTCCGTCAACCGCGCAATCTCTCCGCCCAGCAGCCATCCCGGCTTGGCCAGAAGCCGCGCGCGGGAGTCCGCGTCGGGGCTCGGGGCGATCTCCGCCGCCACGCCATACTTGCTGACGCGCCGCGCGCCGGCAGCGCGATTTGAACCTTCCTGCGCCGGTGCAACATCAAATTTCTCGTTGCCCAGCACGGACAACACTTCGTCGAAACTGCGCGGTTTGGGTCGCTTTGCCATGAGTTCAAAAACCTTCTGTTGACGCCTTCTGAAATCTCTTCGCCGCCGCGCACCGTCAAGACCCACGCAGCCAAACGTTTAGACTTGAATTCAACTGTCGCACATCCGCCCGCCCGCTTCAATCCGCGCCGGATGCCGCAGCCAAAGCTGGAGCACCAATGACCACGGCCGCACCAACCAAACCCCTGGGCAGCACGCTGCTCGAACGCATCGGCAACACGCCGCTCGTGCAGCTCGACCGCCTGACCGCGCACCTGCCCGGCGTCCAGGTCTTCGGCAAGGCCGAGTGGATGAACCCCGGCGGCAGCGTCAAAGACCGCGCCGCCTCCTCCATCGTCGCCGACGCCCAGCGTAAAGGCCTCCTCACCCCCGGCAAAACCCTCCTCGACGCCACCTCAGGAAACACCGGCATCGCCTACGCCATGTTGGGCGCGGCGCAGGGTTTTCGCGTTCTCCTCTGCATGCCCTCCAACGTCTCCGTCGAGCGCAAGCGCATCCTCGAAGCCTACGGCGCCGAAGTCCTCTGGACCGACCCGGCCGACGGCTCCGACGGCGCCATCCGCAAAGCCCGCGCCCTCGCCGAGGCCGAGCCCGACACCTACTTCTACGCCGACCAGTACGGCAACGACAACAACTGGCTCGCCCACTACCGCGGCACCGCCAACGAAATCTGGCAGCAGACCGCCGGCACGGTCACGCACTTCATCGCGGCGCTCGGCACCTCCGGCACCTTCATGGGCACCACCCGCCGCCTGCGCGAGCTCAACCCCGCCATCAAGTGCATCTCCATGCAGCCCGACTCGCCCTTCAACGGCCTCGAAGGCCTCAAGCACATGGCCACGGCCATTGTCCCACCCATCTACGACCCCAACCTCGCCGACCGCAATATCGACATGGCCACCGAGCGCGCCTACGCCATGTCCAAGTGGCTCGGCCGCAACCAGGGCCTGCTCATCGGAGTCTCCGCCGCCGCCGCCGTCGCCGCCGCACTCGAAGTCGCCGAAGACGAAGCCGCCGCCGGCCGCGAAGCCGTCATCGTCACCATCCTGTGCGACGCGGCCGACAAATACCTCTCCGAACGCTATTGGATCGAACCCGCCGCTGGCGACCTCGCCCTCAACGCCAAGCTAGGAAAGCGCCGCCCATGAGCCTTAAGGATTCGCACACTCGGTAGGTCACGGCTTCAGCCGTGACATCGCAAACACCTCCCGAGCCCGGCTTTAGCCGCCGAGGGCATGACAGGACAGGAACCGCCTATGTTGAAAATTCCGCAACTCCTCTACGCCGAGCTCCGCGCCCACGGCGAAGAAACCTACCCCCACGAGTGCTGCGGCGTCATACTCGGCAAGGCCGCGGACGACGTCATCCAGATCTCCGCCCTCCGCCGCGCCGGCAACACCCGCACCGACTCCGCGCACAACCGTTACAACATCGCCCCCATCGAGCTCGTAAAAATCCAGCGCGAAGCCCGCAAAGACGGCCTCGACATCGTCGGCTTCTACCACTCCCACCCCGACCACCCCGCGCAATATTCCACCACCGACTTCGCCGAAGCCCACTGGTTCGGCTGCGCCTACGTCATCACAGCCATCGAAAAGGGCGCCGCAAAAATCACCAACAGCTTCCTCCTCACCGGCACCGGCGAAGAAGACAAGGCCTTCGCTAACCAGTCCGTGGAAGTCACCTAGAACCTCTATGAATATGTCATCCTGAGCACCGCGAAGGACCCGCTTCTCGCCGGCACCGCCTCAAATGTGTCATCTCGACCGCAGCGCAGCGCAGTGGAGAGACCTTTGCGCGATCCTCAAACCGCCACGACCAGCGCCAACGGCGCGCCCCATACCAGCCTGGGGCAACGCCCCAGGTACAGGACCGAGCGAAACCTCAGAGCGCTGAAGGCGCGACCTATAGCTCCCCGCGAAACGCCGCCGAACATCATCCAACCACTAACGACAGCAGCAGGGCGGGCGGACTCGAAAGAGTCCGCCCGTTTACGTTGACTCACAATTTGCCGGAGACTAGCATGACTCCATGCAGGTCAATCTCCAGTATGCAGAAGAACACTTTACCGATCTCGTTTCCGCAGCCGACAGCGGGCAGGAGGTTGAAATTTCGCGCCCCGATAAGCCCGCGTTGAAGCTTGTTGTTTCCAAGGCAACGGCCCCGGTTTTGAAGGATGGCATGCGTGTTCTTGGTGCCGGTATCGGCGAATTGCGGGTTCCTTCGGAAGAAGAATGGCGGGCCATGGACCTTGAAATGGAGCGGGAGATGCTGGACGCTCCTCTCACCACAGGTGGGATTTGAAGCTGCTGCTCGATTCGCAGGTTTTGCTGTGGACAATTTACGCTCCTCATCTTCTCCCCGAGCGATTGACGCTTCTACTCAGGAATCCCGCAACGGAACTCATCGTCAGCCACGCCAGTTTGTGGGAACTCCTGGGAAAAATCGGAAGGGGCAAACTGCTCCTCGCGGGTACCTCGGTAGACACAGCGATGGAGCGTATCAAAGCGCTGGGAGTTACCTTCATTCCGGTCGAACTCGACGATATTGTTGTTGCCGCAAAGCTTCCTCAACATCACACCGACCCATTCGACCGCGTCATCATCGCACAGGGGATGAACTGGAAGCTTCCAATTGCATCGAGCGACACCATGTTCCCAGACTATGACGTTGAGGTCATCTGGAAGTAGCTTGGTTGCCCAGGTCCCATCTTCGGGTAGCCCATTCATGACGGGTGGCCCATCCTTTCGGGCGTCATCTGAAAGGGTGGCCTAACTTCGGCGATAATAAAAGCAATGCAGATTCACATCCCCACACCGCTGCGGGCCTTCACCGAAAAGCAGGAAACTGTCTCGGTCACAGGCACGACGATCGCCGAGGGCCTGGAGCAGCTTGTCCAGCAGCATCCGGCGATGCGCGCGCACCTCTTCAGCCCCGAGGGCAAGTTGCGCTCGTTCGTGAACGTCTATCTGAACGACGAAGACGTTCGCTACCTTCCCGCAAAGGAAGAAACCACCGTCGCACCCGCCGACGAGTTGACCATCATCCCCTCCATCGCCGGTGGTTGTTGTCGCTAGACTGAATCTGCCGTCCAAATAGCCACGAATCGCGACTACCCTGCCAGACATCTGCTCTTATAGAACGGGCGTGCTTGACATCGCTGCTACAATTAAGGCTGGGATGAAACATCGCCCGGCCAGCCGCCGGGCGTTGGCATTTAAGCAGTTCAAGCAAAGGCCTAAAGCCTTTGTTTAAGGCACTTTGCAACTACGGCCCCAATGTTTATAGATCTTTGCGCCACGCAGCACCGAAGGTACAAACCTAAGTCCTTTCGATAAGGGACTTTACGCAAAATAGGGGGGGGACACCCCCCACCCAGCTACACTCGAAGGACACCATGAACGCCACACTCGAACCCACCGCCACCGCCGCCCTCCCCAAGCTTTCCAACGAAGAAATTTCGCGCTATTCGCGCCACCTCATCCTGCCCGAGGTGGGCATGGAAGGCCAGCAGAAGCTCAAGGCCGCGAAGGTCCTCTGCGTGGGCACCGGAGGCCTCGGCGCGCCGCTCGCGCTCTACCTCGCCGCCGCCGGCGTCGGCACCATCGGCCTGGTCGACTTTGACGTCGTCGATGAGTCGAACCTCCAGCGCCAGATCATCCACTCCCAGGCGACCGTCGGCATGTTGAAGGTCGATTCCGCCGAGGTCATGCTCAAGGGCCTCAACAAGAACACCAACATCGTCAAGCACAACACGATGCTCACCAGCGCCAACGCGCTCGAGATCTTCAAGGGCTACGACATCATCGCCGACGGCACCGACAACTTCCAGACCCGCTACCTGGTCAACGACGCCTGCGTCCTCTCCGGCAACAAGCCCAACGTCTACGCCTCCATCTACCGCTTCGAGGGCCAGGCTTCGATATTCGCCACCGAAGCCGGCCCCTGCTACCGCTGCCTCTACCCCGAACCCCCAC
>DASRLB010000045.1:0-6971 GCA_035648695.1 Acidobacteriaceae bacterium | reverse complement strand
TCTTCCGGCCCATCCAGGACCTCTCCGACAAATTCAACATCCTGCAATCCGCGATGGCCGCCGCCGAGCGGATATTCAAGCTCCTCGACACGCCTGCTGAAATCGTCTCGCCTTCATCGCCGAAAAAGGGTGACGGCACCGGCAGCATCGAGTTCCGCAACGTCTGGTTCACCTACCAACGCCTCACACCCGAGCAACTACAAGCTTTGGGTGACCCATCTTCGCCGACGGCATCATCGTCGGCTAAGGTGGGACCGCACGATGCCAGCCCCGCCACTCGCCCCGCTCTGCAAAACGTCGAATGGATCCTCCGCAACGTCTCTTTCACCATCCACCCCGACGAAACCGCCGCCATCGTCGGTCACACCGGGGCTGGCAAGACCACCATCACCGCCCTGATGATGCGTTTCTACGACGTCCAGGCCGGCGCCGTACTTGTCGACGGCGTCGACGTCCGCGACCAGGACCTCATCACCCTCCGCCGCCGTTTCGGAGTCGTGCTTCAGGACCCATTCCTGTTCTCCGGGACCATCGCCCAGAACATCCGCCTCGGCACCTCCTGGATCACCGACCAGGAAGTAGAAAACGCCGCCGACCAGGTCAACGTAGCCGACTTCATCCGCACCCTCCCGGGCACCTTCTCCGAACCGGTCCTGGAACGCGGCTCAACCCTATCGACCGGCCAGAAACAGCTCATCAGCTTCGCCCGCGCGCTCGCCCACCGGCCCGGCATCCTCATCCTCGACGAAGCCACCAGCTCCGTCGACACCGACACCGAACTCCGCGTCCGCTCCGCCCTGGAGCGCATGATTACGGGCCGCACCTCGGTCCTCATCGCCCATCGGCTTTCGACAGTCCAAACGGCGGACACCATCCTCGTCATGCACAAGGGCCAGCTCCGCGAGCAAGGCACCCACCAGCAACTCCTCGGCGAACGCGGCCTGTACTACAAGCTCTACCAGCTCCAATACAAAGACCAGGAACTAGTGGCTGGTTTCGCCGTTCCTGCCGGCTAAGTCAGTCATGTCGATGCGCGGCAAACCGTAGGACGCCATCAGCGCATCGCTACCGGAAATCCCAAAAATGGACGCCAGCCAGCCGCTATCCCTGTTTCACGCGTGCTTCCACGATTGCAATCCGCTCGCCGATCGGCGAGACCTGGCGAAACGCTGCCACCTGATTATTGGCGCGAAGGGACGCAAATTCAGATCGCATCTCAGCGCGAAAAGCGTCCAGCGTCCTCATCACCGCATCGTATTGAATCTCGGTTTGCTTTTGCAGAGCATCGAGCTTGACGGTGTGCGCTTTCAAATCCGGTGCCACCATATCCTGAATGACCTGCCGCAACCCCGTTACAATATCCGACATAGTCACCGCCTCTTCAGATAATACAGGTTTCCCTCAGCGTCAACTCAGGCCCGCTTCTCCGCCAACTCACACAACTTCCCCACCCGCTTCTCTCGCGCCTCAGGCGTCTGGTAATAAAACACCGCCATCAACTCCCCGCGCCGCTGTAGCGGAGTCATCTTTGCCCACCCCGCTTTTGCCTTCGGTCGCCGCCGAAACGCCGCCGCAATCACCGGCGGCAGCTCCACCTCCGCCTCCATCGTCGCGAGGAGCCGTTCCGCCATCTGCTCCGCGCGCTTCATCCGCGACGCATCGCTCTTGACGCCGGCAATCCACTTCCCAATCTCGCGCCGCGTGTAGTCGGTCAGTTCGTCATACCACTCGCGAAGTCCCTCGACCTCATCCAGCAGCACCGCCAGTTCATCCGGCAACTCCGCCGCGCGCTCCTCCAAATCGGGCTCCAGCCGGAACTCCACAACCTCGCCCAGCGCAATATCCGCACCCTTCTGCAACGCCTTATTCACCAGCAGAAAATACTCCGCCTTCCCACCAGTCACCGGAAACAGCGAAGTCCGGAACGCAAACCCATTCACATCCCCACGCACCCGCAGCCGTACCATCGTCTTCCACACCTTCGCAGGGTCGAAAGGAACGCGCGCAATCGTCCACCCCAGCGCCCGGTCGCCCTTCTCCAACACTGCCTCAAACCTCTTCGCCGCAACAGCTACAGCACCTTGCTTAGGCATCGCGCTTGGCTACTTTCCGGCCTGCCGACAGCCCAGACTCAGCGGATGGAGGCACAAGGCGTATCCCAACCAGTCCCAAACTGCATGTAACACGAGCTAACGCGCATGCGCCGGTCGTATTCAGCATCGTCGTTCAGCCTCCGCATCTCCGCCGCGATTCTCTTTTTGTCTTCGGGCGTATCGTTCCGATGGTCCACGACCGCCTTGGCGAACAACGCAGCGCCAATGACCAAGAGCGTATTGGTGACATTGACGGTAGGGTGCGACACGTTCGGGCTACCGTCAGCCTGCATACCCCTTTCTGAATTTGGCAACGCCTCCACCGCACGGTCTATAGCGGATTGCGCAGCCAGGCGCGCGGAAAGCGTTGCAGGAAGCGGCCCGCTTGCCGCCTGTTTCGCCTGTTGTTCCGCCGATTGCCGAAAATCAGGATACTTAGTGCCCGCGCAGGTCGCCGCTTTCACAAACCACGCCTGTGCCTGGGCCCTGCTCTGCGTGACGCCGTTCCCGTTGAAGTACATGTTTCCCAGGTCGGCTTCGGCGACGCAGTCATTGGCACTGGCCGCCTTTGTCAAAAGAGTCATCGCTTCATTCAGATGCTCCTGCTCCAACACTTCGTAGCGAAGAGATAACTCAACTGCATGCTGGTAGCGAAACTCTCCGAGGACCGTATTTGCCGGGATGTTCCCTGCTGCAATCGCTTTTTTAAGCCAATAAACAGCCCTGCTCTCGTCCGTCCAGCTGGACCGGGCATTCGCGTAGAACGCTCCCAGCGTCTCCATCGCAGAGACATCGCCGCCTTGCGCCGCCTTGGTTAAAAGGTTCATCGTATTGAGCTGATCGCTCCGTACACCCAGGCCGTCGCGATACATGATGGAGAGCGCATACTCCGCCTCCGCCAAATTTTGCTTCGCTGCCTCCTGATACCAGTAAGCCGCCGAGGCCAGGTTCGACTGCACCGTTGCGCCGGCACTCGTACCCGGAAACCGGTACAAACTCGCCAACGCAAACTGCGAAGAGGCATCGCCAGATTCCGCCTTCGACCACAGCGACTTCTTCAGTTCGTCATCCTTATCGCCGTGCATTTCCAGCACCGGCTTCGGCAACATCTGGAACACAGTCGAATCCACCCGAGTCAACCGGTCAGCAGAAGCCATCGGCGCCGCACTGGCAAGCCCCATCGTCTTCAGCGCCAGGATCCCGATAGACGCAAGTTGCGCCTCATATTGAGGAACCCCACGTTTTGAATCAAGCGACAAATAGAACACATACTTTCCATCCCTGAAGACCCGCAGCGAGGCACTCTGAGGCCACGGCTTATTCGCCACGGCGGCCCAGGCAAAGACCTTATCGGGCGCGCAAAGAATAGCCTCATCACCCACCCCCTTAACCAGATCGCAGCGCTGAGTAAGATCCTCCATGTCGTTCAGCAAATGAGCCCGGATATCACTGGCCAGCGGAGGCAGGTTCAGGTTCAATCCCATCCCAAACGAGTCTCCGGTAAAGTCGCAACCCGCCACGGCACGTTGCGGTATACGCTGTTGTCCCTTTCGCCACGGTTCGCCAACCACCGCCTCGACCTGCCTGCGCGGCAGAAGGTCGCAGACAGGCTTCCCATAAGCGACCGCTGGCGGCGACCCCAGGGTGGGCGGAAACGCTTCCGAATCTATTCGCTGCCCCGATACATCGGTGGGAGCATGCGTCGTTTCCTGCGCTGCTATCTGCAAATCCTTGCCAGAAATATTCGGATGTTGCGCCATCACGCGATCGATCCACCCCTTCGCCTGGGCCCGGGTCGCCTCATTGGTAGCAGGGTCATTCAAGATGGCCTGAAAGTAATCCACCGCCATCGCCGGCTGGTTCTCAAAGCGATTTCCTCCACAGCCTTTGGCGTAGACAACACCTAACCGGGCATTCTTCAACCGCTCCGCACGGGCATCCGACTTCACTGCCTTCAGCCAGCGAATGGCCTCTGTGCAGTTGCCCGGGAACCCGTCCTTAGCCTCAGAGAACGACACGCCGATAGACAACCTCGCTGCCATCATCGCCGGCGTCGCAGCCGCCGTTGGCGTTCCCAGGCTGGCCTCTCGCATCTTCTCGTATATCTTCAGCCGATCCTGTATGGCGACCCCCCGCACAGGCATCGTCAGCCAGCTCGGCAAATCCTCGCCGCCGTCTCTCGGCCATACGGAAGATGAAGCGGGAGGTCGTCGCACCTGGTATCCAGACTGGGCCAACGAATCCGGGAGAAAAGAAAACACAGCGCTCATCAACATAGGGAAAAGTAGCCATGAAAAAAATGACATCCGCCGAACAAACAATTTTTGAGACATGAGAACCTTCGCGTTGGACTAAGGCCGATTCAATTCCTTGGCTGAATACGCTGACATTATATTCGCCGAACTAAGCCAATCCCGCTTAAAATCAGAGTTATCTCAGTTCAGCCCAACCCGCGCATCTTCCTCTCCGCCGGCGAAGCCTCGGGCGACCACTACGGCGCGCGCCTCATCGCTGAACTTAAACAGCATCTCCCCGCCGCAAAATTCACCGGCCTCGGCGGCGCCGAAATGGCAGCCGAAGGCCAGCATCAGACCGTCCGTGCCGAAGATGTCGCCGTCATGGGCATCACCGAAATCCTTCGACACATCCCGCGCATCGTCGCCAGCTACCGCAAGCTCGTCCGATCCATCCAGCGCGAAAAACCCGACGTCGCCATCCTCATCGACTTCCCCGACGTCAACTTCCGCCTCGCCAAACACCTGCACGCAGCGGGCGTTCCGGTTATCTGGTTCGTCTCCCCGCAGCTCTGGGCCTGGAAGCGCTCCCGCCTCCGCTGGGTCCAGCAGCGCGTTTCGAAAATGATGGTCATCTTCCCCTTCGAGGAGACCTTCTACCGCAACCGCGGCGTCGCGGCGGAGTTCATCGGCCACCCCCTCGCCGAAGCGCCACTACCCACCATCACCCGCGAAGACTACGCCGCCCAACACAACCTCGATCCCGCGAAAATCTGGATCGCCCTGCTCCCCGGCAGCCGCTGGAAAGAAATCCGCGCCAACCTCCCCACGCTCCACGAGCTCGCCGTCTCCGACCTCATCGCCACCCACTCCTCCGAAATCACCTTCGACGGCGACCGTCTCGAACTCCCTACCAACGCCGCCGCCCACACGCTTTACGAGTTCATCCTCCCGGTTGCCTCCACCATCGACCGCACCCGCCTCGAAGCTTACATCGCCAGCCTCGACCGCGAAGCCCTTCGCTACATGTTTCCCGAAAACCGGCAACCCACAACCGGCAACCTCCCTCGCCTCACCCTCGTCCCAGACGCCCGCGAAGCCCTGTTCCACGCCCGCGCTTCGGTCGTCGCCTCGGGCACGGCGACCATCCAGGCCGCAGTCATCGGAAACCCCTTTGTCGTCGTCTACCGCGTTTCGCCGCTTACGTTCGCTCTCGCCAAAAAACTTGTCGAATACCCGGAGGAGTTCCCCCACATGGCCGACGCCTCCGGCAACCAGCCCATCGCGATGGTCAACCTCATCGCCCAGCGCCGCCTCGTCCCGGAACTCCTCCAGCAAAACTTCACCGCCGCCAACGTCGCCCAGGCGCTCGCCCCCCTCCTCGCCGACACCCCCGAGCGTGCCGACCAAATCGCCGGCCTCGCCGAAGTTCGTGCCCTTCTCAGCCCGGGCGAGACGCAAGCGACCGCCATCACCCGCCTCGCCGCCGCCGTCCTCGACGCCCTCTGTAAGTCCGAACCCGTAGAATCATCGTCTAAGCTCAGTGACGGGCCAAACTAGCCCCCAGGGAATTTTTCGTATGCTCAAGCGTCCCATCGTCCTATGCCTCGCATTGGTAACCGCGTTCGCGACCGCGCACGCCTCCATCCCGCTGCGCCAGCAAATCGATGTCACCAACTACATCATCCACGCCGAGATCGACCCCGCCACCAACCACCTCACCGCGACCGTCAACGTCAGCTTCCAGGCCCTCGACGACCTCACCGTCGTCATCTTCGGACTCAACAACGGCCTACAGGTCACCAAAGCGACCGACGGCCAGGGCCACGTCCTCACCACCGAGCGCGTCGCGGGCGATTCCACCCTCCGCGTCACCCCTGCCGCGCCCATCGCCAAAGGCAGCTCCACCGCCTTCACATTCGAGTACACCGGCGCCCTCACCCTCGACACCAGCCCCGTCGACGGCATCAAGCTCGCCGCCATAGCCGACCCCATCAGCATCCTGCTCTACCCCGGCCGCTGGTTCCCCATCTCCATGCCGGGCCTCTACACCGACCGCTTCACCGCCGAAACCCACATCACCGTCCCGGCCGGTGAGCGCGTCGTCGGCAGCGGCTTCACCGGCCAGAAAACCGTCGGCGACAAGACCGAGTACAGCTTCAACTGGACCCGCTCCGGCTTCCCCGGCACCATCGTCGCCGGCAAGTTCCTCGCGCCCTACAACCCGCCCGGCATCGCCAACATCCGCGTCTTCACGACCGAGAAGAATAAGGACAAAGCCCACGACTTCGCCAACACCGTCGCCCGCGAGTTCGAGTTCTTCTCCACCCTCTTCGGCCCCGCAGAAACCGGCAAGCTCGACGTCGTGGAGCTCCCCCCCGACGCCGTTTCCGCCTCCTGGGGTCCGGAAGTCGTGGCAATCCGCCCTGACCGCGGCAACGCCCGCCTCTTCGCCAACACGATCGCGCACCAGTGGTGGGGGAACCAGGTCTCGCCCAACACTCTCAATGACGCGTGGATCACCAACGGCATGTCCCGCTACGGCGAGCTGATGTACCTCGAAGACTCCGCCGGCAAAACCGCTTTCGAGGGCGCGATCACCGACGTCTCCGCGGGCGCGCTGGCCTACGATACCGACCCGCTC
>DASRLB010000044.1:0-31579 GCA_035648695.1 Acidobacteriaceae bacterium | reverse complement strand
GCATTGTGGATGTTCCAGGCAGTCAGGAATCCCGGCGAATCATAGTACTCTGTCTCGAACTTCAACTGAGTCGGATACTGCGCCTCCAAATTCTGCAAGGCGGATAATCCTGAATCGGGATTCGAGCTCGTTGAGCTCACGTTATACAGATGATGCGCCAGCGCATAGACTTCCGTGCTCTGCGAAGGTGTTTCAACCGCCTGCGCATACGACAGCAGGTTCACCGTGCTGAAGCTTTCCGGCCCAATCATTTTCGGAGGCGTCGGCAGCGCCTGCACCGCCTTATACACAGCATCTAACGCCTTATCGTAGCCCGCATAAAACTGGCCCTGGAATGAAGCTTCGGTCGGATTGAACCGGCACGAAGCGTACGTCATCGCCGTAAAGTCCGGCTCGTTCTGGATCGAAACGTAATTCGGGGTTACACCCAGCGCCTCATACGCAAGAACCGAGTTGTACCAAAACGCCCCGTAGTCAGCGTAGTCGTAACCGCCTCCGCTCAGCGTCTTCAGCGTACCGCCATTATTTATGTTGTTGTTGCTCTTGATGGAGGCCGGGGGACTCCACGCCGCCAGCAAGATCGACACCGGGTTCGAGGCCCCTGCGGCTGCATTCGCACCCTGCACAATCTTCGGAGAGTCGGGATCGAAGTTGCTCGCCGTGTACCCGCTTCCTACCTGGTAATAGTAGTTCTGTAGCCGCAGGAAATTGAGTCCAAGCCCTTGGACCGGATCGAACAGCGCCGTATAAATTTGCGGCGCATTCGGATGGATGCTCAGGTAGTTCTGATAGAACGCCTCTGCACCGCCAAAGCCCATGATCGTCTGGTTGGCCGTCGTGAAGCTGTAGGTGCTATGCGCGCTCACGAGGACGGTGATGTTCACCGACACCGCCGTCGACGTGCTGGGGCCAAATCCTCCGCCGCCGCCGTACGACGCAGTCAGCGAATGAGCACCCAACCCCAGCGTAGTCACCGTCAGGGTCGCCGTCCCTCCGCTCAACGAAGCGGTGCCCAGCGAGGTGGTCCCGTCGTAGAACGTGACCGTCCCGGTCGGCGTGCCCGAGGCCGCAGTTGTCGACGCAGTCAGCACCACATTCGCGCCCGTCGATGCGGGATTCGGCGAGGCGCTCAGTGCAGTGGTCGTCACCTGTGGTGCATTGATCACCAGTGTCACCGCCGCCGACGTACTCGCCAGGAAACCACTCGTCGCCGTATAGCTGGCCGTAATGCTGTGGCTCCCAACCGCCAGGCTGCTCACCGTAAGCGTCGCAGTACCAAATCCGTTCAGCGTCCCCGCACCCACCGAGGTCGCCCCATCGTAAAAAGTAACACTACCGCTCGGCGTCCCGGAAGTTGCCGTAGTCGTCGCGGACAGCACAACACTCACGCCCTGCGCTGCCGGGTTAGGCGCAGCAGTCACAACGGTGGTCGTGGTCTGGTTGATAAGCAGCGCCACCGCTGCCGATGTACTCGCGCCAAAACTCCCCGAAGCGGCATAACTCGCCGTAAGACTATGGCTGCCACCGGTCAGCGTGCTGACCGTAAGCGTCGCCACTCCCGACCCATTCAGCGTGCCCGTGCCCAGGGAAGTCACCCCGTCGTAGAAAGTGACAGTCCCACTAGGAGTGCCCGAAGCCGCGGTCGTTGTCGCCGTCAGAATGACATTCGCTCCCTGCGTGGCGGGGTTTGGTGAAGCGATCAGGCTGGTGGTCGTCGTGACCGCCGAAATCGCCAGCGCCACGGCCGCCGATGTGCTCGCCGTAAAGCTGCCGGCACCCGCATAATTCGCCGTAATGCTGTGGCTGCCCACCGCCAGCGTGCTCACGCTCAGAGTCGCCACTCCGGAACTGTTCAACGCGCCCGTACCAAGGGAAGTCACTCCATCGAAGAACGTGACGCTCCCGGTCGGGGTGCCAGAGGTGGCTGTTGTCGTCGCTGTCAAGACGACGCTTGCTCCCGCCGAGGCCGGGTTTGGGCTTGCAGAAACCACGGTCGTCGTCGCCACTGCCGGAGCATTAATTGTGACGGCCACGGCCGTCGAAGCGCTCGCCAGAAATCCGCCCGTCCCCCCATAGCTGGCCGTAACGCTATGGCTGCCCGCCGCCAGCGTGGACACTGTGAGCGATGCCGTCCCCCCGCTGAGCGAGGCCGCGCCCAGCGATGTGGTCCCATCCATAAAAGTGACCGTCCCCGTCGGGGTGCCCGAACTCGCGGTGGTCGTCGCCGTCAACACAACGTTCGTTCCCTGCACTGCCGAGGTCGGCGAAGCGCTCAACGTCGTCGTGGTGGGAACGGGCCCCGGTGGCGTGGTCGAAGTCGAACCGCCCCCACCGCAGCCCCACGCAAGCCCTAACATCGGGAGAAAAAAAAGAAAGGCAACGACACGAGACCGAAAAATCATAATGGCCCACCCAGCAGCAATTTATTTTGCGTTGACAAAGATATCCCGCGGGCAAATGCTTCGTCAAATCGCAAACAAAAGTGCGACCACGCAAAGTGGCCGCACTTAGGGGCTGCAAACTGCCGTACATTAGGGGCGGGTACTGAGCTTGCCGTTGAAGGTTGCCGTGACGATAGGCGTTACCTTGGGTGCGGCGACGCCGATCATCTCTCCGATGTAACTTTTACCGCCGTACCAGAGATTTCCGGAAGGATCGACGGCAAGGTACTCATTGGCGGTGGTCGGTGGAGTGAGTACCGCCACCTTTCCTCCACTGGAGTTCATCTCGTAGATGCCGGCAGCCGCGGAACCCACGAAGTAGTTGCCCAACCCGTCGAAATCTGCGGAAAACAACGCAGTAAGTGGCGCGGTGCTGTAACCGGTGTCGGATACCGGCGCACCTGCCGCGGTGAACACGGAGACGACGTTGGCGCCGGTGCCGTTGTTCGCGATCCAGAAATTGCCGCTTGCATCCGATATCACTCCGTCCGGGCTGGCTAAACCTCCTCCAGTACCCGCTGGTTGCGTTCCGATAGCGGCGCCGGCGCTGGAGTACAGATAAAGCCCATTATTCTGCGTGCCCGAATTAATCCCGCCGGAAATTCCGATGATGCCGTTGGGGTTAATTGCGATATCGGCGGTGCCGGTAGGCAGGCCGGTGATTTCACCCAGGTACGCACCTGAGGAACTGAGATGAATGGCTTTGGTCCTCGCACCATTGGCCCAGAGGCTTCCGTCCGACGCGAACGTGATGGAGTTCAGACTGAGGACGGCCGCCGTTCCGTCAAAGGAGGGATACGCGGTGGGCGAACCCAAATTGTTATCAAGTTCCGTGATGGTGTTATAGCTCGTGGTCGAGGTCGAGGTCGTCGGCACCCACACGTTGTTGCTGGCGTCGATCGCGAGATGACGGGGGGCGGAGACGGTGGCAGTGGTGATCACTCCTGCGGGCGTGATTTTGTAAACGAGGTTGCCGCCGCCGTAAGTAGCGAAGGCGTTTCCGTTGCCATCAGCTGCTATACCGACGGTGCCCGTTCCTCCCTGGGGATAAAGGACCGACACGGTGAAGTCGGCGGGCGCCGACGTGCCGGAGTACGGCATATACGGGGGCTGCGGATTGATGAGGCCCCACAGGGTGGCGACATTCGCGCTGGGGTGGTGCGCGATATTGATGGCCGCCGAGGCGGTATCGGTCGGCATGGTCCCTGATGGGGTGCCGTCGGAGGTCGCGTTTTCAAACAGCGTAGAGCAGTTGGAAGACGGAGTAGGCGGAGAAGTAGTGGAAGAAGCGGTATTCACGCAGCCAGCCAGGACGTCGGCAATGGTGTTGATCTGAGATTGTGGCACCACCCCAGTTGAGCCAGTCGCAGGGGTGGCCGTGAGAGCGGTGCCGGTAGCAAGGTTGACCAGGTTGGCGGCATTCGCGAAAGCGTTCGCCATTCCAGTCTGCGCGAGCGTGGCAGTGGTGTTGGCGGCGACTGCCTCATCATCGGAGATGTCGGTGGCGTCGGTCGCGAAACCCGCCAGGGAGTAGGCGGCGGCGACGGTGGTGACCTCATTCATCCAGACGTAGGGCGTCACGTCAGCCATTGTCCCGGACGCCGGGCATGTGCCCAGGACGGCGAGCAGGCCAATGTTGTCGTTGGTCCCTGAACCGGGATCTCCACCAGTTGCATACAGGTACACCTGCTGGCCGGCCGTGCAGGTATAGTCGCCGGTGATGGAGAAAAAGCCGTTATTGTCTGTGGTCGGAACGGTGGTCGACAGCAAGGTCGAAGCAGCGCCGTAGCCGGACGTGTTCGCGGCGTAGACGAAGATTTGCGCGCCAACGACGGGCTGATTCCCGCCAAAGGCCTGCCCACGGATGTTCCCGATGGTTGAGTTGATCGGAGTGGCAGGCGCGCTATTCGTAAGCGTGCAGCCGGTGAGGCCCATAGAGCAGAGTGTCGCTGTAGCTAGTGCCAGACGAAGGATTGGCAGGTTCATGGATATTCTCCCGTTACTTAAACTCAATTGCTCTTGCATCGTATCTGTTATGGATGTGGTTTGGGCAGGGGATTCTGCGTTTCGGTTTGTGGTTGCCTTAGAACAGGAAGCGAGCGCCGAACTGGAGACGCCGCGGGTCTTGCGCGTTCTGGAGCTGCACGAATGTGGGGTCGGCGATGTTGGCGGGGGCTTTCAACGTGCTGTAGTCGGTGCGCGGCGAGGTGAGGTTCACATTGCCGAGGACGTTGAATGCTTCTGCCCGGATTTGCAGACGCGTTTTGTGGGGCAGCGCGAACTCCTTGAAGAGCGAGACATTGGTGTCGGTGGTGGAGGGGAGGCGAAGCTGGTTGCGCCCCTCGCTGCCGTAGAGAGAGGGAGTTCCCAATAGGTGATTGGTGTTCAAGAAAGCCGCCGGGTTGAGGTAATGATGAATCTTGTCCGTTCGGGAGGTGGCGTGGGTGTACGGGTCGGCGATAATGTCGGGGCGGTCACCTGTGTTTCCATCGTGATTCTCGTCTGTGGCCGTCGTGATGGTAAAGGGCGTTCCGGACTGGATGTAGGTGATACCGTTCAGGCGCCAGCCGTTGAGGACTTCACGGCCAAACCGGCCGAAACGCTTGGTGGTGGGCAACGCCATCAGCGCGGAAAGAACGAAGCGGTTGCGGATGTCGTTGCTGGCCGGGCCGTAGCTGGAGCGCAGATCCATCCGGTTGACGGGCGAAGCGTTGTCGAGGGCCTTGGCCCACACATAGCTGGAGTTCAGGTTGATTTTGCGGCCCAGCCGCCCGCGCAGTGTCACCTGCAGGCTGTTGTAGCTGGTGTTCAGCGTGTTCTGGAGTTCGGTAATGGTTTGGAAGTAAAACCCCTGATTGCCGGGAGTGGGGTAGGGGTACCCTGAGGCGCCAGTGCCATTGGTGGTATACGGCTCATACGGCCGGCGGCTGAGCACGGAAGAAACGTTGTTATTGATGATGTCGGCGTTGCTCGGCGGCGTGGCGGTGTTGATGTCGTTGCTCTGGAGCTGCTTGATAAAGCGGCTGCCCACATAGCTGACTTGCAGCGCATACGTTGTACTGAGCTGCTGCTGGACCGACATGTTGTATTCCTCCGCATACGGCGTCGATCCACCATTGGGCGGCGTGGCGTACACGGTGGCCCCGGCGATGAAGACCGGGTTGGCAAGGTTCGGGGTGTAGGGGAACGGCGAGGCGGTGACGCCGCCGCTGGGGTAGGGGTTCACATAGCTGGTGATTCCAGGGCCACCGGGGTTGAGGTTGATGCTGAGGCCGTACGGCATCTGGTAACGGTTTTCGTCGTCGACGACCTGCTGGTAAAAGAAGATGCCATACCCGCCGCGCAGGCTGGTGCGCCCGTTGCCATACACGTCCCAGGCAAACCCGAAACGCGGCGCGAAGTCGGTGTAGGGCGTGTTGGCGATGCCCGGAGCGACGCCGCGATCGCCTTCGTAGAGGATGCCCACAGGCGCCGTGGGAAATTTCGTGGACTGCACACCGGCCCGGAAAGTGCCGCTGGTGGCGTCGCCATGGAATGGCGGATACACTTCCCAGCGCAGGCCGAGGTCCAGCGTCAAGCGCGGCAGCACATGCCAGTTGTCCTGCGCGAAGAGCGCAGGATCGAAGTTGCGCCTGTGGATGAGGGCCGGCGTCGACTGCTGGAAGGTGTTGGAACGGCCAAGAAGAAAGTCCGCGTAACGGTCGCCGACGGTCGCGGGGTCCCCGGTGATGTTGTAATATCCACCGGAGTAGTTGGTTCCCTGCTCCGCATACTTGTCCCAGATATATGATCCGCCCACCTTGATCGAGTGGGGACCGTAGCTGAGGGTGGCGACATTCACGACGCCGAACTGCTGCTGGTTGATGTCGCTGGGGCCATAGGTCTGCGGCCCGATTTGGATGTTGCCGTTGCCGAGATCGAAGCGCGGCGGAGCTGCAACGGACCGGACGCTGGCGACCGGAATGGCCGCGCCGAGGTCCGGAAGCAGGTGATCCGGGTACACATTGGAGATGACGGCGCGATTGCCGGTGTAGAACAGACGCGCCGAGTTCACAAAATTGTTGGAGACGATCCAGTTGTCCGCGACGATGCCGTTGACCTGGTTCAGGTTGTTGTACACGCTTTCATAGGCGAAGACCTGGTTGGTGCCGCCGGCGCCCGGGTCGATGTTGGAGCCGCGCGAATCGAAGAACGTGGCCTCGATGGAATGATGGGGAATGCCGTTGTAATCGATGCGGCCGAGACCCTGGTTGACGAGGTTGTCGGCCGGGGCCGCTGAGGTGACGGAGGCCCCCGTGATCGGATCCGCCTTGGGCACGAACTTCATGACGTTGACCGCGACCGGGTCGAGATTGGTCGGGCAGATGACCAGAGTTTGCCCGTTGCAGCTCAGGTTCATGATATTGGCTTCCACGGTAGCGGCATTGCTCGCCAGCAACACCAGGGGATCGTGGCTGAAATCGCCGCTCGCCTCCGCCGGAGTCGGCAACTGCCACTGCGAAGGGAAAATGTATTGATTCTGATGGAGCTGCAGATGCTCAAATCCAGCGAAGAAGAACGTCTGGTAGAGCTTGGGGAGGGGTCCGCCCACTGTGCCGCCGAACTGGTGCTGCTTGAAGTTGATGATCGTGCCGGGCGATGCAAAGTAGTTCTTCGCGTCGAATGCGTTGTTGCGAATGAATTCGTACAGCTCGCCATGGTAGTGGTCGGCGCCGGATTTCGTGATGAGGTTGAGAATGGCGCCTGGGGACCGTCCGAATTCGGCGTCGGAGTTCGAGGTGATGATGCGGAATTCCTGCAGCATGCTGGGGTTGGGCGACTTGTTGCCGCCGCCGCTGCGCAGGATGTTGTTCTGCGCGCCGTCGAGATAGAAACTCGAGGTGGAAATCGGAAAGCCGTTGACGGAGAAGGCTGCGCCCTGGCGGCTGCCGATCAGCGTATCGGGAGTGAATCCAGTCACTCCCGTTACGGTCTGCAGCAATTCATAGGGATCGCGGTTGATCGTCGGCAGCTCTTCGATGCGCGCCTGGTCGATGGTTTCGCCGATCTGGGCTTCGCGTGTATCGACCATAGTGGTGCCTGCTAAAACCTCGATCGTATCGTCCTTGGCGCCGGGGTTCAGGGTGAAGCTGACGTTCACGTTCGAGTTCGCGTCGACGGTGACGCCGGTATGGGTTTCGGTCTTGAAGCCGGGGGCCGTGACCGTGACGACGTAGTCGCTGGGATTGACGGCGACGAACTGGTAGTCTCCCTGGCCGTTGGTCTTATTGGACTGCACAACTCCGGTCTTCACGTCGGTAATCACGACGGCGGCGCCGGTGACTTTAGCGCCGCTGGGGTCGGCGACACTCCCGTAGATGGCGCCGACAGTTGACTGTGCGTTCGCCGCGGCAACCAGCAAGACAGCAAATGCCGCGTGGGCGAGCAACTTCAGGAACTTCATGACATCTCCTTCAGGACAGACCCATGTACACGAGCGGTCCGGCAACAGCCGCAGGCCGCGACTGAACCCGGGGATGGGGCGGATGGTCGGCGCATGGGGGGTACAATCAATAACAATCTATCACGCCAAACGTTATAAATGCTGGAAGGGACAGTTGGCAATGGGAACGGGCGAAAAGTATGCATTCCGCTGTCAATCGATTGCCATCTTTTCACTTGACAACCCAAAGCGCCATTCAGTATTCATGGTTACGCCCGTCAAGTAAGAAAAGCGGAGCAGTCCGATGTACGACTCTCGAGCCGCCGGGTCACCCGTGCCGCCGCGATGCCGGAAGTTCTTCAGGTCAGGATAGGCGACACAGTATATGAAGCAATGCATCTCACGTCAATCGATTGAAATCTTTTGCAGTATCGCCATGTTGGCGGCCGTTTCCGCGACCGTCGCTGCGGCACAGGCGCCGAGCTTTCTGCCGACCGTGATTACCATTGCGGGCAACGGCGTCTCCGGCTACACGGGCGACGGCGGCCCCGGCACGGCGGCCACACTGAGCAACCAGGTTTCCGGCGGGACCATGGATCCGGACGGGAACATCTATATCGCCGACACCAACAACAGCGTGATCCGGCGCATCGACGCGCAAACCGGCATCATCACGACGTTTGCGGGCAATGGCACGGGGGCCTACAACGGCGACGGGATTGCGGCAGCCACGGCCGAGTTGTTCCATCCGCAGGCGGTCCGCTACTACCAGGGCGGCCTGTTTATCGCGGATTCGGCCAACAACCGCATTCGCCGCATCGACCTGACCAGCGGCATCATCACCACGGTCGTCGGCGGCGGCACGGGTTCGCTGAGGAATGCGACACCAGCCCTCCCCGCAAACAGCATCAGTGTCCCGACTCCGCAGGACATCGCCTTCGACTCGCTGGGAAACATGTACTATTCGCAGGGCGGCGGCACCAGCCGCGTGAACGTCTATCATTTCTCTACCGGAATCGCTGAACTGTTCGCTGGCACCGGCGGTACCGCCAACGCCACGGGGACCAATGGCCCGACGTCGAATTGTTCCCTCACCTTGCCCGAATGCACGATACTGAACGGGCCCTACGGGGTCGCGGTGGACGCGCAGAACAATGTGTACGTCGATGAGACCGCCACTCACGTCATCCGCAAGATTACGGTCGGGGCTGTGCCGACCATTTCGACTTACGCCGGCATCGGCATCGGCGCGAGCGCGCCGGCCATCTGCGCGGCCCAGACGGATTCCCTCGGCGACGGTTGCTCGGCTACCAATGCCAACTTCGGCACCGTGTCGCATTTTTCCATTGACGGCAACGGCACCATCTACCTCGCCGACAGCACCAACAACCGCGTGCGCATGATCCCGACCAGCTCCGATCCCACGGTTGGGGGCATTGTGACGACGATTGCCGGTACTGGCGTGGCGGCCAGTTCTGCGGACGGCGGCTATCCGCAGAACAGCGGCATCGGCAATCCCTGGGACGCGCAGATACTCCCGAACGGCGATCTGCTCATCGCCGAGCGCACCATCTCCAGCGTCCGTCTGATGCACCTTCCGGGCGCCTTTCTGTCGACAGCGCTTGCCGCAACTTCGGCTGCACAGACCGTGAACGTGCTGACGCAGGCAGGCACGGGGGTCTTCACACTTCCAAACGCCACCGACTTCAGCGTGGGCACGCCGGCCTGCGTTCCAGGTGTCAATGTAACGGGCACGGTTTGCACCACGACAGTAAATTTCGCGCCGATCCTGGCCGGGCTGCGCACGAACGCTCTTCAGTTCACCGACGGCAACGGTAGCGTCGCGGCGGGACTTTCGGGCATCGGGCTGGCCCCGGCCGCGTCGTTATTGCCGGGTCTTACATCGACGTTCGCCGGTACGGGAGCTGAAGGCGCAACGGGGGATGGAGGTGCGGCGACGAGTGCCGCGCTGAACGCGCCGAGTGCCACGGCGGTCGATAACCAGGGCAATGTCTACATCGCGGACACGGCCAACAATGAGGTGCGGAAAGTCACGCCCGGCGGCACGATCACGCGCATCGCCGGTACGGGCGCCATGGGAAGTTCCGGCGACGGTGACGCAGCAATCGCTGCCACGCTGAACGCGCCGGCAGGAGTTGCGCTGGATGCCGCGGGCGACCTCTATATCGCGGACACGGGCAACAACAAGGTCCGCGTAGTCGACGCAACGAGCGGCAACATCAGCACGGTCGCCGGCACAGGCACGGCCGGCTACAGCGGCGATGAAAACACGCCGGCGGCCGCCACGCTGAGCGGGCCGACGCAGCTCGCGTGGGCGCAGACCGGCGTTCTCTACGTCGCCGACACGGGCAATAGCGCCATCCGCGCCATTGCGCCGAAAGAGTCGCTCATCGCCACGGTGGCCGGCTCCGCCAATCCAGGCTTCGACGGCGACGGCGGTCCAGGCCAGGGGGCGCAGCTACAGAACCCGCGCGGCGTGGCCGTCGACAATTCCGGCAATGTGTATATCGCCGACACAGGCAACAATCGCGTGCGCGAGTTGAGTGAAGGGACGATCACCACGCTGGCCGGACAGCAGGGCGGAGGCTATATCGGAGACGGCCTGGCCACGTCGACGGAATTGAATGCACCCGCCGGGCTCGCCGTCGACACAGCCGGCAATCTGTATATCGCCGACACGCAGAACCAGCGCATCCGCATAATTTCCGGGGGGCAAATCTCGACCGTCGCCGGCACGGGAACGGCAGGCGCCAGCGGTGACAATGGGACCTCGGCCGCGGCCATGCTGAGCGCGCCGACGGGGATCGCGCTGGATAGCGCAGGCAACCTCTACATCGCCGATACCGGCAACAACAAAGTACGCAGCATCAACGTGAGCACGAACTCGCTGGCGTTCAAGACCCTGAACCCGGGTGAAAGCTCGCCGGCGCAGACGGTGAGTCTTTTCGACAGCGGCAACCAGCCCCTGTCGCTGAACAGCGTCAGCGTGCCGCCGGGATACGTCGAGCAGGCGAGCACAAGCGGCACGGATTGCACGTCGGCCCCGCTGACATTGGCAGCGGGCGGCAGTTGCAATCTGAACACGGTGTTCAATCCGCCGACCGTCGGCGATTATAACGGGGCGATCGCGCTGAGCGACAATGCAGAGGGCTCGGCAACCGCGGCGCAAACCATCGCCGTGCAGGGGACTAGCGCGATTGTGTACACCGCGTCGCTCACGCTGCCGAATACGGCGGTCGCGGGCACGTCCATCTCCGGCCAACTGACGGTCAACAATCCGGCGGCCACGTATACCGGGACGGTGAAGTTCACCAGCACGGACCCACAGGCGAACCTTCCGGCCAACTATACCTTTGCAACCTCGGATGCAGGAGCGCACACGATTGCCGTGACGTTGAAAACGGCCGGCCCGCAGTGCGTGACCGCGACCGACACCAGCGATCCGACGGTGACGACGACGGCCTGCACGAATGTGTCGGCCTCTGCGGCTGCCAAGGTCGCCGTATTCAGCGGCAACAACCAAACCGCAAACATCAGCACAGCGTACCCGCAACATCTGATTGCCCTGGTGACGGACACTTACGGAAACCCCGTACAGAAGGCGTCCGTCGTGTTCACTATCGCGGCCGGCGCGGCGACCGGCGCCTTCGCGAATGGAACGGCAACGGATACGGAAATGACGGACCTCTCCGGATATGCAACCGCGGCGACGATCACCACCGGATCGACGGTTGGCGCCCTCAAAGTGACGGCGGCCCTCGCCGGCACGAGTTCAACGGCAAACTTCACTCTTTCCGTGGTGGTCCTGGGTAGCTTCACCATTGTGCCGAACAGTACGCAGGTAGGTCCCGTGCAGCCGGCGATCAGCGCCATGGTGCCGATCATGGTTGTGGGATCCGGTGGCTTCAATGCACCGGTGGCGCTCACCTGCTCGGCCCCAGCGGGGACCTCGTGTTCCGTGGCCCCGACAACGGTCCAGTTCCAGAACGGAATTGAGGCCGTACCCGGCGGTGGCCTCCCGATACTGACCTTCCAGAGCGAGGGCCGATTGGAAACTGACGGGTTGGCGCACAATTGGTGGCTGGCGATCGTCACGATGCTGGGCATGATGCTGGCATTCGGCCGCCGCCGTCGTCCGGGCGCGCTCCTGGCCGTCATACTGGCGCTGCTGGCTGTCGTTTCGGCGAATGGCTGTAGCGGCACCATGTTTGCGCCCACCACGCCAAACGGGAACTATACCGTGACCGTCACCGGCACGGCGCAGACCGTGAGCGCGAAGACGACAGTTACCTTTATGGTCCAGAACTAGAAAAGGGCGCGCATTTAGGACCCCGCACGGTGGTTCCGCAGCGAGATCGTGTAGACATGCTGCCAGCCGCCGTCCCGGGGACAGCGAAGGCCGAGCAGCCGCGACTCGATACGATGTTGCAGGAGGAAATTGGATGCCGGAACGAAAGAACCGCCTGCGAGCGGGATGGGCAACGGCATGGATCATGCTCCTTTGCGGCAGCTCGGTGTTCGAGGTGCCACGGATTGCGGCGCAGGCGCCGGATGAATCTTCCACACAAACGTTGAGCGTGACGAGCCGCCTGGTCGTGCTGGACGTCGTGGTGATGGATAACAAAGGAAACTTCGTCACCGGCCTCGATAAGTCGCAGTTCACCGTGTACGAGGACAAGGCCGAGCAGCGCATCCGGAACTTCGAAGGGCCAATGGCCCATGCGATGCCGAACGCCGGCCAGAACCCGGTGCATAGCACGGCGGACCTGGCGAAGATCGGGGATGCGCCGGTCAACGTCATCGTGATCGACGAGTTGAACACGCCGTTTTCCGACACGGCGCGGGCGCAGCAGGCAATCCGGCACTTTCTCGAAAAGCAGCCCGAGGTGCTTCCCGTGCCGACACTGTTCCTGGCTTCCGGCGCATCGCGCGTGACCGTCCTGCACGACTTCACGCAGAGCCGTGCGGACCTCCTCGAAAGCATGAAGAAGCATGTGACGGACGTGGATTTCCGCGCGCTGGCCAACCAACTCAACGGCGGCACGATGTCGGCCCCGGACGGCTTTGCGAAGACTCTCGGCGCGCTTTCGGAGGTGGCCAGCAGCCTGCGCGGCATCCCCGGGCATAAGAACGTCATCTGGGTGGGCACGGGTTTCGACAATGCCTACGACCTGACGTCGGCCAGCGATAGCGACACACAGGACATCCAGGACGCGCTCCAGCTTGTGACGCGGCGCATGCTGGACGCGCGCATGTCTGTGTCCACGCTGGATCCGGTCGGCGTCGACGCGTCCGCGCCGGTCGAAGACTATGCCGATGAGGCGCTCTCCGACAGCGGCCCCAACGCCACCACGGACTTCTCACAGGACGTCTCGTTCGACGCGCTGGCGCGGTCCACCGGCGGCACCGTCGTGCATGGCCGCAATGACCTGGACCACCTGATCGCAGCCGATGCCGATCGCGCGGCCGACTTCTACACGTTGACGTATACGCCCACCGGCAGCAGCACCGCGGCGCAGCCCTACCGCAATATCCGCGTCGTGATGAAGGACCCGAACCTCCATGCGGTCACCCGCACGGGCTACTACGCCGGTCCGGAAACGGAAGCGCCGGTGACGCCCTCGAACGCGAAGACGCAGAGCCGCGAGTTCAAGTTCGACCTGCTGACCGCGGGCGGATCGCACCTGGTCTACACGGGCCTCCATATAACGGCGGCGAAGGAAGGCGACGGTTACCGCGTGTTCGTGGAAGCGGGAGACTTGCAGTGGACGCCCCAGGACAACGGCTCGCGCCTTGCCGAAGTGTCCATCGTGGGCGCGGCCTTCAACGGCAAGGACAAGGTGCTTCGGCAGGATGCGGAGGAGTTCAAAGAACGGATTCAGGACACCGACCAACCCAATGGAAAGCAGGTGAATTTTCGCTTCGCGATGCCTGTGCCTACAGGAGCTTCGCGTGTTCGATTTGTCGTCCGGGACGCGGTCACAGGCAAGATCGGCTCGGTCGATTTGCATCCGTAGCCACCTCCAACGCGGTTCCATGTGGTTTCGCGTCTGCCCGGCGACGCATCCCATTCAAACAACTCGTCGTGAGTCTACTCAGGCAGCATCAATCCGCCCTTGATTTGGAAAGCGCCGCTTACCGTCGGCGCGTCCGTGCCAGGCTGGCCGCCGCCCACATTCAGGCGATAGGCGCCGGCCGCGATCACGCGGTCCCCCTGCGGGTTGACGATGCTCAAGTCCCGCGGCGTCACAGTAAAACTCACCCGCGTACTGGCGCCGGCTGCCAGATGGACGCGCGTAAATCCCCGCAGTGCGCGTAGCGGCGCTCCAGCCAGTTGCGGATACGTCACATACAACTCCGCAACCTCATCGCCCTCGCGGGCGCTGGTGTTTTTAACTTCGGCTTCGACGGTAAGTGGCTGGCCTGCCTGCACTGTCGAATGATCGAGCTTCAATCCGCTGTAGGCGAACGTTGAGTAACTCCTGCCATAGCCGAACGGATAGAGAGGTGTGCCGCTGAAGTAGCGATAGGTGCGGTCTTTCATCGAGTAGTCCTCGAAGGGCGGCAACTGACCTATTCCCTTATAGAAAGTAATGGGCAGGCGGCCTGCCGGATTATTCGTTCCACTTAGAGTTTCGGCAATCGCAACGCCGCCATCTTGTCCGGGATACCAGGCGTCGAGAATTGCATTCGCATTTTGCTGGGCCCAGTTCACCGCCAGAGCACTGCCGTTGATCAACACCACCACCAGCGGTTTGCCGGTCGCCTTCAGCCCCTCCAGCAGGGATTCTTCCTGCGCAGGCAAATCGAGGCTGGTGCGATCGCCGCCCTTGAAGCCGGGCTGGTCTACCTTCATCTCCTCACCCTCCAACTTGGACGTGATGCCTACCACGGCGACGATGACATCGGCCTTTTTGGCCTGCTCCAACGCGGGACTCAGAGGGTCACTGTCCGCGGGTGTCCAGACCAGCCTCGCTTCGGCGCCGTTGTTCTTCTGGAAGTACTCGATCTTGATCTGGTAAGAGTGTCCCTGTTGAAGCTCGATCTGCGTAGTCTTGGTCGTCGGCGGATGGACCCTCCAGTCTTCGACCACCTGCTTTCCATCGATCCACATGCGATAGCCGTCGTCGCCCGTAAAGCCCAAATCGTAGGTCCCGGAGGAAGCGGGAGTCAGCGTTCCCGTCCATCGCACCGAAAAGTCCGTAGTGCCAAGGCCGGGTGCAGGAGGGGCGCCCGTAAAGTCGAAATCCACTTGCGGATCGACGCGCGTCACGACCGGCTTTCCGCCGAGGTCGATGCCCTTGAAGTAGGCCCCGACCAAGCCGGGCCGCCCGTCCGGCGTCCGCAGCACACTCGCCGGGACCGGAACCTGGTCGCGAAGAAAGTTCGTTCCCGGTGAAAATGTAATCGTGGCGTCTTTGAACTCCCGCCGAATGCCTTCCAGCGGTGTCGTGGATTCCGAGGGCCTTCCGTGATAGTTACCGAACATCGCGAGAGCGTTGTCGGCCAACGGGCCTACAACGGCGATGGTACGAACTCCGCGCTTCAACGGCAGAGTGCCGTCGTCCTTCAACAGCACCATGGATTCCTTCGACGCCTTGAGCGCAAGCGCACGATGCGCGGGGCTCTCGATCTCGCTGTAAGGAATGGAAGCGTATTTCACCATCGAAGGCGGATCGAACATCCCTAACTCGAAGCGCGCCCTCATCAGCCGCTTGACGGAGGCGTCGAGGTCCTTCTCGGGAAGCAGACCCTGTTTCACCGCTGCAAGGTAGTGCGAGTAATCCTTTCCGGGGGAATTGCAATCCAGGTCGGTGCCGACTTTCATTGAGACCGCGGCTGCCTGCTCGGCTGTCTGCGTAAACCCATGTCCATGCCAGATGTCCCGCACGGCATCGCAGTCGGAAACCACATACCCCTGAAACTTCCAATGGTCCCGAAGCTGGTCCTGCAGGAGAAACTGGTTGGCGCACGCCGGCTGGCCATTGATGCTGTTATAAGCGCACATTACCGACCCGGCATGACCCTCGGTGATGGCCGCGCGGAACGCCACCAGGTAAGTGTCCTCTTCGTCATGTTTGGACACCCGCACATCCGCTATGTGCCGGGTCGGCTCAGGGCCGCTGTGTACCGCATAATGCTTGGGCGTAGCGATCGTTCGCAGATACCTGGGATCGTCGCCTTGCATGCCGGTCACGAAAGCGACCCCCATGCGTGAGGTCAGAAAGGGATCTTCTCCATAGGTCTCCTGGCCACGGCCCCAGCGCGGATCGCGAAAGATATTGATGTTGGGCGCCCAGAAATCCAAGCCCATGCCTTCTGGATGGCCGGCAGCTACATCCTGCTCATGCTTGGCCCGCGCTTCGTAGGAGATGGCTGTACCCATCTCGTGGATCAGCGGCGAATCGAATGTGGCGGCCAGACCGATCGGCTCTGGAAACACCGTCGAATGCTTCGCCAGGACACCATGGAGCGCTTCGTGCCACCAGTTGTACTGAGGCACCCCGAGGCGCGTAATCGCTGCCGCCTGATGCACAACCTGCGACGCCTTTTCTTCAAGAGTCATTCGGCCCACCAGGTCGTCGACCCGCTGGTCAAGCGGAAGCGCGGGGTTAAGGTAAGGAAACTGTTTTGGTGGGGAGGTGATCTGCGCGCCTGCCGATCCGATTGCAAAAAGAGCGCAAACAGCGAAATCGATTACAATCGATAATGTTTTGGCAGTGCGAATTTCAATTGTCATCCCAACTCCTTGGTTGTCAGCTTGGATCAATGGCGGTGCTCAACGCGCCAGTACATCGTGAGGGCCTTCTCCGAAGACGAATACAGGATACATGCTCTAGCTTTGAATCGGCCACGCACCTCGTAGCGCCGAGACCCGCACCTCCAAGCCCGTGGTTCGGTTCGAGAACTTATCGCTTCTCTACCCGAAGAAAGGGCACCATGCCATGAAAAAACATTCGCATAACCTGATCGCATGCTTCATCGCATTCCTCGTGCTTACTGCCCTACTCCCGTCCGTGGCCAGCGGCCAGACTATTTCCCAGAACGCTCAGAACCTGAACATTGGTTTCAACGGTCCAAACCGCCAGTTGTCCTACACGACTGCGTTCTACGCTGCTACGAATGCCTACTACCGCTCGATCGGAAGCGCTTCGATGCCCGGCAATCGCCACTGCCATGCCTATTTGTCATGGGACATCGCGGAACATCCTGTTGGGTCCGGAAATATCAATAGAGAAGGCACGCGAGCGTGGCTGGAAGATTGGTTGAAGTACGCCGAGGGGCGATGCGACGAGGCCCTGCTCACTTTCAAATACATCGACGGCGTCAGCAAAAGCAAAGGATTTCCAACCGCCGCGGACTTCGAAGCCGCCTTCGAGAGGTTCCAGAGCATATCGTGGGCCTACACGGGTTGGACCGGTACGTTCGCGTTTACAGCATGGAATGAGCCGAACAATGGTGCGCGGTCCGGGGATGGGCTATCGATGCCCGTAGATGCCAAACTGGCGGCCGATTACTATCTCGCAATCCGAAAACACTGCGCTCCTCCAAGTTGCTCGGTGGCCGCCGGTGACTTCGGATCGAATGGACATCTTGGAGATGGGTTTATCCAGCGCTGCACCCGCGAGGATGCGGCGCTGTGCCGCAACGCGAGCTATCTCGACCAATATAAGTACTACCTCGCGAACGACGCTGCCGCGTACGGCCTCGGAAGCGGAACTTCATTCCGCCCGGAAATATTCGCGTATCACGGCTGGGACGATATGAATGACTACATCAACGGAAATCCCAACTGTGGCAGCGTGAAAGACCATAACTGCACGACGTGGGTGCTGCTCAAAAGTTTGTCGAACGATTCGTGGGCGGGTAGCACGATCTGGGACACCGAGGTTGGAGCTGGGCAGAACCCTCAAAGCAATCCGGATGCGATCACTCAGGCGTGCGCGGCCTCATTCCTGCTCCGACTGACAGCCACAGCCAGCGCCAGAATCACGCGTATCTACTACACGCGGCCGTATGAAAATGATGGCGAGCATTGGTCTCTCTTCACCGCTGCGGGAGAGCAGAAGCCGGCCTTCACCGTACTTGCCGATCGCGATACGTCCTATGCGCCGCCCGGCCGCAAGAAGTGTCCCTAACCTCCGAGGTCTATTTCGTATGAGCCAATTTGATCGCCGCAGTGTCCTCGCCATGTTGGGAACTTCGTTATAGGGGCCTCATCAGATCGGCTGGATTACTCCCCAAGATGAAAGACTCGTGGAAACTGGGTTGGCGCAGGGTTCATCGACGGAATCGGTGCATACAAGAATCTGCGATCGTTTCACAGGCCAATTCTCCAACCACTTTCTGCTATCGACGAAATCTTCGCGCGCCTTGAGCATGGAAAAGTCCCGCCCTCGTGGTTCTCGACTTCCAGACAGCCTGATTCCCATTTCGGATTCCAATCCATTAAGGCTTCCCGGTGTGCTTAATTGCACAGCATTCCGGTCAGCGCAAGACGATACTTGCGCCAGTTCTTGTCGGACGCACGGGCCACGGCTGTCCTTTGTCAACAAACGAGTTCAAGAGGCGAGGTGCCGCGATGCACTCCCCGACCACCGAAGGCGCGCAATGAGACGATGGCTCACGATGACGGCACTTGCGCTCGCGATGACTGTGTGTGGTACGTCCTCCGGCGTGACCCAGGTTGCGCCGCCACCGCAGCCGAAGCCCGATGCAAAATATCTTGCCGCCGCTGCGATGCCGTCTGGCTATGTGGGCTCTGAAACCTGCGCGCTGTGTCACGCGGACCTCTCAAAGAAATTCGGTTCGAGCCCTCACTCTGAGTTGGCCCTGACCCACGGCGGCAAGGGTGTTACCTGCGAAAGCTGTCACGGCCCCGGCCAGGCGCACGTCGAGTCCGGCGGCGATAAGACAAAGATCTTCGACTTTCTCACCGCCACTCCCAAGGTCGTGGAGGCAAAGTGTCTTTCCTGCCATCTCGGGACGCATGCAAACTTCGATCGTTCCGCGCACGCCCTGGCCGGGGTCGGTTGTACGACTTGTCATAGCGCCCACAGTCCGCAGAGTGAGTTGCACCTGCTCAAGGTGGCGCAGCCCAAGCTCTGCTACGCCTGCCATACCGATGTGAAGGCGTCGTTCTCGCAGCCGTTTCATCACAAGGTCAACGAAGGTGTTCTGGTCTGTAGCGATTGCCACAATCCGCATGGCACGTTGCAGGACAAGTTGCTGCGATCCAATGCAGATCAAAATGCCATCTGCACCAAATGCCATGCGGAGACACTGGGGCCGTTCGTTTACGAACATCCTCCGCTCAAGACGGAAGGCTGCACCTTTTGCCATTTACCGCATGGCTCTCCGAACCCGCGGCTGCTGACACGCAACAATGTCAACTCACTCTGCCTGCAATGCCACACGGCTTCGATGAACTTCACCGCGCCGGGCACGCCGTCCTTCCATAACCAGGCAAACCAATACCAGTCCTGCACCACATGCCATACCCAGATTCACGGCTCAAATGCCAATCTCGACTTCTTCAAATGAGAGGAGCGCCGCGCATGACGAACCGAAAGCCGTCGCTCTTCCATTGCCAGATCAAGCTGCCGAGTGCGCTCGCGTTGGCAGCCTTGTGCCTCGGGGGTTCTGCGACCCGCAGCTATACCGTGAAGGCGCAAACCGCTCCGCCACCCGCGACCCAAACCGCGTCACCCTCCACCGCGCCGGCCGTCACGCCGCCAAGCGTTCCGGCTGGCGCACAGCCTCCGGCGAAGACTCCCGCGGACGCCGCCTCCCCTGACACCGCTCCACCGACACCGAAAGATAATATCCGCTACGGTTATACCGTCCATCAATCCGTCGACTTCGGCGGTCACATCGTATCGCAGGCCGGCAGCGGCGCCATGTATGACAGCCTGGTCAACATTCAATCGGGCCCTCGCGTTCTGGATTTCTCTCTGAACCTGGTCTGGGCCCTTCCCGGTCGCGCCCTCCTGTTCGATCGCCTTTCGACGGACAGCTTCGGCTATGGCGGGGACCCCAACAACGTTTCCACGCTCAACTTCTCCAAAGGCAAACTCTACGATTTCCGCGGCACCTTTCGCCGCGACCGCCAATATTTCGACTACGATCTGCTCGCCAACCCATTGATACCGCCTACATCGACCCCTTTCGTCCCGCTGCTCGATTCTCCGCATCTCTTCAACACGGTTCGCCGCATGACCGACCTGGATCTGACGCTGGCGCCGCTGGCGCGGGTCAGCTATCGCCTCGACTATGCGCACATCATCATGCAGGGACCCTCGTACAGCACGATCCATGAAGGCGCGGAAGGCCTTTTGATGCAGTTCTGGCGCAACGGCACGGACACCTGGAACGGAGGCATCGACTGGAAAGTCGACCCTCACACGACCATCAGCTTCGACGAGTTCGTTATGCACTACAAGGGAGACACGAGCTGGCAACTGACGGGTCTGAACAATGCGCTTTCGAATGGCACGCCCGTTGCCCTCGGAGTCGATCTGTCTTCGGTATGGGCCACTCCATGCGCCGCTCCGTTCGCCGCCAACGGCACCGTGAACCCGACTTGCAATGCGTACCTGGGGTATAGCCGTTCGGCACCGACGCGCACACTGACGCCGACCGAGCAACTGCGCTTCCAGAGTGCATCGATTCCGCGATTCACCATGAATGGGCGCATACTCTACAGTGCCACGAATAGCAACCTGACCAACTACAACGAGACGTTCAATGGGCTGACATCGCGCTCCGCGTTGCGAGAGTCGGTGGTGACGGGCTCAGCCTATGTTCGCCGCATCGACGTCAACGGCGACCTGAGCATGACGTGGCAGATCGCACCGAAACTCGCCGCGACGAACATGTACAACTTTTCAGATTTCCGCATGCCCGGGACAAACTCTTTCACAGAAACGGACTATGCCGGAACGACGCTGCTTGCGCCTCCCGGCGCGGCAAAGACAACCACCACGCCGGACTCTCAGTTTCTCAACCAGAAGACCAAGACCGACACGTTCCTGATGATCTGGGATGTAACTCCCCGAGCGCGGCTGGACGGTGGAGTTCGCTATCGGAGTCGCATCATTACCGACGCCGGCGGAGACTTCATTCCGATTCATGAGGACTGGGGCTTGTTGGGTGTCGCGCTTCGGCCAACACCGTTGCTGCGCGTCAACTTCAACGTGGAGGCGATGTATGCGGACATGTCCTTTACCCGCATCAGTCCGCGACAGATGCAGCACTACATCATGCGCACCACCTACAAGCCTCACGACTGGCTGACCTTCAACGGCACCGTGAATATTCGCGAGAGCCGGGACAATGTCCAGACCGTCAACCATCTTGAGCACAACCGGGACTTCTCCTTCGGAACGTTTTTCTCGCGCAGCACAGTGTGGTCTTTCGACTTGAACTATTCCTACGACGATATCTTTTCAACCACGATCGAGTGCTATGCGTCGACACCGGCTCCGCCGACTGCGGGGGTCGCGCCCGCGGTCTGTGTTGCGGCGTCGACTCCCTTTTCGAGCACCGGCTATTACAACGCTCCTACGCAGTTTGTATCCGCGGGCTTCATGGTGAGCCCGGTCAAGAAGATTCACATCAACGCCGGTTATCGCGTCAGTGCTGTCAACGGCACGGTAGATGCGATCAACATTCGCCAGGTGCCGGGCTCCCTCCAGTCGCAGTTCCACACTCCCTATGCGACCTTCGCCTACGACCTCGCACCCAACTGGGTGTGGAAGGGCGACTACAACTACTACGGCTACGGAGAAGGCGGTCCAACTGGGCCTACCCTGCCTCGCAGCTTCCACGGAAACGTCTGCACACTCGCTGTCCATTACGCCTTCTAAACGCTCGCCCATGCATCACGGAGATCACAATGAAGTTTATTCTTCCTGCCACCACACTTGCAGCCGCACTTTTCTGCATCACGCCCATGGGCCACGCACAAGCCTCTGACGCAACTTATGTCGCCAAGTGTCAAATGTGTCATGGGCCGACGGGGCATGCGGACACTCCTGCCGGAAAAGTGATGGGCGCCCACGCGTTCAATACCCCGGCGGTCATCAAGGAATCGGATACAGACCTTCTCGCGGTCATCAAGAGCGGTAAGGGAAAGATGCCTGCCTTCGCGGGGAAGTTAACTGGACCGCAGATGACAGAGCTGGTCGCGTACATCCGCAAGCTGCAGTAACTGCGGCGGCTTGACCGATAAGCTGCCACCAAATCGACGCTTCAGCAGGGACGGGACGACATGGAAGCACTGGCTGATAAGAAAGAAGAAGCGGCGGTCGAACCTCCCGCTGGAAGACGCTCGTTTCTCATGGCGATGTTTGCAATCAGTGGAAGCGTTGTCGGCGCATTGCTGGCCATTCCACTCTTCCGCTTTGCCACATTTCCCCTTCGGAAAGCTGAGAGTGAGACTGCCTGGTCGGATGTCGGCCTCGCCACGGACTTCGCATCGCTCACTGCGCCAGTTGCCAAAACTATCACGCTCGAACGGCGGGACGCGTGGCAGACCACCTCATCGCAGACCGCCGTCTACGTGTTGCCGGCCAAGGATGGCGTTCTTCGCGTCCTGTCGCCGGTATGCCCGCATCTGGGCTGCTCGGTTCAGTGGCAAGACGCGCAGAACAAGTTCGTCTGCCCCTGTCACTCAGGAACGTTCACCGCGGACGGGGAACGCATCTCGGGACCGCCGCCACGTTCGATGGACACCCTCGAAGCGAAGGTGGAGGGCGGCACCTTGAAGGTCCGTTACCAGTACTTCCGTCAACTGGTCTCCAACAAAGAACCGATGGCTTAGGCGAGGAACGATCATGTCGAATGAACCCATCCCTGAGCAGGACAAGAAGCCCCACCTTGCGGAACGGCTGGACAACTGGCTGGACGAACGCACCGGCATCGATTCGATCCTGCACGAGTCGCTTGACGAGCCGATACACGGCGGCGCGAGCTGGGCTTACATCTTCGGCTCCGGCTTGCTCTTCCTGTTCATGTCGCAGATCATCACGGGGGTTTTCCTGGCGTTGTATTATGTGCCGTCGGCAGACCACGCGCACACCGTGGTGTCGTACATCGTCAAGGTGGTGTCTGCGGGATCCTTCATCCGCAGCATCCATGCCTACGGATCGAGTGGCATCATCGTCCTGTTGTGTCTGCATATTGGGCAGACGGTGCTGTATGGCTCCTATAAGGGACGCCGCGAGTTGCTGTGGTTGTCGGGCTGCATTCTGATGGCGCTGATGCTGGGGATGGCCTTTACCGGCTACCTCCTGCCCTGGGACGAGAAGGCTTACTTCGCCACCGCTGTTGGAACAAACCTCATTGCGGAGGTTCCATGGATCGGCCCGATCCTCCAGAAGCTCGTGCGCGGCGGCGATCAGATGGGGACACTCACCCTCTCCCGTTTTTTTGTCCTCCACGTCTTCATTCTTCCCGGAATGCTGATCGCGTTCATCGCGGGCCATGTTTTCTTCTTCCGCAAGGCCGGAGCGGCTGGTCCTATCAAGGAAGATCCCGTCAGCCCGCGCCTGCCGTCAGTTCCTTTTTATCCGCGCCAGGTGTTCATGGATGCGGCCTTCGCTGTCGTTTTGATCGGCATACTCGCCGTTATCGCGAAGATGATACCCATGGACCTTGGACCCGCAGCCAATCCCGCCGACACGCACTTTTTACCCCGGCCGGAGTGGTATTACCGTCCTGCCTTCCAATGGCTGAAATATCTCAGTGGCCGCTGGTCGTTGGTCGGGGGCATCATGCTGCCGGCACTTCTCGCACTTATCTTCGCGGCAGCTCCGTTTCTCGACCGCCGGCTGGAACGCCGCCCCTGGAAGCGTCCGATTTCAGTGGGCGCCTTCTTCCTTTTCCTCATCGCCTACACCGGCCTTGGAATCGCCAGCTACCACGATGACTATAGTGACCCGTCCATGGCCTCGCAGATGCATGCTCAGAACGCGGCCTCCCGTAGCTTCATGACCGCCCCTTTCGTTCCCGAGTCCACGACAGGCAGCGTCTCCGCCAGCCTTGCTTCAGCCGACCCTATCGTCGTGAAGGGGCACGCACTGTTCGAAGCGCAGTCATGCAATTCTTGTCATGGGGAGGGCGGAATCGGCACTGCTGCCGCCGGTGCATTGACCAGCGTCGGCACGAAATACACCGACCCGCAACTCCAAGCTCTCCTCCAGGCGCCAAGCATCAAGATGACCGGCGGAGGAATGCAGCCCGTCGTCATGAAGCCGGCTGACCTTGAAGCGCTAAGTAGCTACCTTCGTCAACTTCATTGATTGACTTAGCTGGGCTTACGGTGAAACGTATCTCAAACTAACCCTTTCCCGATCACCTGTTCTCACAGCAGATTCCTACTGCGAGGCGAGTCCTTGGTAAAAGAGCGTCACGGCTGACCCCGGGAAGTTGATCCCTTGTTGAAGATTGTTGAACGAGCTACATCTCGGAGGCTCTGACAGCAGCAGGTTCGACTAGAAGCAGCGAAATTAGGAAATCTAAATCGAGTGCTACACTCGCACCTTCTGTTCCCAGGACAGGAAGGCGATGAGTAATGATTTCGAGGATTGTCGCGATATTTGGTGCCCGCATGTTTGCGCGCCCCAGACCAACCCTCTCCCTCCCCTCCACTGCGAGCCCTGTATCCATCCATAGAAGGGAGCAGAAGGGAGCGCGGGAGCGCTCTCGGGAGTGCCGTCCAGCCCCTACCGGAGGATAGTCCATGATCTCGGCGGGGCGCGTGGAAGCCTCCTTCACCTGTCGCGCAAGTGTCCAGCGAAGTGCACTCAACCACCTATATCCGGCAGTAGATCACCTAACCCAGCAAGAGTGGCAACATTCGCCTCCCTTCACGGTCGGCCCCCCGACCCTCCGTACAACCTGGGAGTCAAGAGAGTTTTCTTGACTCCCAGGTTCGGAAAACGGAGCGAACAAAACGAATGAGCAAGCTGGCAGAAATAGAAAGCAATTGCCGAAGTAGCACCCGAAGCACCCGTCGCCGAGTGCCACCGATCATGCTGGACTCCAAAGAGACCAGGGTGAAGTCGATCCAACTGTTGACGTCAAAGCAGGTCTCCGACATGATTTGCGTCGCCGAAGGCACACTCCGTTACTGGCGGAACGTCGGTCTTGGTCCCGTTTGGCACAAGCTCGAGGGATCTATTCGGTATTCTCTTGAGGACGTACATGCGTACGTCGAGGACAGTCGTCGAATTCCTGCCGTGCGGGCATACATGGAGGAGCGACATGTCTCTGTATAAGCGTGGCGGGGGTCTGGCACTATGACTTCGCTGTTGATGGGAGCCGGTACCGCGGTTCAACGAAGGAGAAGTCCTCCTCACGAGCGCGGATGATCGAATCGTCCCTGATGAATGGAGCTAAGCAGAGGAAGCTGACTGCAAGCCGCAAGTCAGTAACCCTGGCGCAGTTCTCGATGCGGTTTCTCGACTGGGTAGATGGAACCAGGCTGGAAGCTAAAACAAAAACCTATTACCACTCCGATTGGAAGTTGCTTGTGAAAACACCCATCTCGAAGATGCGCATTGGTCACATCACGACGGATGATGCCGAGGTACTTCAGTTCGATCATTCGCCAGCGAATGCGAACTGCGGCCTCCGCACGTTGCGCCGGATGTTGGGCAAGGCTGCGGAATGGGGACTCATCATGGCCGCACCGCGGGTCAAGCTACTGAAGGAGGAGGGGCGGTCGGAAATCATCGATGCAAAGTCGACCGTCAAACTTCTTGCGGTAGCGAAACAGCCGCTTCATGACGTCGCCGTGATCGTTCTCGATTGCGGTATGCGACCTTCCGAAGTGTTCGAGATGCGCTGGGAGGATCTTGCTTGGGACACCGAGATGATCTTCATTCCGCGTGGCAAGACAAAGCAATCTCGGCGGTTGCTCCCGATGAGTGCGCGAGTCCGTGAGGCCTTGCAAGCTCGTTGGGATGGTCAAGCGTCGGGATGGGTGTTTCCCGCCGACTCCCGCTGCGGTCACATAACCACCGTGGCCAAGGCATTCCAAAACGCTCGAAAGGCGGCTGGCTTGTCGAAGGAGATTGTTGTCTACTCCGGCAGACATGCGTTTGGAACCAAGCTTCTTGCATCAACTGGAAATCTGTCTCTGGTGATGCGGGCTATGGGCCACTCATCCGTCCAGGCGGCCATGATTTACCAGCATCCGGATCTAGAAACAGTGCGCTCGGTCATGAACGGGAATACAACCGAAATCACTTTACGTCACAAATCACGTCACAAGGCTGCGGCGTGATGTTTAGGATGGCTCCTAAACTATTGAAATGATGGAGCCGACGAGCGGAGTTGAACCGCTGACCTACTGATTACGAATCAGTTGCTCTACCAACTGAGCTACGTCGGCCTGCTCCTCTGTCATTCTATCGGCAAATCCCGCAGACGCAAAATTCTCGTGCCTCAAATCCTCAACAGACGGTCGCTCTACTGCATCGGCACAAACTTTCCCGCACAAGGGTCCACGGCTCTCTTCACCACAGGCTGTGTTCCCGTCACCTTTACGCTCTTTCCCTCCAGCGGAAAGTTCGTTCCATTCCCCTGCAACGCAATGTCCGCAAAAGCCAGATGCACCTGCCCCGGCTTGATCCCGTTGATGACGACGTTATTCAGCGTCACTCCGGTCCGATGCGCATCATTCAATCCGGCGATCAGCACATCCCCGGGCGTCTCGTCATAAATATCCTGCAACACGATCCCCTTGTAGTCCGGAATCTTATCGCCCACATACTTCGGGTCTTCAAACGGCTCAACCGTCTGGTTGGTGTAATACGGCGAAATCGCAATCGGGTTCTGCACCCCTCTCATGCAAATGTTCCGGTAGACCAGGTCATGCACCGGGCCACCTCGCTTCACGTTGCTCTTGATGCGGATCCCGCTCGTCGTATGGTCTTCCGTCAGCCCGTCCACCAGCAAATACGACTGCCCCAGCACCGTCTCCGACCCGATCGACATACCATGCCCGGAATAAAAGTGGTTGTCCAGAACGCTCATATGCGACACACCCTGCTTGATCGCAATATTGTCATCGCCGTTATCGATCCAGCTATAAGCCACCGTAATATTCTGCGACGTCCCCGGATCGATCCCATCCGTGTTGCGCGCGTCGTACTTTTTATCCACCGGCGTTTGTAGATGCACGCCCCATGCCGTAAACCCGTTCGTCCCACTCACACTGACATGGAAGTTCGGCGAGTTGTGCAGCGTAATCCGATACAGCACCAGCCCATCGGCCTTGTTCGCCGTAATCAACCGCGTGTTGTAGTAGAGATCGTCGTGCGGTTCAGCCTTCCGCGCCTGCTCCCACCAGCTATAGTCGTGGCCGATCAGCTTCGCATATCCACGTCCATCGATCACGCCATCGCCCATGATCGCCGCATTCTTCACATTGACGGTAATCAGCGGCCGGCAGCCTCCCTGCGGCCTTCCCGCGCCCGTAGCAAACGTTGGAAAGCTAGTCGGCCGCGGTGTCGATGTCCCGCACTTGCCCTCATCACCTGGCTTCGCATCGGGATTCGGAATCTCGTACACCTTCGGATCACTCGACCCATACAACGTTATGCCCTTGTCGACCAGCAGCGTCACTCCCTCGCGCAATTCCAAGGGTCCGGTCAGAAAGGAATCGACTGGATTCGGACAGTTCGCGGAGCACGCAGCGGGCATCTTCCACTTAATCACTCCCATAGCGAGTTCGACGGCTTTACCCGGCCCACACTCATCGATCGCTTTCTGAATGCGCTCGGTATCCAATTCGCCTTCCTCGCGTGGGTTGCCGCGGACCCACACCGTAGCGAGACGAGCTTTCAGCGTCGTACATACCGGCGGAATCTTCGGCTCCGTCACCACCCGCGTATCCTGCGCTCTCGCCACACCAACCACAAGCAGCGCAACGCAAGCCACCGAAGCCAAGCGCCAACGGCGCGACGCTATAAAAGCATGGGGCAACGCCCCATCAACCCGCCGCAATCCGCGTAAGAGGGCTGAAGGCCCGATCCATAAAGTAACCACAGCCGTCGCTCCACGCATGACGAACCTCGCACTACCGCTCTGCCAAACTAGCACAGCAGCCGCCGCGTTTTTCCTTTGCGTCGTTTGCGTCCTTCGCGTTTTCCATTGTCTTTGTCTTCACGGGCTCGCGCACCGCAAATTCCGTCCCAACTTTTCCACAGAAAGCGAAAAGGCCGCCCGGCAACAGGGCGACCCTTTCTTTGGGAGGTAGCACCAACAGAGGCAAAGCTGTCGGAACTCTCTGGTGCAAGACTATGTTCGACCCCCCGAAGTGTCAAGGGATTTTGCTGTGAATCGTAAACTCTTTATTTTCAATACTTGATTACGTTACTCCGGAATTAACACCCGCCCCGGGCACCCATGAGCACCCTCAGGAACCGGGCGGATCGAACTTTGGCCGCGGATTCTGATTGTCCAGGTGCAGGCTCAAAAACTCCGCATCGGTCGCCGCATCCTTCCCCTGCATCTTCCGAATGAGCGCGCGACCGCCGCCCAGAAACACACCCAGCAACACCGCCGCCAACATCCCCACTCCGCAAAAAATCGCGATGCTTGTCAGCAGGCTGTACGTCTTTTGAACTTCCGATTCAAAACTCGGCGGCACCCCTTGGTCGAAAGTCACCTCGCTGCGCAAGTGAACGTTCTCAATCATGTTCTGCGCATCGTCGGCGCCAAACGTTCCCGCCGCAACGATCACCAACTCACCCTCGCGCCTGATTTTCGCCGTGCTTCCCACCTGCGCCTCAATCGCGCGCATGTGCTCGCCGGCGATCTGCGGCGTCGGATACAGCAGCAGCGTCAGCGACTCCCTGCCGCGCTTGTCGGCATACTCGGCGATCCCAGCCTCGGCACTCTTCTCCCAACCCAGCTTCGCCCCATCGAGCGTTCCCCCCATCGCGGCATAACTCGCCGGCCCCAGCGCATACCGCAAGCTCCCCGCGACCAATCCCTTCACCGGAAAAAACGTCGGCAACAGCGGCGCCTGGCTCCGCGGCCCACCAACCTTCGGAAGCTCCGCCGCAAGTTTATTCAAATCGGGAACGTCGGCAGCGGTCACCGGATAAGCCATCACCAGCGAGCTTCCATTCGTGAACAACGCAGCGCCATCACCGACAGCAGTAGCCGATCCAATCTCTTTGCCCAGTTTCATGCCCGGATGAAGCGCCAGCGTAAATGCGCTGTACGCTCCCGTAGCGTCGTTGAACTCAACAGCCTCAACGCGAATGTCGCGCACGTTGCCGCGATCGTTCCAAAGATAGTTCGCCGTTTTCGAACGCTGCGGCCCGCACTCTTCGAGCGCATCCTTATTCACTTTAGCCAGCGAGACTTCGGACCTCGGACCATCCGACACCGTCGCCGACTTCCACGCACCAAAACTCTCTGGAAGCAAAGGTACCGGCAGTTCGACCACAGTAGTTGCGGTCTGCGCCGACACCACTCCACCCCACCCCAGACATCCCACCAACGCGACAGCGCCAACCCAGCCCAAACACCTCATATAGCGCAGACTACACCACCACCCCAAAGGTAAGCACGCTCCCTTTCATCTCGACCGAGGCCCCACGAATCCGGGTGGCCCATCCTTCGCGCACTTTGCGAAGGGTGGGTTATCGGGCAAAGCCCGACCGCTCTCTTTGACACCCCACAAATTTGTCATCCTGAGCGCAGTCGAAGGACCTGCCATCCCGCCCGTATACCCACCGCCGCTCGACCTGTTCAACCACGAAACCCTTGCAAGGGTCCCGGCTTACTAAGCCGCTATTTCTTCGCCGCCACCTTCACCACCGGCGTCTTCACCCCATTGATCCCCGCCGCATATCGCGCCACGCCATTGAACAAGCTCTCTGCCACCCGCTCCCGATACTCCGGAGTCAGCAACTCCTCTGCATCGTCCGGATTCGACACAAACGAAATCTCCGCCAGGATCGACGGCATGTTCGCCCCGATCAGCACCACGAACGGAGCCTTCTTCACGCCGCGATCTTTTAGCCCGTCGTTCCCTTTTTCCAATCCCTTATATAGAGAGGCCTCGACATCGGTTGCCAACTCCTTGCTCTCATCGATCTTGTCCTTCAGCGCGATCTTCTTCACCAGGTCGCTCAGCTCATGCACGCTCTGCGTCGACACGGCATTCTCGCGCGCCGCCACCCGCATCGCCTCCGGGTCGCTGGTAAAGTTCAGGTAGTACACCTCCGTCCCCCGCGCGCTCGCATCCGGGGAGCTGTTCGCATGGACCGAAATAAACAGGTCCGCCTGCGCTTTGTTCGCAATCGCAGTCCGCGTCTCCAGCGGAATAAAAGTATCGTCCGCGCGCGTATAGACGATCTCCGCACCCATCCGTTGATGCAGCAGCTTGCCCAGCCGCAGCGCCACATCGAGCACCACGTCCTTCTCCTGAATCCCGTCAGCCCCGAGCGTCCCCGAGTCGTGCCCACCATGCCCGGCATCAATCACGATCCGCCCAATCTTCAAACCCAGCGCCCGCATCAGCGACGTCTCGCCATCCGCTGTGGGCGGAGCCGCCACCGCAGGCGCCGCAACCCCACGCGATCCCAAATCAACCTTCGCCGCTCGATCTCTGCTCTTCGGCGACTTCTCGGAAATCGGCCCAGAAGTCGGCCGCCTCGTCGCTTCCACCTTCCCCGGCTGATCGCTGACCTCCGCAACCTCCGTCCCTGTGTTCCCGGTCCGCGACACCACGGTATTCGGCACAGGCTTCGCAGCAGTCGGCTTCACCGGAATCACAACTCGCGGCGGAGCGACCGCAGCCGTCTTCGCATTCGCGTCGTTCGCCACCGTCCTCGCCGGTAGCCCAAACCCCGCGCTGCCATCCGTTACCGGCATCGGCGGCAAGCTGGAAACAACGCCATCGGAATTCTGCCTCACCACTGGCGCCACTGAATCGTTGCTGCTGGCAAAATGCTGGTCACTGCTGCTCGCGAGGTGCTGACTACTTGCCGCATCCGGCTGCTTGCCATGAATATCGATAATCAGGCGATAAGGATTCGGCAGCAGAAACGCCGAGTAGTCCGTCACCTCATGCACATCGAGCACCACCCGCGTCACGTCATCCGAATACTGCGCCGCGCGAATCCGGGTCAGGAAACCATCGTCGGTCACCGCAAAACTCTTCCCCACCAACTCCGGCGCCAGGTGCGCATGATGCAGATCAAAAAATATCCGGTCAGGATGCTCCACCCTCGCCGCCTGGTACTCCACCTCATCCCCGAGGTCGATCGCAACGCGCGTATAGCTAGCCGTCGACCAATGCCGAATCCCCGTCACCTGCGCTACCGGCCCAGTCGGCTTGCCATCTCGACCGGAACGCACAGCGCGCAGTGGAGAGATCGCAGCATTCGCATCCGCCGGCGCCACCACAACCTTGTCATCTCGACCGAAGTCCGTGCTGACCGGGTTCTCCATCGGGCGGTCTTTACCCGAATGGGGTGGCTTGGCGGACGTAGTGGAGAGAGCCGCAGGAGTCTTTGCGGCTGCCGGCTTTCCCCCGTCATCTTGAGCAACCGCTGAAGCCACCGCCGGTCGACTCTTCGGCCGAGCCAGCACCGCCGCCGCACTCCGCGGATACGTCTTCCTCAACTCTGCCGTAACTCTCCGAGCCTCGGCCGCATCCCCCAAC
>DASRLB010000043.1:0-8988 GCA_035648695.1 Acidobacteriaceae bacterium | reverse complement strand
TCCTCGCCTGAAGCTTCGTTACCAGTTTAAGGCGGGAAATTTCGCTCACTCTGTATCCGAACTAGTCGTCGTCGCCGTACTCGATCTGGTCTTCCACATCGTGGTCGATGATGTGGGTATCAAGCGTAAGCAGGGGCAGATCCTTTTGGAGCAGCATCTCGTTCAGCGCCTTCACGTCATTCTTCTTTACCGCGTCCCATTTCTGTAGAAGGTCCTCGATCGGCTTTCCGGCTTCTTCGGCGGCTTCGATCTGGGTGGTGGTGGGCGCTTCGTCAGCCGCCTGGATTTCGTGTTCCAGCCGCGCGAGTTGCATGCGCGCCGAACCCAAGGTGGGAGCCCTCGGAGGTCCGCCACGGCGTCCGCCGCCACGCTCCTCGCCTCTCTCCACTCCGATGATTGCTTCCAGCTTGCTTTCGAGGTTGGCCGAGGCACCGCCCGGTCCCTTGTAGTTGTCAGCCTTCATCTGATCGCGCAGAACGGTTGCTTCATGGATCGCCGTCGTCGCCCGCATCATCTGGTCATACATTTTTTTCGAGACGGCAAACTGCTTCTCTAAATCTGCCTGCGATGTCTTGACGCGCGGGTCCAGGACGACCTTCATCGTCGTGGTGAAAGTCTTACCTCCCGCAACCATCTTGATTGTGTACTCGCCAGGCATCACCCATGGAGAAGACGAGACAGCCGGCGTATTGTGGGGAACGGCCTGTCCAGCATCGGGGCCGGTAGACATTCCTGGAACAGCGGCGTAGTGCATGTCCCAAAGGAAGCGATGATGGCCTGGAGTCGTCTCGACCACGCGTGGCTTCTGCGCCCACAAGACGGGATCGGGATAGCGCGGGTCGAGCGGCGGGACCGGATCGGCGCTGCTGAACTTGCTCACCGTCTCACCCTTGCTGTCCATCACTTCGAGCGTCACGGCGCCTGCGAAGTGCGGCCCAAGGTAGTAGTCGATCATCGCGCCATCCGGCGGATTTTCTCCGGTTGCCATTTCCGGCGGCCACGGCGTTGGTGGATTCATATCGTTGCGCACGCGAATGCTCGTCTGCGGCGTGTAAAGATGCGCATTCTCGGCAGCGAGCCTTTCGCTGTACTGACGCAGAGGCGTCACGTTGTCGAGAATCAAATAGCCACGGCCATGTGTCGCGGCTACGAGGTCGTCGTCCTTCACTTCCAGATCGCGGACCGAGACGGCGGCCATGTTCAGGCGCAGCGAGTGCCAGTGGTCGCCATCGTCGAAGGACACATACACCTGTGTCTCGGAGCCTGCATAGAGTAGCCCTTTGCGCTTCGGGTCCTCGCGAATTGCGCTGGTCGCTGCCCCGTCGGGGATGCCGTTGTCGATCTCCTTCCACGTCTTGCCGCCATCATGCGTGCGGAAGAGATGTGGGCGCATGTCGTCGAGCCGCAGCGTGTTGACTGCTGCATAATCGGTGAGCTTGTCGAAGTGGCCCGCATCCATGTTGAAGACCTTCCAAAAGGGCTTCATCTCCGGTGGTGTCACGTTGGACCAGTTTGCTCCGCCGTCGCTGGTTGTCCAGATGAGGCCGTCGTCGGTTCCGGCCCAAATCCGGTTGACATCCAGCGGCGAGAGTCCGAGCGCGTAGATCACGCCGCGGCGCGTAGCACTTGCCGCTGGATTGCTCTTATAAGTGCCGATGATGTCAGGCAGATCGTAGGTCTCGCGGCTCAGGTCCGGACTGATTTCCTTCCAGTCCAGGCCACCGTTTTTCGTCAGCCACAGAGTATTGGTCGCGAAGTACAGGTTATGTGGGTCGGCCGCCGAAAATTGCAGCGGCTCGGTGCGCAGAGCACGATAGCCGCGCAACGCCTTTGGCTCAACGTCCTGAATTTGCCCCGTCTTGCGGTTGTACCTCGTTACCTTGCCACCGTAGACGAGATCGGGGTCGAGCGGATCGGGCGCAGCATAGCCGTACTCTTCGATGCCGACCGGATGCCAGTCATGGAAGGTGATGCGGCCATCATTGCCGCGGCTGTCCACGCACGCGCTGCCGGAGTCTTGCTGCCCTCCGCAGACGCGATACGGAAACGCATTGTCTACGGTCGCGTGATACATCTGAGCGGTCGGCTGGTTGTACCACTGCGTCCAACTCTCGCCGCGGTTCATGCTGACGATCGCGCCCTGGTCGCTCACCAGTGCGATGATGTCGGTGTTGTTGGGATTGATGTAGACATTCTGATAGTCGTCGCCGCCCGGAGATCCGCGCAACCCGAACCACGTCTTGCCGGCGTCGGTGGAGCGCCAGCTTACGACGCTCGCCACGATGATGGTGTTGGGGTCTTTCGGATCGACGCGCGGCACGGGAACGTCGCCGCCGCCGATGCGCGCCTCGGGTCTCGTGTCATTCACAGGCGCATGAACCCAGGTCTTGCCGCCATCGTCGGACCGCATCAGCAGCACGCCGCCGCTGACACGCGCGACCTCCGCATAGATGCGGTTCGAGTCCGAAGGAGCGATAGCGATATTCACCTGCAGCACGTCGTCCGGCAGGCCGCCGCCTGTGACTTTTGTGAACGTGTCGCCGCCGTCTGTAGACCGGAACATGCCGCCGTGATCGCCGATGAAGGCGCCATTTTCCCATGGCCCTTCCTGACGCTGCCACATTCCGGCGTAGACGATCTTCGGGTTGCTGGGGTCGATCTCTACATCGGACGCACCGGTCAGGTCGTCGATGTACAGGACGTTCTTCCAGGTGTTGCCGCCGTCGAGAGTGCGGTACAAGCCGCGTTCCTTGTTTGGCCCGTAGGGGTGTCCCGTTACTGCAACGAAGACTTTGTCCGGATTCTTCGGATCGATGGCGAGCTGTCCGATTTGTTGTCCGTCGCGCAGGCCCAGCAGATGGATCCATGTCTTGCCTGCGTCGGTGGATTTGTACACACCATCGCCGGTGGAAAGATCGGGCCGCTGCAATCCTTCGCCGCTTCCGACATAGACGATATTCGGGTCTGAATCTGCCACGGCGATTGCGCCGATGGAGCCCGAGGGCTGTGCGTCCCACAAGCTATTCCATGTGGCGCCACCGTCGGTGGTCTTCCACACGCCGCCGTTGACGCCTCCGATGTAGAACGTGGCCGGCTGGCTGGCGACGCCGGCGAGAGCGCGCGTCCGCCCAGCGCGCATCGGGCCGATCTCACGCCACCGCATCTGAGAAAAGAGCGGTAGCGCCGAATCCTGGCTTTGTGCGACGCTGCTGCCTGCGCCGGTCGAAGCGATCAGAGCGAACAGGATGAGACCACGGTGGAGATTCGTCACGACGGCACCTCGAAATCAAATTAAAACCCAAACTGTCGATGCGTGAATGAGGGTATTACAACGCTCAAGCGCCGCGTATTCACTTTATTTGTATGCAGGGAAAGACGCACGCGACTCTGTGAAAGACGCGGTTTACTTTGCGAGAGCCGACCGGAAGCCTTTGCCCCGCATCCTGATCCTTGCAGCCACCGCCAGGACACTCGCAGCGCATGCGATTTCCAGAAAAACCTTTCCCCCATCCAGCAGGTCGGGTTTGCCGTCTTTGAGGTTGGGGTCGGTCAGAATGCTGTGGACAAACAGCAGCACCATCATCGGAAACACCAGGTAGTGCAACTTCCTCCATAACGGCCTTCCGAGCCGTTGCCGGAGCAGGGAAGAGCCCACGATCAAAAGGACCAGATACATTGCCGCCGCCCCGGCGCTGTTGATCCAAGGCTGGAGAGGCGAATGCACAGGCCACAAAAGGTCAACCACGCCAAAGTGCGGCGAAGGTTGGAAGAGCAGGACAACAGGATGCGTAAGCGTCAGCGCGACAGTAAGATATGCCGTCCACTGATGCAGCGCAAACACATTCCAGTGCCGATGCGGCCACTGTCGAACTGGACTGTAGCGCAGGGAGATGAGCAGCCCCAGCAGCAGATTCACTGTCGCGGCTCCCGCTGCGCCTAGCCCGAGGTACGAACAAAGGTCCAATATTGTCATTACTCTCCGCTATAGCTGTCTGTGTATTGATCTTGCCAGCATAAGTCGGAGGTCAGACCATTTCGATGGCATATGCTAGGGGAGAAAATATCATCCGAATTGGATGCGCAGCTTTCGCAGCTTCTCATTCGTATATAGCGTTGAACTCCTTTTTGCAAAATCAAGAGTTTGAAGTCTGGTCCTTCAGAGGAACTCTCATGGTTCGTTCGATTCTTCCCTCCGTTCTGATCGCGTCGTTCTGCGTTGCGCTGGCGCCTGTTTCGACAACGCGGGCACAAACGGTCCCCGAAGCGGCGCTTGCAGGCCTGCATTGGCGGGACGTGGGCCCGATGCGCGGAGGGCGCTCGTACGGAGTCGCCGGCAGCCCAAGCCAGCCGGATACTTTCTACTTCGGCTCGGTCGGCGGCGGGGTCTGGAAGACCGTCAACGCGGGGCGAACATGGTTTCCCATCGCCGATCAAGGCATTCCCATAGGCTCGATTGGAGCGATCGCGGTCGCTCCGTCAAATTCAAGTGTGATCTACGTCGGCACGGGTGAACCCGATATTCGGAGCCAGCACTCGTATGGCATCGGTATGTTCAAGTCGGTCGACGAGGGGAAAACCTGGACACATATCGGTCTGGAAAAGTCTGAACATATCGGACGAATTATCGTCGATCCTATGAATCCAGACCGGGTGTACGTTGCCGTTTTGGGCCACGCCTACGATGCCAATCCGGAGCGCGGCGTCTACCGTTCGCTCGACGGCGGAAAGACGTGGAAGAAGGTCCTCTATAAGACCTCGGACCCGGACAATGTGGGCGCCATCGAGCTTGCCATCAATCCGAAAAATCCGAAGGTGCTCTATGCCTCTCTATGGGCAACGCGTCGTCCGCCGTGGGCGGTGTATGCGCCTTCCTACATGCCGGGCAGCGGGCTGTATAAATCCACCGACGGCGGAGACACCTGGAAGCAGTTGGGCGGAGGATTCCCCGCCGATGAGTTTGTCGGCAAGATCGGCATCGCCGTGGCTCCGAGCAATCCGAATATGCTGTGGGCTGTGGTCGACGACATCGGCTCTGCGGTTGCTCGCCCACTCGGGCCGCCGGTTCCGGGAGCCGAAGCCAGCACCGCCAAAGCCAGTGGCGGCGTTTATCGTTCGTCCGACGCGGGTGCGACGTGGCATCAGGTCAGCTCCGAAGCGCGTCTCTGGGGCCGCGGATGGTACTTCGAGTCCATCACCGTCGATCCCACGAATCCCGAGATTGCCTACGACATCAACACGGCCACCTACCGCACGACGGATGGCGGCAAAACATGGCTGCCGATCAAAGGCGCTCCGGGCGGCGACGACTATCACCAGATATGGATCAATCCCAAAGACCCCAATCGCATGGTCTTGAGCAGCGATCAGGGAACCGTGGTCAGCGTCGACTTCGGCAAAAGCTGGAGTACCTGGTACAACCAGCCAACCGCGGAGATTTACCATGTCGCGGCAGACAACCGGTTTCCATACTGGCTCTATGGCGCGCAGCAGGATAGCGGAGGTGTGGGCGTCAGCACGTGGTCGCGGCAGGGAGTTCTGAACTTCCGCAACTGGGAACCGACGTGCCTTGCCGGCGAAAGCGCCACCGTACTCCCCGACCCGCATGACGGCAATATCCTCTACGGCTCGGGCGCCGGCCGTTGCGATCAGGCGCTCAATGTCGCGGCGTCCCTCGGCGGCCAATTGCCGCCTCCCGATCCGAACGACCCGGACCGGAGGACCTGGACATTGCCGCAGGTATTTTCCGAGGCCGATGGGGCTATGTACTATTCGACCCAGTTCGTGATGCGGACCCGCGACCTGGGCAAGACCTGGCAGAAAATCAGCGCTGACTTGACCCGGCTCAGACCCGCGCTTCCCGCAAATCTCGATGCTGTGACGGCGAAAGATATCGATCAACATATGACAGACCGTTTCGGTGTCGTTTACAGCATTGGACCGTCACCGATAAATGGCGGGACGATCTGGGCGGGAACGGATGATGGTCTTATTCAAGTCACGAAGGATGACGGCAGAACCTGGCACGACGTCACGCCGGCGGCACTGACGGCCTGGAGCAAGGTATCGCAAATTGTTGGCAGCCACTTCGACGCCGACACCGCATACGCGGCCGTCGATCGGCATCGCCTTGGGGACATGAAGCCCTACATCTACCGCACCCACGATGGTGGCAAGACCTGGACGAACGTCGCCGAGGGTATTCCCGACGGCGCATTTGTGAACTCCGTCAAGGAAGATCCCAGGACGAAGGGTCTGTTGTACGCCGCCACCGAACTGCGTGTTTACGTGTCGTTCGACGACGGAGAGAATTGGCAGCCGCTGCAATTGAATATGCCCGCAACATCCGTCCGCGACATCGTTGTGCATGGTGACGACCTGGATGTTGCAACCCATGGCCGAGGTTTCTGGGTAATGGACCAGATGAGTGCCCTGCGCCAAATAGCGGCAAACGGAGCGAAGATCGTTTCCTCTCCCGTTTACCTCTACAAGCCGGGCGACGCATTGGCAGTCCCCCCTGGCAGCATGAACGGCACGCCACTTCCCCATGAGGAACCGCAGGAACTCAATCCGCCGCAGGGCGTTGTAGTGTACTACTGGCTGAAATCGTCTGCGACCTCGCCGATAAAGCTGGAGCTGGTCGACAGCAAAGGCACCGTCCGCGCCTGTGCCGCGAGCGATGCACCGGTGAAGCCCGTCGATACGGAAGCAATCAATGTCCAGGCGATATGGGAGGAACCTGTTCTTCCACCGTCAGCCGATGCCGGGATGCATCGCGTCGCTCTGAACGTGCCAAGTCCAAGAGGCTTTGGAGGCGGAGGGCGAGGCCAGGCCGCTCCTGCACCGCGCGATGCGTGCTCTCCGCCGGCAGGAACTCCCGTCGCGGAACCCGTTCGTCCGGTACGCGGCCAACGCCGCGGCCCGACAGAGCTGGCGCCCGGGAACTACACAGTGCGGCTGACCGTTGACGGCCAAACGTACTCTCAGCCAGCCACAGTCAACCCGGATCCTCGCGGTGTTCACGAGGACCATTCGAATCCGGGAACCAACAATCGTTCCTAGTCTTTTGCCTTGTTCGTTGACTCTCCGCACTGCCTTATGAAAATCGGCGTCATCTCCGACACCCACGGCCTCCTCCGTCCCGAAGCCATCGCCGAACTCGCCGGCGTCGACCACATCCTCCACGCCGGCGACGTCTACGACCCGTGCATCCTCGATCGCCTCCGCGAAATCGCTCCCCTCACGGCTATCCGCGGCAACGTCGACACCGCCGCCGTCTTCGACGACCTCCACCCCACCGAAGCCGTAGAGTTGGGCGGCTGCCTCTTCTACCTCGTCCACTCCATCGACGACCTCGACCTCCACCCCGCCGCCGCCGGCATCGGAGCGGTCATCAGCGGCCACTCCCACAAGCCCTCCATCGCCTGGCGCGACGGCGTCCTCTACCTCAACCCCGGCAGCGCCGGCCCACGGCGATTCTCCCTCCCCATCACCCTCGCCCGCATCACTCTCACCAACGGAAAACCCGACCCGCAAATCGTCACCCTCATCTCCTGAAAATAAAAATCGATCGAAACGCAAATTCCGCACTTCGATTCCGCTTATCCAAGTGGGCCGCTGTGGCTCACCTCTTGCATTATTTTTCTGCGACCGCAGGGCGGCGATCCCATCAAAAGATCGCCGCCGATTTTTTGCAATCCAAACATCGTTATCTACTCGGGCAACTGCCGCCGGCCCTCCACCTTTGCCGCCGGCCGCGGCCCCCAATCCAGCACCACCGACTTCAGAATCCCATCCAGCCGTAAATGAATCGCCTGCAACTGCCGCTCGTCGATCTCCCGGGCCCCACTTGAAATCCCACAAAACGTCCCCACACGCAGATCGAACCGATAGCACGATCCCTTGTGATACGCCGTATACACATCGTTCCGCGACTCGACACAAATCCCTCCGCTCTCCTCGTGTCCATGTCGGAACTCCATGCCCCCGATCTCTTCCGCATCGTGCGGCGTCCCACCGCGCGCCGCCTGCCGCGCACACTCGCCATCGTTCGTATGGGGCTGCACGCTGAAGTAAAACCACGCCCCGCTAAACGTCGATTCCGGAAACGGATTAAATCCCATCGCCGCCACTCCACGCATCAACGCCTTCGGCCCCGCCGTCCGCGCGTCCATATGAAACGTGCTCACCAGATGGTCCTTGCGATCGAAGCTCCACCCCGCCGGCACCACAAACCGCACCCCATACTTCGAATCATGAAAAACAATCGCCTTCGCCGCAGCCGGTGCCTCCACCGGCACCGAAACCTGCGCCGACGCCACACCCGTCATCGCCACAACGACCGCCAGCCATCTCACCATAGCCACTCACAACTCAAGACTCACGACTCAAAACTCAACAAAACCCTCACCGCCTCAGCCTCGGATCAGCCACCGCATACGCCGCGTCGGTCAGTAAATTGATCGCCACATACGTCACCCCCACAGCGAGAATGCACCCCTGCACCAGCGGATAGTCGCGGTTCGAAATTGCCGACAGCGTCATCCGTCCCAATCCGGGCCAGCTAAAGATCGTCTCCGTCACGATCGCCCCCGCCAGCAGCGATCCGAACTGCAAACCCACCACCGTCAGCACCGGATTGAGCGCATTCCGCAGCGCATGGCGATACACCACCGTCCGCTCCGGCAACCCCTTCGCCCGCGCCGTGCGAATGTAATCCTGCCCCATTTCTTCGAGCATTGACGTCCGCACCATCCGCGTCAAAATCGCCGCCAGCCCCAGCCCCAGCGTCATCGACGGCAATATCATGTGCAGCAGCAATTCACCGACACCATTCCCCGCGCCCGACACTGGCAGCAATCCCAGCCAAATCGCGAACACCACGATCAAGATCGGCCCCAGCGCAAAGTTTGGAAACGAAAGCCCCACCAGACTCCCGACACCGGCCGTCCGGTCCTGCCATCGGTTCCGATGCCGCGCGGACCACACGCC
>DASRLB010000042.1:0-2990 GCA_035648695.1 Acidobacteriaceae bacterium | reverse complement strand
GGTGTGGGCGAACTTCTCGCAGAGCAGCTTCAGGGGCACGCCGTGCTGGAGGCACATGCTGATCGCCGTTGCGAAGCTGTCCATGAGGCCGGAGATCGTCGAGCCCTCTTTGGCCATGCGGATGAAGAGCTCGCCGGGCTGGCCGTTGGGGTAGAGGCCGACCGTGAGGTAGCCTTCGTGGCCGGCGATCGAGAACTTGTGCGTGACCGACGCGCGCTCGTTGGGGAGGCGGTGACGCATCGCGCGCGGAGGGGCCTGCGCGTCGCGGGAGTCGGCGTTCTGGGTGGAGGAATGGAGCATCGCGGCGAGCTGGGCTTCGAGCGTGGCGAGCTGGGCGCGGGTGGAGGCGTGGGCGGCTTCGGCGGTGGCCAGGGCGGCGTCGGATTCCGCGGAGCCCACCTTAGACGACGATGATGCCGTCGTCGAAGATGGGTCACCCAGGCTGGTGGCCCCGGATTTGGACTGCTCGGCGGCGGTGAGGATTTTGGTGCCCTTCTTTTCGTCCGTGGTTTGCGCGGAGACGTTGAGGGGCTGCGTGCCCTTGGAGCCGTCGCGGTAGATGGCTACGGCCTTGAGGCCGAGGCGCCAGGATTCGGTGTAGGCGTCGGCGATGTCCTGGACGGAGCAGTCGTTGGGGAGGTTGACGGTTTTGCTGATCGCGCCGGAGAGGAAGGGCTGGGCGGCGGCCATCATCTTGACGTGGCCTGTCCAGGAGATGGTGCGCGTGCCCTTGGCGGGCTTGAAGGAGCAGTCGAATACGGCGAGGTGCTCGGGCTTGAGCGAGGGGGCGCCTTCGATGGTGCCGGTGGCGTCGATGTAGTTGACGATGGCCTCGACTTCGGAGTCCTTGTAGCCGAGCTTGAAGAGCGCGCCGGGGACGGTGTTGTTGACGATCTTGATCATGCCGCCGCCGACCAGCTTCTTGTACTTGACGAGGGCGAGGTCGGGCTCGATGCCGGTGGTGTCGCAGTCCATCATGAAGCCGATGGTGCCGGTGGGGGCGAGGACGGTGACCTGGGAGTTGCGGTAGCCGTCCTGCTCGCCGAGGGCGAGGGCGATGTCCCAGGCGTTCTGGCTGGCGGCTTTGAGCTCGGCGAGCTGCGGGGCGACGAAGGGTTCGGTGCTGGTTTTGAGGGCGCGGTCGATATTGTTGACTTCGGCGCGGTGCATGCGGATGACGTCGAGGAAGGGCTCGCGGTTGACGTAGAAGCCGGGGCAGGCTCCGCCTTGAACACCCGTTTGCTGCGTCAGGGGAGTAGCAGCCCCGAGGGGTGGGCAGTCGGCGGCGATGCGCGCGGATTGGGCATACGCATCACCACAGAGGATGCTGGTGAGTGTAGCCGCGTAGGCGCGACCGGCGTCGGAGTCGTAGGGGAGGCCGCGGTCCATCAGCAGCGCGCCGAGGTTGGCGTAGCCGAGGCCGAGGGGGCGGTAGTCGTGCGAGTTCTTGGCGATTTGTTCGGTGGGGTAGCCGGCCGCGTCGACGATGATTTCCATCGCCGTGGTGAGGATGCCGATGGCATGGCGGTAGGCGGGGATGTCGAACTGGCCGCCGGGGGTGAGGAACTTCAGGAGGTTGAAGGAGGCGAGGTTGCAGGCGGAGTCGTCGAGGAACATGTACTCGCTGCAGGGGTTGGAGGCGTTGATGCGGGCCGTGTTCTTGCTGGTGTGCCAGCGGTTGATGGTGGAGTCGTACTGCATACCAGGGTCGCCGCACTGCCATGTGGCTTCGGCGATCTGGTGCATGATGTCGCGGGCAGGGGTCTCCTTGACCGGCTGGTGGTCGCGGACGGTGCGGAGGGTGAAGTTCTCGTCGTCGAGGACGGCCTGCATGAACTCGTCGGTGACGCGGACGGAGTTGTTGGCGTTCTGGAAGAAGATGCTGCTGTAGGCCTCGCTGTCGGGGCCGGAGCCGTCGTAGCCCGCCTGCATCAGGTGCCAGGCCTTGGCTTCTTCCTTCACCTTGCACTGGATGAAGTCTTCGATGTCGGGGTGGTCGACGTTGAGGATGACCATTTTTGCGGCGCGGCGCGTCTTGCCGCCGGACTTGATGACTCCGGCGAAGGCGTCGAAGCCGCGCATGAAGCTGAGCGGGCCGGAGGCGGTGCCGCCGCCGGAGAGGGTTTCCATGGAACCGCGAATGGCGCTGAGGTTGCTGCCGGCGCCGCTGCCCCACTTGAAGAGCATGCCTTCGGTCTTGGCGAGGGTCAGGATCGAGTCAAGGGAGTCGTCGACGGAGTTGATGAAGCAGGCCGAGCACTGCGGGCGGGTATAACCGGTGCGCGAGAAGGCGACGCGGCCGAGGGTGGCGTCCCAGTGCCAGTTCTGGGCGTCGGAGTTGGGCTCGAAGCGGTCGCAGCCAACGTTGAACCAGACGGGGGAGTTGAACGCCGCCTTCTGGTGCAGGAGGATGTGGGCGAGCTCGGCGAAGAAGGTGTCGGCATCGTCCTGCGTGGCGAAGTAGCCGTCGCGGATGCCCCAGTCGCGGATGCTCTCGGCGACGCGGGTGATGAGGGCGCGGACGCCGGTCTCGCGCTCGGGCGTGCCGACCTGGCCGTGGAGGTACTTGGAGGCCACGATGTTGGTGGCGGTCAGCGACCAGTCGGCGGGGACCTCGACGTTGCGCTGCTCGAAGATGAGCTTGCCCTTCCAGTCCTGGATGATGGCGTCGCGGAGCTCCCACGCGATTTCGTCGAAGGGGGAGATGCCGGGGCGGGTGAAGTGTCGCTCGAACTGGAGGCCGGGGGCGGTTGCGTGGGCGGAAAAACTGGGCGCGGAGGTGGAGGCGGCAGAGGAAGCGGTTGCGACGGGGGCGATGGTCTCGGCCATGGGGAATCTCCTGGAAAAACGTCTGTCTGGGGAGCTTGGTAAGCTCCTCTGCGGTACAAGGTCGATGTCGGCCTTAAGGGGAACCAGACCGTGAACAAGCTTGCCAGGTAGCGGCCCCTGCAAAAGGCCATGCAGCCTGCGATCCACGAGAAAGGTGCAGA